>JALWOP010000126.1 GCA_027083445.1 Planctomycetota bacterium | reverse complement strand
CCCCAGATCGCCCCCCTCTTCCAGCCCCTGACCTTGGGGGAGTTGGAGGTACCCAATCGGATCTTTCTCGCGCCGATGACCCGAGCCCGCGCCATCGGTGGCCTCCCCGGCGAGCTGATGGCCACCTACTACGCCCAGCGCGCCGCGGCGGGCCTCGAAATCGCCGAAGCGGCCTCGGTCTCCCCCCAGGGGGTGGGCTGGGTGAACGCCCCTGGAATCTACACCGACGAGCAGGAGCAGGGCTGGCGCCAGGTCACCCAGGCGGTGCATGGGGCGGGGGGGCGCATCTTCCTGCAACTGTGGCACTGCGGGCGCGCCTCGCACTCCGCCTTTCACGGGGGCGAGCTCCCCGTGGCGCCCTCGGCCATTCCCATCGAAGGGGATGGGGTCAACACCCCCGAAGGCAAGAAACCCCACGAGACCCCCAGGGCTCTCGAGACCGAGGAGCTGGCGGGTATCACGCGGGACTACGTCCTGGCGGCTCGGCGTGCCCGGGCGGCCGGCTTCGACGGGGTCGAGGTTCACGCCGCGAACGGCTATCTCCTGGATCAGTTCCTCCAATCGCGAACCAACCACCGCAGCGATGGCTACGGGGGTGACCCCGCGGGTCGCTTTCGCCTGCTGGGAGAGATCGTCACTGGGATCCGTGACGAGATCGGCGCGGGACGTCTCGCGGTGCGTCTCTCCCCCAACGGAGTCTTCAACGACATGGGAAGTCCCGACTACCGTGAAACCTTCACCCATGTCGCTCGCGAACTCGACCGCTTTGGTCTCGCCTACCTACACGTCGTCGACGGTCTGGGCTTCGGCTTCCACGGCCTGGGTGAACCGATGACGCTGCAGGAGTTCCGCTCGGTCTTCAACGGACCTTTGGTCGGCAACTGTGGCTACGACGCCGAAACGGCTGCACAGGCGGTGCGCTCGGGGCATGCCGATGCGATCGCCTTCGGCCGACCCTTCATCGGGAATCCCGACCTGGTGGAGCGCATACGCTACGACCTCCCGCTCGCGGACTCCGACATGGCCACCTGGTATGCGAGCGAAAGCGGCGCGCAGGGCTATACCGACTACCCCACCCACGAAGCGGTTCACCCAGCGGACCGAGCCTGATCCCCCTGGGCCACGTGGGACCGGAGCAGGGGCCCGCGGCTAGAATGCGCCGTGCATGACCCCTCTCCGGACTCCGCGCGCCCTGCTCCTGCTCCTCCTCTGTGCCTGTTCTCCGGGTGGGGATCCCTCCTCACCCCAAGGCGAACCGGCCGGCCGGGCCCTCCCCAAGTTCGTCGGTCGAGAGACCTGCGTGAGCTGCCACGAGCGCGAAGGGAAGCTCTACGAGGGCTCCGACCACGACCGGGCGATGGATGAAGCTCGGGAAGAGACGGTTCTTGGGAACTTCGACGGCGCAACCCTGGAACACTTCGGGGTGGTGACGACCTTCAGCCGGGAGGGGGAGCGTTTCCTGGTGGAGACCGACGGGCCGGACGGCGAACTCACCACCTATGAGATCGCCTATGTCTTCGGTTACGACCCCTTGCAGCAGTACCTGGTTCGTTTTCCAGGCGGAGCACTGCAGTGCCTACCCATCGCCTGGGACACGCGCCCCGCGGATCAGGGCGGGCAGCGCTGGTTCCACCTCTACCCCGACGATCCCCTGCCGGCGGGGGATCCCTTGCACTGGACCGGCCGTTACCTGCGCTGGAACTCGATGTGCGCTCGCTGTCACTCGACCGGGCTCGAGCGCGGATACGACCCCGAGACCCACCACTACCGCACCCGCTGGGAAGAGATCGACGTCTCTTGCGAGGCCTGTCACGGCCCCGGAGCGGACCACGTCGCCTGGGCGCGCGGCGACCAGCAGGGCGAGAACGGCCTCCTGGTCTCCCTCCGCGATTCGTCGGGTGGCCAGTGGTCGATCGATCCCGAGACGGGCAACGCCAAGCGCAGCGCGCCGCGCTCCTCCCATGCCCAGAGCGAGACCTGCGCGCGCTGCCACAGCCGCCGTTCGACGATCGCTGAGGCTCCCGTCAACGGCAGCTCCTTTCACGATCAGTACCGGCTCTCCTTCTTGCAGCGCGGGCTCTACCATCCAGACGGCCAGATCCTGGACGAGGTCTACGTCTATGGATCGTTCCTTCAGAGCCCGATGTACGCCCATGGGGTGACCTGCAGCGACTGTCACGACCCGCACACCACGCGCACTCTCTACCCCGGCAACGCCCTCTGCGCCCGCTGCCACCAACCGGCCAAGTACGATCGGGTCGAACACACCCATCATGCGGCCCCTGGCAAGGGCTCGCAGTGTGTCGACTGTCACATGCCCGAGCGGACCTACATGATCGTCGACCCCAGGCGCGATCATTCGCTGCGGGTCCCCCGCCCCGATCTTTCGGTCAAGCTCGGTACACCGAACGCCTGCAACGGCTGTCACCAGGACCAGGATGCGGCCTGGGCTGCGGAGCGGGTGCGAGAGTGGTTCCCCGAGGGCCGCTCGGGCAAGCCCGATCGGGCCGAGGCGATCGCTGCGGCTTGGAGTGGCGATCCGGAGGCCGAGACGAAGCTGAGTGCGGTGGCCGCGGACACCGAAGAGCCCGGGATCGTGCGTGCCACGGCGATCGATCTCCTGCGGGGGGTACGCACGCCCGAGGGGGCACGCGCCATCGTCGCCGGTCTGGAGGATCCCGACCCTCTGGTTCGCCTCGCGGCGGTGGGCATCTTCGACAGCCAGCCCGAGGAAGCCAAGGCGCGCCAGCTGGTCTTTCCCCTGCTCTCCGATCCGGTGCGTGCCGTGCGGGCCGAGGCGGCGCGTGTTCTCGCTCCGATCAAGGAGCTGCCTCCTTCTCGGCAGGAGGCCTTCGACGCGGCCATGCAGGATTTCATCGCTTCCCAGCTCGCCAATGCCGACCGTCCCGAGTCCCAGCTCAACTTGGGGGTTTTTCGTATGCAGCGGGGGCGGTTGATCGATGCGGAGCGCTCTTTCCGCGAGGCCCTTGAGCTCGACCCCGGGTTCCTGCCGGCGATCGCCAACCTGGCGGATGTCCTGCGTGCGCGCAAGCGTGACGATTTGGCGGAGGAGGTGCTCGAAAAAGGTCTACAGCGTTTCCCGGACAACCCCTCGCTCTTGCAAGCCCTTGGATTGCTCTATGCGCGCACGAAGCGTTCCGAGGAAGCGGTGGGTCTCTTGGGCCGTGCGGCGGCGGGTGACCCCTCCAACCCCCGCTTGGCCTATGTTTACGGGGTCGCTCTCGGATCGACGGAACGCGTCGACGAGGCGTTGGCGGTCCTCGACGAGGCGCACCGGCGTTTTCCCGGCGACATCGACATCGTCCAGGCCTTGGCGACCTATTCGCGCGACGCGGGCGACACGGAGCGAGCCGTCGAGTATGCACGTGAGCTGGTGCGACTCCTGCCGGGGGATGCGAGTGCCGCGCGGCTACTCGAGGACTTGGAGAAGGCCCTCGGTAACGAGTCCGGAGGCGGTCACTGAGGTGTACCGCCCGATCTCCAACCCGCCGAATCCCTGGGCGGGGCCCCTCGTGGAGTACCTGGGACCCGCGCCCCCCGCGCGACTGGAGGTCTTCGAGGAGCAGGCGCGCTCGATCGTCGTGCGCAACGAGTCGGACGACATCCCCTTCACCTACAGCGTCAACCCCTATCGCGGTTGCCAGCACGCCTGCGCCTATTGCTATGCCCGAACGGGACATCGCTATCTCGACTGGGGTGCCGGCACGGACTTCGATACGAAGATCGTGGTCAAGACCAACGCGGCCGAACTTCTGGAGCGGCGTCTGGGGAGTCGCTCTTGGAGAGGAGATTGGCTCGCCTTCAGTGGAGTGACCGATCCTTACCAACCCCTGGAGGCGTCCTACGGTTTGACCCGCGCCTGCCTCGAGGTCTGTCTGCGCCATCGCACCGCGGTAAGCATCATCACCAAGGCAGCCCTGGTCCGCCGGGACGTCGAGTTGCTCGCGGGCCTGAAGCGCGCTGCCGGGGCCCACGTCCACCTCTCGATCCCCTTCCTCGACGAGTCGATCTGTCGAGCCATCGAGCCCCTGGCCCCTCCGCCGCGCCTTCGTCTGGCGGCCATCGAATCCCTGGCTGCCGCCGGGATCCCGGTCGGCGTGGCCTTGGCTCCCATCCTGCCCGGCCTGAACGACGCCGAGATCCCAGCCATCCTCGAGCGTGCCCGGGAGGCGGGAGCCTCCAGTGCCTTTCTGATTCTGGCGCGGCTGCCGGGAGATGTGCGTCCGGTCTTCGAGGAGCGGCTGCGATCTGCACTCCCTCTGCGTGCAGCCAGGGTCTTGGCGGGAATCGAGGATGCCCGCGCGGGCCAGAGTCGTGCCCAGCGCAGCGCCTTTGGTACGCGCATGTCCGGCGCCGGTCCCCGCTGGCAAGCCATCGAGCGCCTCTTCGACCTCCACTGCCGCCGCCTGGGGCTGGCCAACGGCGAAGAGAGCGCCCTCGAAGTCCTCCCCCCCCGCCCGAGCAGCACCCCGAAGATGCAGCAGAGAGAACTCTTTCCCGAGTCGCCCTAGCCGCCATGGGGGTTCTGGGGGGTGCTTTGGCGAGAGCAGTGCCCCGGGCCGGGCCGCCCTCCCCTTGATCGGTCAGCGGCTGTAGTTTATATGGGTGACCAGTCACCCATATAAAGAGAGGTTCCATGCCGCGAACATCAGCAGCTCAGAAAGCCGATGCACGCCAGCGTCTACTGGAAGCCGCAGCTGCCGCCTTTGCCCGGGACGGATTCGACGGGGCGCGCATCGATGCGATCTCCACCCAGGCAGGCTTCGCCAAGGGCACGGTCTACAACCACTTCCCCAGCAAGGAGGCTCTCTTCGGTGCGGTGATCGAGGAGGCCGCGCGACTGGCCCTGCGTCGTTACGAAGCACTGCCGCCGGGTACCGACACCCGTGGCCGGCTTTTGGCCTTGGTGGAAGCGGACATCTCCGTCCTGCGGGAGCAGGAGGACTTCGTGCAGGTCCTGGTTCGGGAAGCCCTCGCCTTTCGGTCCGAACAGACGGCACGGGTAACCCAGCACCTCGCCCCCTTCACCCATGCTGTGCAGGAGATCCTCTCCGAGGGGGCGGCCTGCGGAGAGGTGCGCACGGACCGCCCCCCCGACCAACTCGCGCTGCTCTTCCTGGGAATGCTGGCTCTCCTCTACGGGCAGCACTGGGCCAGCGAGGGTACCTGGCCCACCCTCGATGAACTGCCCGAGCTGCTTGTAACGAGCTTCCTCGACGGCGCCACACCTCGAGCCGTGAAGCAGCCATGAGCAGCTACGTCTACATGAAGCTGCTGGAGTCCACCCCCGAGCGCTACGACCGGGGGATGCGCATCCTGTCGGGCAACACCATCGACGGCCTGTGGGAGGAACTCGCCAAGCGCATCGCCGGACCCGGCATCCGCGTGCTCGACATCGGCTGTGGTACCGGCGGCGTCACCCTGGCCTGCGCCCGCCGAGGCGCGCGGGTTACCGGTCTGGACAAGGACGCGGGCATGCTGGCGGTGGCGCGGGCCAAGGCGCAGGCCGAGGGTCTGACTGCGACATGGGTCGAGGCGGGGGTGATGGAGTTGGAGGACGAGGTGGCGCCGAGCAGCTTCGACGCCGTCGTCTCCAGCCTGGCCATGAGCGAACTACTCCCCGAAGAACGTGCCTATGCACTGAGGCAGGCACGGGAGGCGCTCGTCCCCGGGGGCCGACTGCTCCTCGCCGATGAAGCAGCCCCGATAACTCCCCTCGGGCGCCTGGGATGGCGTTTGCGGCGGGCGCCGCGAGCAGCCCTCACCTGGATCCTTACCGGCCAGCGCACCCATCCCATGGACGGTCTGGCCGAGGAGGTGCGCGCGGCGGGCTTCGTCGACGTGGAGGAGGAACGCGCGCCCGCGGGTGACTTCATCCTCGTCAGCGCCCGGCGAGGGAGGGACACATGACCCTCCCTGGACGCTTCCTTGCGTGGCTGCGCGACACCCTGCTGCGCATGTTCCCCCACGCGACCCGTCCGGGCCTGCGGGCCATCGGTCGGCCGGGTCCGAACGCCCCCGTGCTACTTTCCGGCAACTTCACCCTCACGGTGGATCGCCTCACCCGGGTGCTGCGAGGGCGGGATGCATGGCTCCTGGTGGCCGACAGCCACGGCATCAACGTCTGGTGTGCCGCAGGCGGTGGCCACCTCACCCACCACGACGTCATCGCGGTCCTGCGCTCCTCGGGCATCGGAGAGCGGGTCGAGCATCGCCACCTGTGGCTACCGCAACTCGCCGCAACCGGTGTGGAACGGAGGATCGTGCAGGAGCGGACCGGATGGAGGGTCGGCTGGGGACCCGCCCGGCTCGAAGACCTCCCTGCCTTCCTGGATCGCGGCCAGCGGGTGAAGCATTCCGAACGCCTGATGCGCTTCCCCCTGTGGGAGCGCATGGAGATGGCGCTCTTGTGGGCACCCGCCACCACCGCTATCGCCGCCGTGGTCCTGTGGTCGCTGCTCGGCGCAACCACGGCCTTCATCGGTGCCGGCTCAATCGCCGTCGTGATCTTCGCCATCTTCGCGGCCTTGCCCCGCCTGCCTCTGTGGGGTGGGTCGCGCTGGTTTACCTATGCAGGAGGGGCCGTCGTAGCGTCACTGCTGGCGATCACCGCGGACATGGCCCTGCATGGCCCCAATCTGCTCCACATCGGCGTCCTGGGCGCGGCCTCCACCATCGCCATGCTCGTGCTCTCCCTGGACCTCGCCGGCACGACCCCTTTGTACCCGAGCACCATCAACACCAGGGGCAACCGTTTCGACCTGGTGCTGAACGCCGAGCGCTGCACCGGAGTAGCCGACTGCGTGCAGGTCTGCCCCCGGGACGTGCTGGCCATGGATGGCAAGCTGCGCAGGGTACGCATCCAGCGGCCCGACGCCTGCATCCGCTGCGGGGCCTGCGTGGTGCAGTGCCCCGAAGATGCGCTCTTCTTCCGCTTCGCCGATGGACGCACCCTCTCCCCCACCCAAATCCGTGCCACCCGCATGAACATGCTCGGACGGCGCGCCGTGGTCCTGCCAGCAAAGACCCTCTCAACGGAGGACCAAGCTGCCGCCGAGGCGCCGAGAAGAGACTAGCCCACAAGTCGCCGGTCACCGATCCCCACCGCCGCCGCCGCGCTGCAGGCGGGTCGGTCCCCACTTGCCTCCCATGGGGGATGACCATCCTTGGGCCAAAGGGGAGCCCCAAGGGTGAGGCGCAGCGGGGTGCAGGTCCTCTCGGGAGCGCCCGATCAGGAGGCTGCCCCTGCGCGGCTTCATCGCGGGAGTCACGGGGCCATGGCGCTGCGAGCCGACCCCGCCCGGAAGGGCGGGGAGCGGGAAGTCGCGCCTCAAGCCAGGATTTCGCGGACCACTCGGGCCGGATGATCGACTCCGGTGAGGCGTTGGTCCAGGCCGAGGTAGGGGTAGGTGAAGCGCTGGTGGTCGATGCCGAGCAGATGCAGGACCGTGGCCGAAAGATCGGTGATGTGAACCGGGTCGCTGACGATGTTGTAACAGTGGTCGTCGGTTGCGCCGAATTCGAAACCCCGACGGACCCCCGCGCCGGCCATCCACATGAAGAAACAACGCCCGTGGTGGTCGCGACCGTAGTTGTCCTTGGTGAGCTGGCCCTGGGAATAGATCGTGCGGCCGAACTCTCCACCCCAGATGATCAAGGTGTCCTCCAAGAGGCCCCGGCGGTCGAGATCCGTGACCAGGGCCGCACTGGCCCGGTCCGTGTCCGCGCATTGACCGCGGATCTCCTTGGGCAGGTTGAAGTGGGCATCCCAACCACGGTGGAAGAGCTGGATGAAACGCACATCCCGCTCAGCCAAACGGCGCGCCAAGAGGGCATTCGAGGCAAAGGTCCCCGGCTTGCGCGCATCCTCCCCGTAGAGGTCGAAGGTGGACTGCGGCTCGTCACTGAGGTCGAGCAGATCCGGAACCGAAGCCTGCATGCGGAAGGCCATCTCGTACTGGGAGATACGCGTGCGAATCTCCGGATCGCCACACTCGGCAAACTTGCGCTCGTTGATCTCCGCCAACGTATCCAGCATCGCCCTGCGTGTGGATCGATCGATCCCCGGCGGATCGTTCAAATAGAGCACAGGCTCCTTGCCAGCCCGAAACTTGACACCCTGGTGGCGCGAGGGAAGGAAACCCGCACCCCAAAGGCGCGCATAGAGGGCCTGAGGGTTGCCCGACCCCTGAGAGATCATCACCACATAGTCGGGCAGATCGCGATTCATGCTGCCGAGTCCATAGGAGAGCCAAGCCCCCATGCTGGGCTTCCCATGCTGCTGGGTACCCGTATTGATATAGGTAATCGCCGGATCGTGGTTGATCGCCTCGGTGTGCATCGACTTGATGATCGTCACCTTGTCGACCACCCCGGCGAAGTGGGGCAAGAGGTCAGATACCCACGTACCGTGCTCCCCGTAACGTCGGAACTCGAACATCGGCGCAACACAGGGGAAGGACTTCTGCCCACTGGTCATCGTCGTCAGCCGCTGACCACGACGCACCGACTCGGGCAACTCCTGACCGTGGATCTTGCGCAGGACCGGCTTGTAGTCCACCAGGTCGATGTGCGAGGGCCCCCCACACATGAACATCCAAATCACTCTCTTGGCCCGAGGGGGGAAATGGGGCAAACCGGGCAGAGCGCCGCTTCCGCGCGCACCCGCGCCCAGGGCACTGCCCGCAGTCAGATAGCCCAGAGCCAAGGAACCCAGCCCCCGGGCGCCGCGCCCAAGCAGTGCACGCCGAGTCAGGCCCTGCCGGTATTCGCCAAGAGGATCACTAGAGGGGTGCATCAGTCGCGGGTCAGGGTTTCATCTAGGTTCAAAAGGGTACTGGCCAAAACGGTCCAGGTAGCGTGCTCGATCGGGTCGAGCTGTTCATCACGCGGCGACTCCCCCACCGCGAGCAGCGCCTCGGCCCGCTCCGGCGCCCCTTGAAAAGACTCCAGGACCCGCTCGTAGAGGATCTGCATCGCCTGACGCCGTGCCTCGTCCGCGGGGTGGGCCGTGCAACGCACGAAACCCTCGTCCAAGCGTGTCCCGAAGTCCTTTCCGGCAGCCATCATCGCCTCGGCCAGGTGACGGGCCGCTTCGATGAGTTGCACATCGTTCATCGCCACCAGGGACTGCAAGGGGGTATTCGTGCGCTGGCGACTGACGATGCACTTCTCCCGGGTCGGCGCGTCGAAGATCGTCATCGCCGGCATCGGCGCGGAACGCTTCCAGTAGATGTACATCGACTTGCGGTAGAGCTTCTCGCCCGTGTCCTGCTGGAAGCGTAGCCCACGGTCGAGGGAGACCTCGTTCCAGAGCCCGGCGGGCTGATAGGGCTTGACCCCCGGTCCACCCACTTTGCGCACCAAGAGGCCCGCTACCGCCAGGGCCTGGTCGCGGATGAACTCCCCCTGCAGGCGGAAACGCGGGCCGCGCCACAACAATCGGTTGTCCGGATCACGCCGCTCGGGTTCGGAACGCCTACGGGAGGCCTGGCGATAGGTGCGCGAGGTGACGATCTCCCGCAGGGTACGCTTCACGTTCCAACCACCCGCAACAAAGTCCCGGGCCAGCCAATCCAAGAGCAGTGGATGGCTCGGATACTCGCCCTGGGAACCGAAATCCATCACCGTCGGCACCAAGCCACGACCGAAGAGCATCGCCCAGTAGCGGTTGACCGCCACCCGAGGAGTGAGCGGATGAGCCGGGTCGACGAGCCATCGGGCAAGCCCCAAACGGTTGGGAGGAGCATCCTTGGGCAGGGGCAGAAGGAACTCGAGCACCCCCGGTTCCACCGGACGCTCCTTGATCGGGGCGTCGTACCGTCCCCTGGCCAGGACGTAGGTCTGCCGACCACCGGGCAGGTCCCGGAGTACCATGGTGGTCGGGATGCGCGCTTCGAGTGCGACCTTTTCCTCTTCCACGGCTCGCAGCCGCTCACGCAACTCCCGTCCCGGAGCCCAGACCTGGCCCTTGTAATGCTCCCAAAGGATCCGGCGCTGCTCGGGATCCCGTTGAGCCGGCGGCTTGCGCAAGGCTGCCAAGACATCTTCGGAAAGATCGCTCTCCAGCGCCTTGAAGTAGAAAGCACTCGGTCCCCCACCGTTGACGATCTTGATCAGTAGCTGGCTCTCACCCGGCTCGAGTTCCAAGGTCAGGCGCTGTTGATCGGGCCCTGCGCCACGATAGACCTCCTGGTGGTGCAACCGTTTCCCGTTCAACCAAACCGAAAGGGTGTCGTCACTCCCCAGCGAGATCACCAACCGGCGCTTCTTTTCGACCTCTAGAGTACGCGCCAGGTAGAAGGCGGAGTTGGAGGCCGAACCGAGGGACTGCACCTGGCCGTCGCGCCACTGCGGCCGCGGCTTCCAGGCAAGCGCTTCTCCCCCCCCGCCATATTCGAGGGGGCGCACCAGGGTCTCCGGCCCAAAGTCTCGCTCAAAGGCCTCGCGGCTATTGTCCGCGGAGAGGGGTCCCATCGAGCTCCAGGGGCCGAGCCGCGGGGAGTCGGCCCCCAGGATCTCCAGCCGCTGGGACAGGTGCCAGGCAGCAAAGGCCTCCAGGGGAGGATCCTCGGCCTCATACTCCCCCATCAGCCGCTCCCGCTCAGCGCCGAGACGCGCCAACTCGCGCTTCTCATCGCCATCGGGTACCCGAACCAGAGGCGGCGCGTTGCCGGTGCGCGTCTGAAAGCCCTTCTCGTCGGCTTGGTTGAAATAGGCGAAGAAGCGGTAGTAGTCCTCCTGGGGAATCGGATCGTACTTGTGGTCGTGGCACTGCCCACACTCGATCGAGAGCCCGAGCCAGACGTTGCCGGTGGTCTTGACCCGATCGACCATATAGGAGACGCGCAGCTCCTCGTCGATCGCCCCCCCTTCGTCGGAGGTTCCGTTGTTGCGGTGGAAGCCCGAAGCGATCTCTCCTTCGAGTCCCGCCCCGGGCACCAGATCCCCCGCCAACTGTAAGAGCGTGAAGCGATCGAAGGGCATGTTGCGGTCATAGGCCGACAGAACCCAATCGCGCCAGGGCCACATGGTTCGGGGACCGTCGGCGTGGTAGACGCTCGTATCCCCGTAGCGCGCGGCGTCCATCCAGGCCAGGGTCATGCGCTCCGCATAGGCCGGACTCTCCAGTAGCCGATCGACCACCCGTTCATAGGCACCGGGCTCCGTGTCCGCCAAGTAGGCATCGATCTCCTCGGGCGTGGGCGGCTCGCCGGTGAGATCGAAGGTGACCCGGCGAATCAGGGTACGCCGATCCGCCTCGGGCGACGGTTCGAGCCCCGCGTCGAGCAGGCGCGCGATGACGAAGGCATCGATCGGCTTCACCTCCCCGAAACGCTCGGGCAACTGGGGAGGAATCGGATCGGCGACCGGTTCGAAGGACCAGTGACCCCGATAGACCGCCCCCTCCGCGATCCAGCGCTCGAGGATCGCGATCTCTTCCCTACTCAAGGCATCCCCCTCCTCGGGGGGCGGCATGCGCTCCTGGGGATCGGAGCTTCGAACCTTCTTCAGGAGCAGGCTCGCAGCGGGATCACCGGGGACGATGATCCCCCGCTCGTCCTCGCGCACCGAATCGACATCGAGCCGCAACCTGGCCTTGCGCGCCTCCCCATCGAAACCGTGGCAGGCAAAACAGGAGCGGGAGAGGATGGGACGCACGTCCCGATCCCATTGGATCTCATCGACCGCGGCAGCCCCCTGCCCGGCGGTGAGAGCCAAAGAGACGCAGAGAGCAGAAAGCATACCGGGCCAGCTTAGAGCATCCCCCGAGATCCCGCCCAGCTTCAACCGGCCCCATCCATGAGCGCACGCCGCTCCCGCAGCGCTGCGGCTCCCCGCCGTGCGGCCTGGAGATTCGGGCGACCCCGGTAGGGGGTGCCAAGCTGCAAGCGACCCAGCCGGCGGCTGGCGCTCCCCTTCAGGGCGGAGCGGCGGGAGGCTAGGGTGGAGCGGGCCATGCACTGCGTTCAATCCCGCCCCTTCCTTGGCACCGGTTCCATGACGGCACTCCACGCTGTGGGGGAACCAAGCTGATGGGACGGCGCGTGTTGCTCTCCTGGAGTTCGGGCAAGGACAGTGCCTGGACCCTGCATCGGCTGCGGCAGGACCCCGATGTCGAGGTGGTCGGACTGCTCTCGACCGTGAACAGCACCCACGAACGGGTCGCCATGCACTCCACACGCCTCGCACTCGCAAGAGCGCAGGCGCGCGCCACTCGCTTGCCCCTGCACATCATCCCCCTGCCCTGGCCCTGCTCCAATGAGGTGTATGAACGCGCCATGCGCCAGGCGGTCGACGAGGGGGTCGCAGCCGGTGCCACCCACGTCGCCTTCGGAGACCTCTTTCTCGAAGAGATC
Source organism: Planctomycetota bacterium (assembly GCA_027083445.1). Lineage (GTDB taxonomy): Bacteria > Planctomycetota > UBA1135 > UBA1135 > JALWOP01. The sequence continues at coordinate 12,284 of JALWOP010000126.1, read as the reverse complement.
CGCGACTATCGCATCCGTCAGCTCGAGGGGTCGGGCCTCGAGCCGCTCTTTCCCCTCTGGAACGAACCGACCGAGCCTCTGGCGCGACGCATGATCGACGCCGGACTCGAAGCGGTGCTCACCTGCGTCGACCCCACGAAACTTCCCGGCTCGTTCGTGGGCCGGAGGTTCGACCACGCTCTCCTCGACGCCCTGCCCCAGGGCGTCGATCCCTGCGGCGAAAACGGCGAGTTCCATACCTGTGTCCTGGCCGGACCGATGTTCGACCATCCCCTGCGGGCGACGGTGGGCGAGATCGTGGAGCGAGATGGGTTCTGCTTTGCCGATCTCGTCCCGGACTCGCCGGAAAACGGGGCCTAGGATCGGCCCATGCGCTTCGCGATCTGCAACGAGACCTACGCAGGCTGGGACCTGGAGGCGATCGCCAGCCACGCGGCGGGGCTGGGCTACGAGGCGCTCGAACTGGCCCCCTTCACCCTGGCCGCCGACCCCAGGGCCCTGACCACGAACGATGCACGTCGGATCGGTGAGACCGTTCGAGGAGCGGGTCTCGAGGTGAGCGGACTCCACTGGTTACTGAGAGCACCGGAGGGACTCCACCTCACCACGCCCGATGAAGCGGTGCGTGCCAGCACCCGGCGCTTCGTCATCCACCTGGCCCACCTCTGCGCCGAGATGGGCGGCCGCTACCTCGTTTGGGGCAGCCCAGCCCAACGCAGTCTGGAACCTGAATGGGATCGCGCCGACGCCTTCGCGCGAGCGGTGGAGACCGTGCGCGCAGTCGCCGAGGAGGCCCAGAGGGTGGGGGTGATCGTGGCCATGGAGCCCCTGCCGCCGAGCTACACCAACTTCCTCACCTGTGCCGCCGAGGGTCGCGCCTTCGTTCATGCCGTGGATCACCCCGCCTGCCGGCTGCACCTCGACGTCAACGCGATGAGCCACGAAGAAACACCCATCCCCGAGGTGATCCGCGCCAGCGGCGAAGAGCTGGCCTACTTCCACGCCAACGATCCCTGCCTGCTCGGCCCCGGCATGGGTGAGGTCGACTACGGCCCCATCCGGGACGCCCTGCAAGCGGTGGGGTACGAGGGCTGGATGTCGGTCGAGGTCTTCGATGACTCCCCCGGCCCCGAACGGATCGCTCGGGAAAGCCTGCGCTACCTGCGCTCGATCTTCTAGTCGGGTCCTCCCAGCACGCACTCGCCCCGGCAGCGAGATGATGGGGGGCGACACGAGAGAGCCCCCGCTTCAGCACGGGTGAAGCGGGGGCTCGGGGAAGGAGTATCTGCGTCCCGGTGGATCGTACTCTCACCCTAACGCCAGGGCGAGGTTTTGACGGGAAGATCCCGTGGGCGGGGGTCAGTTCTTTCGGGCCGCCTCCTTGGCGGCCTTGCGAGCCTCTTCCAGAGCCTTTTCGGCGGCCCTGGCCTCCTCGGAACGGGCGCGCCAGGTGGCGGCGGCCTCCTCGTCCCCCTGGGCCTCACAGGTGCGGGCCAGCTCCTCGAGTAGCTCCTCCCCCAGGGAGGTCTCCGCCGCCTGCTCGCCCAGCCGGCGTGCCACCTCGGGCCCCTCCCGTTCGCGGATGCGAGCCAGGAACGGGGCCATGCGTGCCGGCAAGAGCCGGCCACTGGTGAAGAGTTCACGCTCGATGCCGAAGGCCTCCTCCTCGAGCCCCGCCTCCCGGGCCGCATCGATCACCCACAGGAGCAGGTCGGGCGAGGGGCTGCCCTCACTTTCACGGGCAACCAGGGCCGCTGCCAACTCGCGGGCGGCCGACTGCTCCCCCAGGGCCACCAACCGGCGGGTGATCAGCGCCACGGCATAGACAGCGACCGGCTCATCGACACGCTCCTCGGCAAGCCAGGCGAGGAGCCTCTCCCCCGCTCCCCGGTACCACTCCACCGCCGGCCACTCGTAGTCGCTCTCCCGGGGGAAGAGTGCGCGCAGGTCCGACTCACCCAGGTAACCGAAGTTCTCCACCGTGTAGCTCATCCAGGGGTTGTCGAGACGGAAATCGGCCGGGTCCATCTTCGTCAGGGCGAACTCCAGGGCCTTGAAGGCCGAGGGGAGCTCCCCCTGCGCGGCGAAGAGACCCGCCGCCAAGCGAGCCGTCCCCCGGCGCAACCCCTGCTCGGGATCGATGGCCGCCTCGCACATGGCGCGACCACGCTCGAAGGCCGCCCGGGGCCCGAAGATCTCCCGCCAAACCGAAAGGGCCAGGGTCTCAAAACTCTCCCGCTGCCAAGGGAGGTTGCCCGGGTCGGCGTACTTGAGCACCGCGTCGATCACCGCGTCGCGGGAGGCGCCTTCGAGGCGCTTCTTGGCTTCCCGAACCAGGGCCCGGGCGCTGAGCGGACGCATCCCGTCCGCCTGATAAACCCAGACCGACGAGGCCTGGGTGGCACACCAGCGGTAGAGACGCACCGCCTCTTCTTCATCCCCCTCCTGCAGGTAGGTGCGCGCCAAACGCTGCACCTGGGGACCGTCGAGGGGATTGGCCGCACGCACCAGGGCATCGAGCACCTCCCGCACTCGCTCATTGGCGAGCTCGGGGTGCTCGCCGAGCAGGCTCAGCAACCAGATCTGTTGCACGCGGCCACCACCACCGACCGCGATCTCGTCCAGAAGGTGGTCGCGCAGGATCTTTGGATCCTGTCGCTGAAGACGGGCCCGGAGCTGCCCCTCGAGCAGGGACTGATGGGCGTCGAACTGCCCCGGCCCCAGGGTACGGACGAAGCGGTCGATCTCATCCGCCCCCCAATCCAAGCCCGCCAGCACATCCCAGGCACTCGCCCGTTCGGCCCCCGGCTCCGGCTCCTCTTCACGGAAAGCCAAGAGGCCCCCCATGCGCAGCCGCCTTTGCTCGGGGGTCTCCTCCTTTTCCTCCTGCTCGGCCGACTCGCTCCCCGGAGGCGGTCCAGGCCAAAGCAGGCCCGCCGTGCGGGAAAAGTTCGTGGCGAAGAAGATCGTTCCACCGCTCTGGCCCTCCCCCTTGGAGAATGAACGCCACAGACGCCGCAGGAGCAAGCGAGCGACCTGGGGATCGGCATCCTCCCCCTGGGTCGCCTCGTAGAGGGTCTGGATCGTCGCCGGCTTCTGGTGGCGTGGATCGTCCTGGCCAGCCGAGCCCGTCGACGCACCGCTCGTATAGGCCACCCCGTTGATGATCACCGTCGCACCCGGGGGCAGGATGATGCCGGCGGGCAGACCGGGAATACCGGAACCACTACCCGCCTCTTCATCCTCCAGAGACTCGGCCTTCTCGAAGGCCTCGAGGGCAGCGACCGGATTTCCGAGCCGCTGCCAACGCTGGGAGAGTTCGTCCCACCACTGACGCTTCTCCGGTTCCACCTCGGTCAGGTGCCGGACCACGGCCAGGGCATCCACGGGCCGCCCCGCCTGGTCGAGTAGATCGCGCTGGACCAAAAGGAGCTCGACCTCGTCGGGGTAGCGCTCCAGAGCCTCTTCGGTCGCGCGCAAACTGCGGGCTGGATCCCCCGCTGCCCGGATCAACCCCAGCCGCCGAACCAGGTTATCGACCGGATCCCCCTGGCCTTCGGTGGCCTGATCGAAAGCGGCCAGTAGCTCGCCCAGATGCTCGGGCAGAAGCTCGCCTTGAATGCGCTGGCGGGCCTGGTTCACCACCCAGTCCCCGCCACCGGCTCGCAGCAGATCGACGAAAAGGTCCCCGGCGTGGGCCACTGCCGACTCGACCTCGCCCCGGCGCCACTCGAGAATCCACTCCAGGCTACGCACGCGCCAGTCGTTTGGCTTCTGCGCCACCAGAGCCTTGCGCAGCGTCTCGGCCAGTTCCAGGTCCTCGCGCTCCTCGGCAAGGGTATCGATCGACCAGAGGAAGCTGTCGTCCGCATCGGAGAGGGTGCTGGGGAAGACGTCGGCGATGAAGGCCGCCAACCCCTCCCCCACCGGCTGGGTCATCTCCCCCACGAGCCGCAGGAGAAAGGCCGCCCGTTGGGTGGGCTGGACGCTGCCCCAAACCGTGCGCAGGGCCCCCGCCCGCTGCTCGGGTGGCAGGAGTTCGAGCACGGGCCCCAGCCCCCAGCCGTAGCCCTTCTCCCCGTAGCTGTCGAAGAGTTCGGCGATCTGTTCGCTGGAGAGGAGCGGCTCGTCGAAGAGCGACTGCAACTTGGGCAGCAGGGAGAAGTAGTTCGCCGCCTTGCCCGGTTCCTCGAGAATCAGGCTGGTGAAGTACTGGTAGAGGGCCAAACGCTCGGCATCGGGCAACCCCACGCCGATGCGCTGCAAGATCGGCTCCAGGGTGTAGGCGCTCTGCCCCTTGGAGAAGAGGTGGCGCACCCACTGACGCCCCACGGTGAGCAGCGCCCCCGGATCGTCGAGCAAGCGGGCCGCCGAGGCCAGGGCGGCCATGCCGCCCAGTTCCAGGGGAGTGACGTTTGCCAGATCGGTACGCCGCAAGAGCGCCCGCAGATTCTCATCGTCCCCTCGAACGACCAAAGGCAGGATGAGCCGCACCGCCTCCGTCAGGGGGACCGCCTGCGAAGCATCGTCCGCACTTCCCTGCCCCACCAGGAAACGCAGGGGCCGCAGGACCTCTTCGTCGCGCCCCGATTCCTCGAGCAGGATGCGCGCGGATGCGAGCAATCCCCAGTCGAGCCGCTCCTTGACCCACTCCTCCAGGATCGAGGCGTCGTCGGGAAAGGCGTGCAGGAGTTGCAGATCGACCTGGTCGGCTTCGTCCACCCGGCCGAAGGCCAGGGCCAGTCGCCGGTGGAGGCGGGCGCGGGCGACGAGACGCGGGTGGCGCGCCAGCTCGGAGGGGGGCTCGCCCTCACCCCGGCCCGCGGCCAGGGCGGCCAAGTCAGCCAGGATCGCCTCACGCTCGACCTGGATGAGCTGGGCTCCCCCCTCTTCGTCAGCCGTCGAGAGGAGCCCCTGCAGGATGCGCTCCCGGTATTGGCTGTAGGCATCCACGTTGCGCGCGCCCCACCAGCGATTGGCGGGCACCTCCTCCTCGGCCTTGCCACTCTCCAGGGGTCGCCGCTCCAGGATGAGGGCCATGGCGCGCCGATAGAGCTCGAAGGCCTCCCCGTCACGCCCGAGCTGTTCGCGCAGCTCAGCGACCTTGACCAACAGACCGACGTCGGTCGCCTGGGAGATGAGCACCCGCTCGTACTCGTCGAGCGCCATACTCGCAAAGCCGTGCTCGTCGAACAGTCCCGCCGCCTGCCGCTGCAAGCGCGGGGTGTCGGGCCCCTCGTCCGCTAGATGAAAGGTCCTGGCGGCGTCATCGATCTCGCCCGCGTTCAAGAAGGCGGCGCCGAGATCGAGGTAGACCTGGGGCGGCACCACCTCGGCCAGGCCGATCAGCCTCCGGCCATAGGCCAGATTCAGATCGCTGTCCGCCGTTTGCCCCTGGGCGGCGAGGTCCATCAGCTCCCGCAAGAGCGCGGGACGACGGGAAGCGGCGATCGGGAGGGCGTTCTCCAGCGCCGTGAGCTGCGCCTTGCCGTCCTCGAGCTCCTCGGAGAGGTCGCTGTAGAGCTGGAAGAGGACCATCTTGTCGCCCTCCGCCGCCAAACGTTCCAAGACGATGCGGCGAGCCCAGGCGAGCACTTCGGGCGAGGCCTCCATGTTGAGCAGGCCGTCGACGGCGATGGTGAAGAGGTCGTCCTCGCGGGCGTTCTCCAGCCTCTCTTGGAACATGGCGATGGCCCGGGGGCCCTGACCCATCTTCTTCATCACCCCGGCGAGGAGCAGGAGGCTGTCGATGCGCTCGGGGTGGCGGGCCAAGCCGATGCGATAGGCGCGGGCCGCTTCCGCGTGCATCCCCGCCAGGTCGAGCACGCCGGCCTCGAACTCCTCGCCGAGCGATCCCCGATCGACCTCCCGCAGTCGCGCCAGCACTTCTCGGGCCTCGTCGGGCTTGCCCCGTTCGAGCATGCTCATCGCGAGCTGGCGCAGGTAATCGGGTTCGTTCTCCGGATCGATCTCGATCAGGCTACGCACCGTCTCCTCGTAGCGCGCATAGTCGGTGCAGGCCACATAGACGCGCGCCTTCTCCTCGAGCAGATCCTTTTCGGTCCCACCGGTCTGCTGCATGAACTCCTCGATCACCTCGGTGGCGGAGACGGAGTCGCCGACCTTGGTGTAGAGGCGCACCAAAAGACCGCTCTCCCGCTCGTCGGCGGTCCCCGCCGCGAGCTTGTGTTCGAGCTCGATGGCCACATCGGCCAGTCGCCCCAGCCGTGCGGCGACGGTCATGAGCCGGTCTTCGACGTAGCGACGCCGGGGAATCGAGTTGACGCGCCGCCACAGATCGAGCCAGGCCGCCATCGCCTCGTCTTCCCGGCCGACCTCGGAGTAGAGCCAGGCCAGGCGCATCGCCATGTCCTCGCCCTGCTCCTCACCGGGCCGGGCGGCCGCCAAGCCCAGGTAGACATCGAGGGCACGCGCCTGTTTTCCCAGCCGTTCGAAGGCCTCGGCCAGGTCCATACGTACGGGGTGATCGGGGGGGGCCAGCTCGTCGAGTCGCTCGAGGGCCGCTTCCGCTTCGGTCAGACGGCCCCGATCGGCGTGCAGTCCCTCCAGGAAGAGCAGAGCCTCGAAGGCGTGCCGGCCGTCGGCGATGGCCCGCTCGGCGCACTCGATGGCCAGGTCATCCTGGCCCAGCCCCATCAAGGCGCGTGCCCCCGCGAGGGTCGCTCCGTCGACCGGTGCGTCGACGAAGGGCCGCCAAACCTCACGGGCGGAATCGACGTCCCCATCTTCGAGGTAGGTGCGTGCGAGTCCCTCGCGCCAGAGCACGCTGCGGGGTTCGGCTTGCAAGAGACTCCGGTACTCCTCCAGCATGCGCTCGGTCCGTCCCGCGTCCCGGAAGAGCTCGAGCAGCTCTCGCCGCTGCTCCTGGTCGAACTCCCCCTCATGGGCACGGGTGAAGAGTTCGATCGCTTCGTCCGCGCGTCCCTCTTCCCGCAAGAGTTCGATCCAGCGGGCGCGATGCTCGTCGCTGAGCTCGGTCGCGCCGGCAAAGCGTTCGAGCAGGGCGGGCAGGCTGTCGTTCAGACGATAGGCCTCGACCAGGAGGGTCAGGGCGTAGGCCCGGTCGCGGGAGAGCTGCGCCTCGAGCGAGGCACGCCAGGCGTAGTCCTGGGCGGCCGGTGCGTCGGCCGCGCGCAGGGCCCAGTCGGCAAGCCGGACCAGGTCACGGAAGAGTGGTGTGCCGCGCTCCTCGGTGGGCACGTAGATTTCGAGGGCATCCTTGGGCCGACCGAGCAGGGCTAGGGCCACCGCTGCCCGGCGACGAAACGACGCCGGCTGTCCCTCCTGGCGAGCGAGATCCGCTAGGGCGTCCTTTTGCTCGCCGCCCCGGGTCGAGTCGAGCAGGGCCAGACGCAGGCCGAGTCGGCGCTGGAGCGTTGGATCGTCGGTCTCCTCCCGCAGGGCAGCGTAGGTCTCGCGCGCTTCGTCCTCGCGTCCGAGGGCGTCGAGTAGACGGCCGTAGAGAAAGCGCACCCGGGGCGGAGCTCCCGCTTCCATCAGGGGGGCCAGGAGTGCCCGGGCCGCCGACGCATCCCCCATCCGCCAGCGCAGGCGCGCGGCCAGGGCGAGGGCACGCACGGCCCGCTCACCCTCGCCCGACTCACCTTGCTCCTCGAACCAAGTGACCAGTTCTTCGGCGTCGCCGGCTTCGGCGACGGCTTGATCGTAGAGGAGCCCAAGATCGGCCGTCGGATCGTGCAGGGCCTCCTCGGCGGCGGTAACGAGATCCTGCCCCAGGGGCTCGGAGGATTCTTCCTGGGCCTCGAGGGGCAGGGCGAAGAGAAGGGGAATCAGCCAGCGCAGCATGGAACGTGGATGATACGTCCACCCGGCCGAAGCCAGGGTAGCATCGGGGCATGATCTCACGTCCCCTCCTCGGCCTGTGCTTGGCGACGGCCTTCGCGGCCCCGCTTACCGCGGCTCCCCTTTTCCAAGAGCCCTTCCCCCGCGCCTGGCACTACCACGACAGCGAAGCCAAGTGGCAACGTCACTTGAAGCTCCTCGGCAAGCCGATGCCGCCCCTGGAGCTCTCCGATTGGCACGGGGGCCGGGTCGATCTCGCCGCGACCCGGGGCAAGATCCTGGTGGTCGACTTTTGGGCCACCTGGTGCGGGCCCTGCCTGCGGTCGGTGCCCCACAACAACGAGATGGTGAAGCGCTATGGGGACAAGATCGCTTTCATCGGTGTCTGCGGTTCCTCCAAGGGTCAGGAAAAGATGGTCGCGACGGCCGAACGGGTCGGCATCCACTACCCGATCGCCCGGGACAAGGAGGGGCGTTCCGCTCAGGCGTGGAACGTGATGTGGTGGCCGACCTATGGGGTGGTCGACGGTTATGGCAACTTGCGGGCCCTGGGGCTGCGCCCCGATCGCGTGGACGATGTGATCGACGCACTCATCGCAGAGGGCCCGGTTCCTCCGGGTCCGGCGATCCCGCGTGATTGGCTCGAGGGCAACCCGGCCCACCGTGCGGAATTGGCTCCCCTGGTGGCCAAGCCCGCCCCACCCCTCGTGGTGAGTAATCCTCTGAACGGGGCCAAGACCGACCTCGCCGATCTGCGCGGCAAGGTGGTGCTGCTCGACTTCTGGGCCACCTGGTGCGGCCCCTGCCTGCGATCGATCCCCGAGAACAACGCTCTCCTCGAGCGCTACGGCAAGGAGGGTCTGGTGATCCTCGGCGTTTGCCATCCCCGGGGTGGCGAGACGATGGCTGAAACGGTCAAGAAGTACGGCATCCGCTACCCGGTCGTGCTCGACACGGCCGGCAAGACCGGCGCGGCCTACAAGGTCGACGGCTACCCCGACTACTATCTCGTCGATCGCGAGGGAAACCTCTCCGTCGCCGACTGCAAGAACGCATCGGTCGAGGATGCGATCGGAAGACTCCTGCAACAGAAGCGCCCCGAGTCCAAGAAGGAGCCCGAGAAGAAAGCCGCCAAACCCCCGGCCCAGAAGAGCAAGGACAAAAAAGGAGAGGGGAAGAAGGGGGATCCCGCCGGGGATGGAGGCGGCGATCCCCCTGGAAAGTAGGCCGGACCCGGACTACGGCGTCCGATCACAGACGGCGCTGGTGATCGCCAGGTCCTGGCAAACGGTCTTGTCCGCCGTCTTGCCCCCACAACGGATCTCCGTCAATTCGACTCCGTCGAAGCGATAGGCGTGTGCGGGGTGGAGCCAGAGCTGCATGCAGTGCAGATACTGCCGATACCACCGCGAGCACTGCCCGACCCCGTTGACTCCCGGGTCTGCCGTCCAACTGTCGGTGATCACCGATTGGCGGGAAACCCCATACTGGAATCCCGAGGTCGTGGAGAGCTCGTTCTCCCCGTAGCCGGCCTGTCCGCCGAATTCAAACGTAACCTTGAATGAGGTCACGCTCGCCCGCTGAGCCTTGAAGCTCTTGCCGGGATCCAGGCAGATTCGGGGGCTCTTCAGCCTCGTTATCTTGCAGTTCACCGGTCCTTGCACCTCTCCCCCTCCACACCTGTTCCAGGGACCGGGCTCGGGAGGCCGACAGGTCCATCCTTTGGGAGGATCGAAAGGCTCAGGCTCACAATCTTTTGCTAGAGCTCCAGGGGATGGTGCGGAAAGAGGAACCCGGGAGTTGAGCGATGTGCAGCCCTCACATCCCTCGCTCGTGAGCACGGCAACCTTGCCCCCGTCCCCGGAGGGCGAGTCCAGATCGGGGGGATTGTCCAACACATACTCCGCGACCCCTGGAGCTGTCCCCTTGGAACGTACCAATACCGCGAGCTGCCCTTCAAGGATTCCGCCCGTGAGCTGTATGAAGAGCCGGTCACCGATCAGATCAAAGACATGGGCATCCAAGGTTTGTTCCGAAAAGCTCAACGTGTCGCCGTGGAAGTTGAAGACGTCGGCAGTTACGTCCCCGGGACCCAAATCTCCGTGCAAGTCAATGCCGATCAGCAAGCCCTCCTTCCCCAAAGCAACGTTCGAAGTGACCAGTACGACCCCACGCACGTAATCCGAGCTGGAAACCTGCGGCTGGCCTCGATACGCCATGTATTGACTGACCGACTCTCCGTCCATTAGTAGCCCTACGTGAGCCTGGAAGCGGAGGGGGGATGAATCGGGTAGAACGACGAGCCAATGGGGGTAGTCACCACGCTCTGGGTAGAGCGTGACGGTTTCCCCCTCCTTGCCCTCGATGAGGAGTTCCCTGGCTACCGGTTGGGTGCGTACGACGAGCCACTCCTGCTGCTCCTCGTCCCCATCGATCATGGGAAGACCGGGCCACTCCTCGACCGCCCCCAGAGCGCGGCCGCCTTCGACGGGCCCCTCCCCCAGGGTGATTCGAGCACCCGAACGAACGTCCAGGTTGAACCAGGGGGTTTGTCCATCCGTATCGGTGAGGGCGGTCTCAGTAGAACCATCGTCCAACTCGACCCGTACAAGGCCTCCTGAACGGGCATCCAGGTGGTCCGTCAGTACCCCGACGGAGACGAGCCGCAATGGTGACGCCTCTCGCCTCACCGCGGCGACTGCCCATGCCGATACGGTGATGCAGACCGCGGATAGCCCGAGGGCCACCGCAAGCATCCCCTTTCCACGCCGACAAACCATGCCCGTGAATACCCTCATGGCTATCTCTCCTTTTTTCTCTCATTCGGTCTAACCAGGCATCGAGTAACCAGTGGCCCGATACAAGGTGCAATAGTAGGAGGAAGGAAAGGGAAGCCCTCTCTTTTCGCGGATTGTATCGGCCTTCCCCGAGGTTCGTCCCGCTCCCTCAGGGACGACGACGCCAGAGGATGTCGGCAAAGAGGGTCAGGAGGGCGGCGAGGAGGCAAGCGACGCGCCAGTCTCGAAGCCCGCGCTCTCCTTGGCCGCCCCCCAGGGGCGGCACGGCACCCGGAGTGAGGGTTTGCCCCCCGGTAGCCGCGGCCAAGGCCTCCAGGTCGAGGGCCTTCTCGGGCAGCACCCGATCCTCCGTGGGGGCGGCGGGAAGCACCAGCCGCTGCTGCGCTCCCCCGGCGTGGCCGACGAGACGCAACTCCTCGTCCGCACCGCACACGACGCGCGCCGTAAAGATCCCTGGCGCGCTCTCCTCCAGGGGAAGTGGAGTCCCATCCGCGAACTCGGCCCGGGGCGCGGGGGGATCCGCCACCAGACGCTCGGCTTGGATCCACGCCTCGAAACCGCGCCGCTCCACGCTCCAACGGTAGGGCATGCGCAGATCGGAAGCGGTGCGCGCCAGGATGCGGCCCAAAGCCGCGCCATATCCATCCCAATCCGACCAGGGCTCGCTACCCCGGCCCACCGGCCCGGTGGTCAAGGCCGTCGTGCGGCCGAGCCCCGGTCTCCAGGTGGCCAGAATCGGATAACCGCCCCGCTCGGTCTCGAGCAGGACCTCGGCCCCCGGCCGAGCCCGGGTCTCGACGAAACCCGCCAGGGGTGGGATGGCGTTCGGGTCGACCTCACCCCACCAGGAAGAGCCGCCCCGAGCCCGCAGCACCTGCTCACCACTACGCCAAGCGGGCAGCTTGGCCGTCGTCGGCTGCTTGAGCAGGATCTCGGGCAGGTTGAAACGGTTGGGCACGGAGTAAAAACGCCCCTTGCCCCAGTTGGCGATCGAAACCAAGAACTCCGAGTGGGCGTCACCCCCGATCAACACCGTCGATACGGTGATGCCGTCATCGGCCATGCGCCGGATCATCGCTTCGAAGTTGCCGCGCTCGACACCCCCGTCGGTCAAGACGAGCACGTGCTTGTAGCGTGTCTGCACGTTCTTCAGACCGTAGTAGGCCTCCTCGATCGCCGGCAGGATCACCGTGCCCCCACCGGCGTTGAGCCGGTTCAAGGCGCGCTCCAGCTCGATGCGGTTCGAAGCGGGCTGGATCGGCGCCGCCCAACGCTTGGCCCCGTAGAACTCGACGATCCCCACCTTGTCGTGGGGCAGGAGACGGGCGATCGCAAGGCGCGCCACCTCCTTGGCGAGTTGCACCCGGTTCCCACCCATCGAACCCGAGGTGTCGATGATCACCACCAGGGTGGTCGAGGGGTCGCGCTTCTCCTCCTTTTGAAGCGCTTCGACCGGCATGAGGTCCATCACCGGAGTCTCGTGCCAGCCGCCCGGACCAAAGGCACCCGCGCCGGCCATGACCAGACCGAGGCCCCCGTCGAGCACCGCGCGACGCAGCGCCTCCTGGGCTGCGGAGTCGACCGAAGCGGCGGGTCGATCGTCGATCAACACCAAATCGTAGTTCGCCAAGTCCTGGGGGCGAACCTCCCCCTCCTCGATCT
>JALWOP010000125.1 GCA_027083445.1 Planctomycetota bacterium | reverse complement strand
CCGGAGATCCTTGGTGGTCCGGGCTGGGTACCATCTACAGTCAGTCAGTGCCTTTACCTATTGCTCCACCATCAGGGCGTGATGCCTGGAAGATCCTAATCAGGCCGCCGCGGCCCGAGGACGCGGTGTCCAGACAGGTTGCTCGAAGCTTGAGCGAACGAGGTCGTCCCAGCGTCCCGCTTTGAGGTGTGAGCGGAGGTGGAGGATGGCCTCGGCGTGATTCTCAAGCCAGTAGATGCTGTTGCCCTTCATGCGGAGGTTGACGACGCGTCGGACACCCGACTCGACGGCGCCGCTGCCGATCGGTAGATGCGCCTTCCTGTAGAGCGCATACCTCATTCGCTCGGCGTGAGTCTCGAAGTAGTTGGATGCCTTCCTGACTTCCTTGGCCCTGCGCCCGACGGCCAGCGACCGGATGTGGGTGAGCAGGACTTCGATTCGGCCAGCGTCCAGCAACTTCATGGCGCGCTTGAGCCACTTGGCCCGCGTGGCTTCATCCCAGGTACGCGGAAGCTTGGATATCTCGGTGAGGTGCTCAACAGCATGGTAGCGATCGACAACCTCAGTGAACTGGTCGGGCAAGAGCCCGAGAGAATCGCGTATCTCTTGCGCGCGCCCCCAGATCCAAGCAGCGCCATCCCCATGAAGAGAAAGGTGCTCGGCATGGTGGGCACCCATCAAGCGCAAGTGACCGATGAGGAGAGCGACCGCCTCGTCGGCGTTGCCCATGGTGGCATCGAGGAATGTTCGATGCCGCGGGTGTTTGCGGCCCTGTTCATCGATGACGTAGATGGTCATGACCTTTGGCTCTCGCCAGGGAGCCTTGTACCGACGATGGTGGGTCTTGGCGTTCCTGCGACCCGCCTTCGGGCTCTCTCGAACTCGAAGACGGCCGCCATCGATCCCGATCGCAACTCTCTTTCCAACAAGCTCTCCCACCTCGGGTGGGTTGAGCACCGCCTCTGCCATGGCGCTTGTCCGACGCCGCAGGACCCGGTCAGCGAACAGGTAGGTGAGCCGCAGCGCCGTCTTGTGGGGTATCTCCAGACCGCGCTCTGCAAGGCTCGCGCGAGCCACCGCTGTCGAGTTCGCTTCGGCAAACTCCCGAGCCGTCTCCACACGTAGAGCGGGTGTAGCTCGCCCCTCGATGCCCAGCACTGCGAGCGCCGGATAGACGCCCGCACCATTCTCTCCGCGCCGCCCGACACCACGCTTTCGCCCCGGACGCTTCTGGGCAACTGGCAGCAACTGCAGCGTTCGGAACTGGATCACCGAGCCGCCAAGCAAGCGCACTCGGGTCGAGCGGCGACCATGAGACTTCAGCTTGACCCCAGCCGCCTCGGCTCGGGCCTTCATCAACTCCTTGCACGGAGTCACGAAGGCAGGGTCGGACACCTTGTGCTTCAGCACCGCACCGACCGCTACGTCAGCCCGCCGAATAAGCTCTGTCCGAACTCCGCGCTCGGCGTCGTAGAACTCCTCCTCGGATGAGGCATTCCACACCGCGAGCAGCGCGTGTTCAAGCGCAGGATCGAGCGCGCCCAGCTCAGATTCCAGCTGAACATGAAGCTCGGGGGGAAGTTGCAGGCCACCGTTCACGAAGACGTTTGATCACAACCACGATCCCGACGCAAGCCCCAAGGCCAAGAATCTGGAACTTCAGCGGATCACGCCCAGCCACGAGTACTTCTGCGATC
>JALWOP010000124.1 GCA_027083445.1 Planctomycetota bacterium | reverse complement strand
CTCCACCAGCAACAGCCCGCGCTCCCTGTTGCGCAGGTAGAGTTGCGCCTTCATCTGCACAGGCGACAGCTCCACCACCTCGACGAGCACGGACTCCACCCCAAGCCGCAGCGCCGCCAGGCGCCGAACGAAACCGTCCACCAGCACAAGGCGGCCCTCGTGCTCGGCCACCACCAGCGGGCTGAGCTGCCCCTTGGAGCGCAGCGAGTCCATCATCCGCCGCACCGCCGGCTCGGGAAGTTGGCGCAGCCTCCCCAGCGACAGGTCCAGCGCCTCGGGACCCTCGCGCCGTAGCCGCATCATCTCCTCCTCCCCGGGTCCCCCATGGACCCTTCGTCAGGGAGGTGGCGGACCACGCCCCGGGCGCGGGTAGCGGGGCGAACGGCGCTGCCTGGAAGCGGAGCCTCGGCGACGTACGAAGCTCCGCCGACCCTCAAAGAGACACCAACGGCCGCAGAAGGCACAGCGAACGAGCCCTTTGCGACGAGAAGCCGGTGCCTCGTCGCGGGCAGCACCTTCACCTGGGGTCTGCTGGTGCCCTGCGCTCTCCGCATCCTCCCCTCTCTCGGCCTCGCCCGAGGGCGGCTCCACTGCCGGCTCCGCCAGGCTGGACTCCATTTCGCCCACCCCTTGCTCGCCAGGTGGACACTGATGCGTCACTTTTTTCGCCCCCCTCTCGTAGCGCCGCTGGCGAGCCGCGTGATTGCGCTTTCCTCGCGGCGTTTTCTGGTAGATCGCCCCAGCCTTGCGCAGCGATGCGCGCCGGGCCGCACTCGAACACTCCGGGCCGCAGTAGCGATGCCCGCGGTCACAGCGGCGGCAGATCACCACCTCGGCACCGCACATTCCACAGGTGAAGACCCGGCTGTCGACCTGCTCCCTCACCGCCATGAACTCCGCCGGGCTGGACGGCCGCTCGATGACGGGTGAGACTCTACTGGGAGCCGCGCTTGCTCATCGCCGCGGTGACCAGGAGGCTCGGTGCCCTTACACCGGGCCTCCACCCGCTTCAGGGACTCGCCCTCCTACCACGCCGGGAGCAGGGAGGGGAGAGGCCTGCCTCTCACCATGATGCCCAGGGTAGAGGACCTCCCGTGTCGACGTCGGGATCCCCGCCCGCAAAGCTGGACTGGGTGGAGCCAGCGTCGTTGAGTGCAGGTATGTTTTCCTTTTCCTGCCGTAGTCGGCGCTGTGGGCTTGTGGACAACTCGCGCCCGCCTGCCTGGGCGTGTCCGCACGCAGACACTCTACCGTCCCCATCCCGCTGCGTCTGCATGGCGCGAGTTGTCCAAGGGCCTGTGGACAACCCCCTCCTTGAGCTCCACCGCTTCCTTCAACGCTTCAAGGGGTTGTCCAAGGGGTCGTGGGCGGACTGGGGGCGGGCCGAAGGGCCGTCCACAGGCCGTCCATGACCCCGGCAGGCCCGGCAAGTCCATGGTCCTCGTTTTTGCCCGCCCCCGCACACCGGACCACTACACCAGCTCCGCATGCCCTGCCTCAGCCGCAGCTCCGACGAGAATCCTCCCCGCCATGGCTGCCCTTGCGCGGGATCCCCTTGTGGACGATGGGATCCCTCCGAACGTGGACAAGCGGGGTCCCGGTGGGGTGGGCGGTGAAGAGGTGGGAGCGCTGGGCCCCTACGTGCGGGCCGTGACCGAGCTTGCTGGCGGCAGCAACCCCAGCCACACCGCCGTGGTGAAGC
>JALWOP010000123.1 GCA_027083445.1 Planctomycetota bacterium | reverse complement strand
CGCGGCGTCGCTCGCTGGTTTGCGCACTACAACTCCGACCGCCCGCACCAGTCGCTTGGATGGCGGACCCCGATGGAAGCCTGGAGCGGCGAAGCCAGGGAGCCTGCCGCGTGACGAACCCGCGGCTCAACTGGCGCCACTTGGTGACCCACCTCTATCAGCAGCCTGCGGAGTTGGAGGGCATCCCTCGTGAAACCAGCGCATCACGCTCCTCTTCAAGGATGCGCCGGCCATCCTCTTGCCGGCGGCCTCGCGGCGGGCCTACACCCCTCTTCTCATCGCGCCGGGGGAGTCCCAGGCGGAGAGAGCCCCCAAAGCGGCCCCCCCAGCCTCCAACGGGGGTAAGCTAGGGGACCCATCCCTCCCATGCCTGTCCCGAAAAGAACCCTCCGGACCACTGTCCGCGGTCGCCTCCGGCCGCGCCATACCATCCTGGACGAGGAAGGCCGCGTCCTGGGCGTCCTCACCGTGCGCCGTAACCGATGGGGCCTGGTCGTCGGCGCCGACTACCACCCCGAGAAGGGCGAGATCCTCCACGTCCGCCGGGATCCCGGCCTCCTGCGCGCCCAGTTCTCCCTCTGGACCGAGGGCAAGGAGTGGCTCGGCTCCAGCCTGCGCTGGCACATCGGGCGGCGCCAGATCGACGTCTGGACCGGCAGCCGCCCCTACCGCATCGTCCCCCGCCGGGGCCTGGCACGGGGCTGGCGCATCATCGCCACCAAGACCGGAGAGGCGGCAGCGGTGCAGGCACCCCTCATCGGCCGGGGCTGCACCCTCGTCCAACACCGCAAGATGGACCTGGAACTGCTCCTGTTCTGCTACTTCCTGGGATCCCTCTCCCTGGGCGAGTCCCTCCTGCCGACCTCCCTGGACGTGCTGGAGAGCGATTCGACCCAGCGCCCCGCAGCGGCGAAGAACTGATGGGGCCCTGGGAGGCCGCCGGCAGAGCAGCCGGAGAGGGTTCGCAGGGAGAGAGGGCGCTGGCGCGGGGCGATTCCTGCCGAAAGAGGGAAGAGGGTCCCCGCGGGACCGTCCATCCTAGACCTGTCCCCCCCGGGGACAGCCTCCGGGAGCGGACCTCCCCGGCCCAGCCCCCTCGCGCCGGGCCTGGATGGCCGGCCCCAGCGAATCGCCGAGGAACCGCCATGCGTCCCCTACTCGTCATCCTGCTCGTCCTAGCCGCGGTCGCGGCCCTCGTCACCGCCCTGAAGTCCTCGGGCAAGGGATCGACCCAGCCGATCGAGAGCCACCGTCCGGCCGGAGTCGAGAAGCAGGCCCCCCCCACCATGAGCAGCCTGGAGCAGGGGGGCGTCGGTCGCGCGGACGCCACCTCGGAGCTGGTGAACTCCCCCGAGGCGGCCCGCGAGACCCGTGAACTCCACCCCTCCGCCCTGCGCGGCAACCGCCTGCGTGGGCGGGTCGAGAGCAGCGAAGGCAACGGAGTCGCCGGAGCCGAGGTGATCCTGACCCGCTACGGACCGGCGGACTTCTTCCTGCCGACCGGCGACGATCGCATCCCCGACCGCAAGACGACCAGCGACGAGGCGGGACGCTTCTCCTTCGCCGACGTCACCCCCGATGTCGACTACACCATCGTCGCCTTCCACCCACGCTTCGGGCGACGCACCGAGTCCTACCTCTCCGTCGCCGAGGGAGAGACGAGCGATGAGATTCGTGTCGTACTCGAGGCGGGAAGCGTGGTGCGTGGGGTGGTCAGCGACGAGGGCGGCGCGGGGCTTGGAGGAGTCTCCGTGCGCCTCGGCCTGCTCACCCTGGGAGACCTGGAAGAGGGCGCGGGAGTGATGCGCACGACGAGCGACGCCGACGGTACGTACCAATTCCAAAACGTCAGTCGAGGTCAGTACACCCTGACCTTCGAGAAGGAGGGCTTCGGTAAGACCCAGCTCGCTCGAGTCGAGGTCGACGGAACGAGCGAGACGGTGCGTGACGTGAGCCTCGAGGTCGCCTACCTGGTCACGGGTGATGTACGCGACCAGTTCAGCGGCAGTCCCGTCGAGGGTGCCCGCGTGGAGGCCTACAGCACCGACCGGCGCGAAGCGATGACCAACACCGCGACCGAAACCGACGCGGAGGGACACTTCGAGCTGACAGATCTACGCCAGGGCAACTACACCCTACTCGTGCGCGCGCCGGGCTACGCCACCCTCCACGAGGCCCGCGTCCCGACCGGATCGATGTCCCTCGAGCTGGAGCTCTCCCCCCTGCCGCGGGTGAGCGGCGTCGTCCTCGACCCATCGGGGACCCCCCTGCACGATTTCGTCGTGCGCCTGCGCCAGCCGGTAACCGGCACCGAACAGACCGTGCCGGTGCCCGCGACCAAGACCGAGGTCGAGGGCAGCGCCGACGGCAGCTTCAGCCTGCCCTGCCCGCGAGCCGGCGAGTTCCGCGTCGAGGCGCTGCACCCGGGCTTCGCGGCCACCGTCTCCGAACCCTTCTCGGTCGAGAAGGGCAACGGTGTGAGCGGAGTGGTGGTGCGCATGGGCTCCGGCGGCACGCTGAAGGGCGTCGTCCGCGACGCGAACGGAGCACCGATCGGGGGCGCCTCGGTCCAAACCCACCACACCGACTACGTCGACGAGCCCTTCTACCGCAGCCTGGGCGAGGGCTATCCCTCGGCCGCGACGCGGGCGTCCGGCCGGACGGATGCGGAGGGGGCCTTCCGGATGACCCACCTGACCCCGGAGACCTACCAGATCACCGTCACCCACCCCGACTATGCCCCGCTGACCCTGCGGGGCCTGGTGGTCACGGAGGGGAGCGAGGTCGAGGTCCCCCCCCTGACCCTCTCCGCCGGCGCCACCCTGAGCGGCACGGTCTTCGGGCCGGCGGGGAGCGGCTTGGCGGGCGCCCTGGTGCAGATCAGCCTCGATACGGAGGCCACGGGGGCGGAATTCGGCGCGTTCTACAAGACTCGGGCCAACGCCGAGGGCCGCTATTCGTTTCAGCACCTTCCCCCCGGCCAGTACAAACTGTCGGTCCAGCGCCAGACATCCCCCGACAATCCCTTCGTGGGAATGGGGGACATGAATGCCAGCCGGCGCTCGATCCTGCTCGCCGACGGGCGCAGCTATACCCAAGACTTCACCCTCTCGAACTGATCCCTGCCATGCGTGCCCTCCTCGCCCTTGTCCTGGTCGCCCTCATCGGAGTGGGCCTGTTCGTCCTCTTCAACCAGACCGCTTCGACCCAGCGAGACGATCCCACCGCCCCGGGTCAGGCCGCGACCCAGACCACCGCGAACGATGGGGCCTCCGGGGCAGCGCCGGCCAACCTGGTCGCCGAAGGAGAGGGAACGCAACGCAGCGCGATCCCCGAGGCTGCTCCCGAGCAGCCCAAGGGCATGCAGCCGGCCGTCTCGTCGGATCAGCCGCTGAACTGGGGCAACGGCATCCACGGCCGAGTGCTCTCGAGCACGGGCGAGCCGGTCGGAAACGCGCGCCTGACCCTGACCCTCTACGGACCCGACCAACTCTTCGCTCCCAGCGAGGAGGACCGTGCCTCCGACGTGAACCTCACTTCGGAGAAGGACGGCACCTATCGCTTCAAGAATCTGCACCCCGACAAGGAGTACACCATCATCGCCTACCGGGCCGACGTGGGCCGCAAGGTCGAGTCGGGCCTGCGCGTCGGCAAGGGCAAGAACGAAACCCTCGACATCGTCCTCGAACCCGGTGTGCGCCTGTTCGGCGTCGTCAAGGATCCTTCGGGACAAGGCATCTCCGGCGTCGAGCTCACCCTCAAGCCTTCGGTGCTCGCCGGGGACAACCCGGCAGGCACCCTCTACGCCCAGACCGATGCGGGCGGGGAATACACCTTCGACAACGTCGGGCGCGGCCTCTACGAACTCGCTGCGCGCGCCGACGGATTCGGCACCGAGACGGTCGGGGGCCTGACGATCAGTGGCGACGACGCGGTGCAACAGGACATCACCATGGATGCGGCCTACCTGATCGAGGGCCGCGTCACCGCCGAGGACGGTATGCCCCTCGCCGGAGCCGTGGTCGAGGCCCACGGTCGACGGAGACAGGACGGGACGAGCGCCCACTCCCAGGTGAAGACCGACGAAGACGGACACTTCTCCTTCAACGACATCGGCAAGGGCAGCTACTCGATCATGGCCCAGGCACCCGGCTACCGCACCGGTATGGAGCGCAACGTCGCCACCGGAAACCTCGCGGTCGAGATCCAACTCGAGGCCCAGCCCTCGATCAGCGGCCACGTGCTGGATCCCAGCGGCGCCCCCCTGAAGAACTTCACGGTGCAACTGCGGCGGCGCATGCAGAACTCCACCGAGACGATCCCGGTGCCGCGCCAGCGCTTCAAGGTGACGGACAGTGAAGACGGGGCCTACCTGCTCTCCTGCCCAAACAAGGGCGACTACAGCGTCCAAGCCACGAGCCCCCGTTTCGCCCCCACATCCTCGGAGATGATCACGATCGGCGACAAGGAACTCCGGGAAAACGTGGATATCACCATGACCGCCGGCGGCCTGATCCGGGGCCGGGTGATGGATGCCGATGGACCGGTCGCCGGAGCACGGGTGAAGACCTACCACACCGACTTCGTCGTCGGTGACCCCTTCTTCGCAGCCATGACCTTCCCCGGCAATGCGACCGAAAAGGAGGTCGTCTCCTCCGAGGACGGCTCGTTCGAACTGCCGACCCTGACCCCCTGTACCTACCAGATCCACATCGTCAGCGAGGGGCACGCCCCCTTCACCCAGCGTGGCATCGAAGTCAAGGAGGGCGGCGAGATCGACCTGGGAAACGTCGTCATCGCGACCGGCTCCAAGCTCTCCGGCCGGGTCACCGATGCCGACGGCAAGGGCGTTTCTGGAGCGACGGTCTTTCTGATGCTCGACGCCCAGGCGCTGGGTGAGAAGTACGGTGCGAACTACACGGCGCGCACCCACTCGGACGGAACCTATGCCTTCAGCGCCCTGCCGCCGGGGCCCTACAACGTCTGGGTCCAGCGTGGCGCCGGGGGGGACATCCTCTCGGGCCCCGAGGACGTCCAGGCCACCCGTCGCTCGATCACCCTCTCCGACGCCACGGAGAGCATCGAGAACTTCCAGTTCGAGTAGGACGCGGGGCCCCTCGGGGCCATCCAGAAGCGGAGCGAGGCCTACGACGGTCTCGCTCCGTTTTGCGTTCGCGCACCCCGGGGATCTTCGCGTAGGCTCAGGCGGAGATGGAGCAGGCCTGGACTCCGGAAGACTGGCAGGACTACCTCGGTCGAGAGCTCGGCCGTTCGGTGCGCGTGGTCTATGGACGCTCCCGGACGGTACCCGTCCAGGCCCGCCCCCTGCGATGCGAGGGACCGCTGAGCGAGGAAGTGGGTGGTCTCGAGCTGCGGCTGCATGCCATGTTCGCCCAGGCCCCTCCCCGGGTGCGCGCAGCCCTTGCCCGTTGGCTCGCGGTCGGCCGCCGGGCACGACGCGCCTCGCGCGAGTTGGATGAGTGGCTCGACCAGGCCCTGGCCGCTCTCCCTCCCCCCGCTCGCCGGCTGGCGCGCGCCGAGCCCCGAGGGCTCGTCTACGACCTGCGCCACCTGGCCGAACCCCTCTGGCGCGACCCCTTCGCCGAAGACTTCGTCTCGATCCCCCGGCCGACCCTCACCTGGGGGCGCCGGGGCCGCAGCTCCTCCCGTCGTTCCCTGCGCCTGGGCAGCTATGACCCCCGCGGACATCGGGTCCGCCTGCACCCGGTTCTCGATCAGGAGGCCGTGCCGGTCTGGTTCGTGCGCTTCGTGCTCATGCACGAACTCCTGCACGCGGCCCTACCGCCAAAGGCCGGACCCGGCGGTCGCTGGATCCACCACGGGCCCGAGTTCCGTCGCCGTGAAGCGGCCTACGCGGATCACGCCCGTGCCCTGATCTGGGAGCAGACGAACCTGCCGCGTCTGATTCAGTCCGCCCGCACGGGCCGCCCCTTTCGGCCGGCCGCTTCCTCACGGGTGAGTCGATTCCCAAGCAGCGGCAAGCAGCGCTAGACCTTCGAGGTGTCCTCCTCGTGGGCACCGGTCAGGCAAGTACCGAGCACGTTACCCCCCAGGGCTTCGAGGGAGTTGTAGGTCTGCTCGACATAGTGGCGCGGCGTCGAACCGAGCCGCACGACGAGCAGGATGCCGTCGGCCATCGCACCGAGCAGGCTGGCGTCGGAGATGGTCATCGCCTCGGGTGTGTCGAGGATCACATAGGAGAAACGCTGACGCAGGCGGTTGAGCAGGCTGCGCATGCGGTCGGTTCCCAGGAGCTCGGAGGGATTTCCCGGGAGCTCCCCCGCACCCAGGATCGACACGCCCTCGACCGAGGTGCGTCGCACCCCCCGATCGATGTCGAGGCGTCCGGTCAGGATCTCGGTCAGACCCTGCCTGCGAGGCAAGCCGAGGTAGCTCTCCAATCCGGGGTTGTGCAGATCCGCGTCGACGACCAGGACCTCGATGCCCGACAGCTCGGCCAGGGCCATGGCCAGGTTGAGCGAGGCCACCGTCTTGCCCTCCCGGGGCAGAGCGCTGGTCACGACCAGGGTGCGCGAGGCCCCGTCGGGGTTGAGGGCGTGGATCGAGTTGCGCAGGCCCCGAAACTGCTCCGCGATCAGACTGCGCGGCTCGGTCGCGATTACCAGCTCCTCGTGGCTGATGGCGACCTGACGCGCCTCCTCGGGATCGGCGGGCTGCAGGGGACCGGTGGGTGTCGTGGGCTTGGGCATATTGGGAGCGCTCTCCATCTTCCTCATCGGTTCCGCGCTGCCAAGCCCCCAGGGGTTTGTGGCCGAAACCCGTCCCGCTCCCCGGCCTGTGGTAGACCCGGATCTCTAGGGAGCCTCGGGCAGGCGCTCGGCGGCGTCGAGGGAGAGGGGCGGCTCCTCCCCCAGCACCCCCTGGGCCAGCCGTCCGGCGACCAGGTCCCCCAGAATCGGATTCCCCTCCGAGGCGGCCAGGGCGCGCAGGCGATGGGCAAAGGCCTCGGCGATGACCCCCTCGCCCCCCCTCTCGAGGCCCGAGAAGGCGAGTTCCAGGG
>JALWOP010000122.1 GCA_027083445.1 Planctomycetota bacterium | reverse complement strand
CGGTGTCATGCCGCCGCACTTGTATGATTCTTTGTGTTAGGGTGTAGGGGGATGTGTGCCCGCCCCCGAGGGGGTGGGCACACATCGGAAGCCTGTCATGCCGAGGGGAAAGGCTGGGCCTCGCCGCACTGTGGCTTGGACCACTTCTTGGAGAATGCCTCCCCTCGGCCTGACCCAAGCGCTTTCAGTATCCTGAGGCAATGACCTCTGATCGGGACAAGTCTGCGCTCTGCCAGGCCGCTGAAGGGGACTCGCATGGCCGGTCACCCTTCCCCCCGCACGTTCGACAGGCTCCCTTCCTCCATCCATCCTGCTCGTTCTTCCCTCCCCCGGCAACGCAAAACCCAAACCCAAAACGAAAGGACTCTTCGATGAAACTCGATCGTATTGGTATCGGCATTGACGTGGCTCGGTATGTCCATTGGGTCCAGTTTGTCGGTCCTGACAAAACCCCTCTCCGCCGGCCCCTCCGCGTACCCGAATCTTCGGAGGGGTACCGCCGCCTGGAGCAAGTCCTGCGGCAACTCTACCAGCACTTCGGCCAACCTCGCCTGCACGTGGTGCTCGAAGAGGCCAACGTGTACGGCCGCAACTTGCGGTTCTTCCTGCAACAGCTGGCCCGCCAGGGTCTGCCCCTCCAGATCACTTCCCACAACCCGCTGGCCGCCAAACGCTACAAGCAGGCCTTTCTGCAAGATCAAAAGAACGACCGGATGGACAGCTTTAGCGAAGCTCGCTTCGCCGTCACCGAGCAACCTCCTCCCTCCACCCAACTGGATCCGATCCTCGAAACCCTGCGTGTGCTGGTCTCCCACTTGCATGCCCTCTCCAAAGACCTCACCCGCCGCACCAACCGACTCCGTGCGCTCCTAAGCCTGGTCTTCCCGGAACTGCTCCCACCCCGCCGGCGCCTCTCCTTCTCTCTCCTTTGCCTGCTGGCACGGTACCCCACCGCCCAAGCCTGGGCCCAAGCCGACCTCCACCAGCTGGCCACGTTCCGCCCCTTCCCGAACGGTCGCCCCCTCGGCCTCCCCCAGGCCCAAAGCCTCCAAAAAAGCGCCCAACACTCGGTCGGCTGCCTCCAAAACGAAGCCCTCGGCCACTTGATCCGCTCCTTGTGCATCGAACTGCAACACACCCTCCAACTCCAACGCCAGCTCCAAAAACAGATCCAAACCTTCTACCAACAACATCGTCCCAACCTCCTCCTCACCATCCCCGGCGTGGGCCCCTACACCGCGGCGGTCCTCACCGCCGTCATCGGCGACCCCTATCGGTTCCCCACCGCGGCCCACCTGATCGGCTACCTGGGACTGTATCCCACCGACCACCAATCCGGTCAGCGCCAAGGCCGGAAAACCTTATCCAAAAAAGGCAATCCTCTCGCTCGGCATGCCCTGTTCTTAGCGGCCCTCAGTGCCTCCCGATGCAACCCGGCCATCCGCGCCTTGTATCTTCGGCAGATCGAGCGGGGCAAATCTCCTCTCTGTGCCCTAGGCCACTGCATGCGTAAACTGGCCGCGATTATCTTGGCCGTCCTTCAGTCCGGCCGACCCTTTGATCCCAACCATTTCCCCTGGGAAGCCCATGGCTCTCCCTCTTCCCCAGAGCGTCAACCCGAGACCGAACCCCCTGCTTCGTCCCAAGAAGAGGATCCTCTCCCCACGGGTCCCATCCCAAAGGGCCCTTCCCACTCCTCTTTCCC
>JALWOP010000121.1 GCA_027083445.1 Planctomycetota bacterium | reverse complement strand
GGGGGGGGGGGGGGGGGGGGGGGGGGGGGGGGGGGGGGGGGGGGGAACGTCCTGCACGGGCGATCGGTGGCTCCCCGCCTCCGCCAATCCAGTAGGCGGGGGTAACCGCTGGACCAGCGGAATTCCATGCCAAGCCATCGCGGAATGGGGAGTGGCGCCCGCCAGCGGTGGGCAGATCCGGGAGCTATCGCAGCCGCCGGAGAAGCTGAGTATCGCGCTGCTGCTCGAGGCGATGCCCGTCTTCTTTCGTCGCCGCCAGGACCGGAAAACGTTCCGCGGTGACTGCGATGCTGCCCTGCCAGCCAGCTTGCATGCTGTGATTGAGATCGAGGACATCCCCCTGGGGGCAGCCCCCTCCGAAGGATTCACCGTCGGGACTCATGACCTCGAACTCACCACTCTCGAACAGTTCGGTCCGCGCCTGTCCAATCTGTGACACATAGTTGTCTCGGATGCTCCTGAGTTCCCAGTTGTACTCCTCGACTGCATCGATCGCCTCCTCGATCCTCGAACGTTCGACCCCCTCCAGGTGGAAGCGATCCACGACCCATTCGAAAGCCTCGTCGGAATCTTCCGGCATGACCCCGAACAGAAAATCGAAGGCCCCGGCTTCATCCTCTCCTACCTGGGTCAGCTCCTCGACCAGCCCCGGCGCGCGCTCCCACAACTCTCGCCAGCGCATGGAGCCTCCGGGACCCGGGGCGCCGGCCTGCTGCGGGGAGGGCGCCCCTGAGGCGAGCCTGCCGCCGACATCTCCGACTCCGACCAGGGCCGACCCTCCGGACGGCAGAAGGTCCCCGACGCTCGATCCATGGCCGGCCGAAGGAGGCCCCAGCGTTCCAAACAGACCGCGCGAATTCCCCAGATAGAGGAGGCCTGCACTTCCCAGACAGAGCGACAACCCCAGGACAACGTTTCGACGACTCATGCTCTGCCCCTCACTGGCATGTGCTGCACTTGACCTGGTCGATCCACTCGTAAGAACAGAAGCCATCATTGCCAAGGGTCAACAGGTCCATGGGCGCTCCGCCACACGGGCTCTGCGCGATCCGTTCGACGGAGCCTTCCGGCATGTCCCAGGGGTTGGGCTCGCCCTCCTCCGGCTCCTCGCAGTGAAGATCGTTCTCTCCCGTGAAGCGCCAACAAGCCCTTACGGCCACCATCCCGGACCACGTACGAGTGATCGTCCACTGACATCCCTGCGCCTCCAGGCATTCCCAGGCGGAGTCTGGCCCCACAACGTCACCCACGGGTGTCCAATGACAGATTCCATCCTTCTTCTTGATCGTGACATGCAGCTTTCCGCCTGCGTCGTGTCCCCGCGGGCATACGGGAGGTTGCAAGCCCCACCTGGTGACCGAGGCGGTGCATTTTTCGCAGTCCCTCGCCAGCGGCAGAGCCGGGGACAGTGGGAGAATCGCAGACAGTGGGAGAATCGCAAGAACCGCCCCACCCGACAACCAACGCATTCTCCTCGTAGCATTCATCTTCATTCCTCCTTATCGAGAAAAACCGCCGGATCCAGGCCATACTCGCGACACAGTGTCTTCTCTGCCTCCATCAACCGCCCCCCCTTTCCGACCCGCACTTTCAGCGGATAGCCTGTCTTGGGAACGAGAGTTACCATGTCACCGGCCGTCACCGGGAACAGTGCACCTCCCTGCCCCTCCACCTCTTCGGCATGGGTGGTCGCCATGAAATAGGGAGCGTCATGACCCGGGAGATAGCGTGCCTCCACCGAGCGCATACGCACCGGCCGGGTGCCGTCCGTCCAGTCCGCTCCCACGGTCTGGAGGGTCGCACCCGATTGCGAACGCACCGTGACACGCAGTTCCCCCAGATACTCCGTGGTGGCGATCCTCCTCTCCACCTCGATCCCGCGGGCCAAGATTCCGATTAGAGAGTGGCGGCGTATGACGTAGCCTTCGTCCAGGAGAGCCATCAATTGCGGCCAGGCATCATCCTCTGCCCCGATCTCCAAGACCGCACCCTCTGGGGAATCGGGCGCTCTGCGGACCCTCGCAGCCCAGGGCTGATCCTCCAGGAACAACCGCTCCCACATGTCGATGGTCCAAAACTCCCACATGCCTCCACCCCAATCGTCCCCCTCCACGCGAGGTTGACCCTGGGGACCCAATCCTCCGTGAGCAGCAATGTTCTCACCGTTCTCGTCGCACTCAAACTGCAACTGCAGGAGCCAGTTCTCCGTCCAACAGAAGCGAGCCCGAAACCGCCGCCCATTGTCGAAATCGACGAATCGGTCGCAGCCGACCCCCACCGGCATGATGGTCCACGTTTCCTGGAACCCGACAGAGGTGGGGAGGTCGTCACCCTCGGTTCCACCGATGCGAGCATCCAAGCTGGCGCGCGCAGCCTTTCGATCGGAGGTGGATGCGTGCACCGACTCCAGACATTCGTCTAGGGTTTTTCTCAGGGCCGCGCGCTCCTCCTCTCCCGGTTGCGCATCATCCGTGCTTCCCCTCACCCGGATCGTTTTCCCCACCAGCGACGCTCCACCCGGAAGGCGCACAGTGAGAGCCAGATGCAGCGGGGCATCGCGAGGAGGTGCAGGTGGTTGGGGTGACCCGTCCACGTGGGATCCGCTCATCCGATGGAAAAGCTCTGCTCGCCAGGGGGCGAGCCCCTGGGTGGTTGCCGATCCAAGAACCAAGGAGGCAGCTACGGCGATGATCATCAGAATTCCTTGCAAGTGGTGGTCGTAAGCATCGCCCATTCCCTGGGTTCGATCAGATCGTAGACACAGCAGGGCCGAACGACCTCATAGCCCAGGAAATCCACGTAAAGTCCGAAGCAGTCGAGATACTCGGCGGTGGAGTATTCGTACTTGGGCACCAACACATCCACGGGGTATTCCTTACACCTGCGCACCATCCAGAGCCTCACGGTCCAGGTGCAGTAGCCAGGCAGAACCCCGGGGATCTTGCCCTGATCGCAATCGAAGTTGTTGCCATTGGTCGTGTCCCATAGACCACAGGACTTGCAGACGAACATCTTCGCCCCCCCCCTGTGGCTGCACCTCCACACAACCCTGCGAGAGTACTCCGATGGAGGTGCCTGGGAAAAACAGCCCGTCATAGCTCGTGGCGGGCTCGAACTCCGTGACGACGGGGATGTCCCCCAGCATCTGACCGGAGAGGAGCAGGTCGAGATAATCCAAGCTGTCCAAGCGCACCCCACCGGGCCCGACGTTCTGGAACCCGTAGTTCTCACCATCCTTTTCGATCCTCAAGGGGTTCGAGACGGCCACTTCGGTACCATCTCCTGCGACGACTGCCAGGGTCAGGGCGCAGGCATCGGTGGCCCGAAAAAGGATCGCTGTAGCCTCCTGGCCAGGCTTCAAGGTGACCGAGGAGGGAAGGCCCCAAGCCGCGGTTGTGGAACTCGCCGTGATCGCGTAGGTAGTCTCCTCCTGCAGCGGAGCCGAAGGATAGAGAAAGAGCCAGGTGAACTCCCCGAGGCGGACTCGGTCTCTTTCCCATGCGAGAAAGAACGCTGGATCCCGCACCTCCACCGGAATGCCGGCGGAGAATGACACCGTGGCCCCGTCCGTCCCCTGCGCCTGCAGGACAGCATGGATCGTTGACCAGGGGCTCCTCAGAGATGGAACAGACCAGCCATTCGCGGAGAATGGACCCACGGGGATCTGCATCCTCGCCTCCCCTCTGCCCGTCGATGGCTCAAACCCCTCCAGCTCTACCAGGGCACCATCGCCACGCTCCCCCCCATAGTCGAAGACGGGCGAGCCATTCTGGTCGAGGACCGCCGCGACCTGCTCACCATTCGCTCCCTCGCAAACCCAGGATACGCTCAGGATGGGAGCCGGAAAGAGGCCCCCGGGGCCGGCAAAGTCGTCGGGAAGCTGGAAATCCCACCAGATCGTGAGAGTCCCCTGCCGGTAGGCCTCCAAGGAAGCTCCCTGCGATGGAAGGATGGGCGTGGTCACCCCCATCGTGTCGACGAACTCCGCCCGGGTTACTCCGGATGTTCCCGGTCCCGGATCTTTCGGACCCTGATGCTCACGACATCGGACCGGTTGAGCCAGCACCGGTTGAGCCATCGCTGCCGTCGGAGAACCGGCTGCACCCAGGACTGCCAGAAAAAACGACACTACCTCCATTCCAATACACTCTCCTTCCTTCCAATGTACGAACAGGCCTCATCGCCTGCCGCGGCCCTCTCTGCAACCGCAGTCACCGCAACCGCAGTCACCGCGCTCCACGATGCTACCCCCACCGCCTCCCCCGTCTACTTCCAGGGTGATCGAAAAACTCGCCATTCCTGAGCAGCGCTAAGCCCTCAGGGACCAAGCGCTTGCAAAGATCTGCTCCGGAGTGTTCGCGGGGGAACCTGGAAGCGCCCCCCCATGGAAGTCCGCTATTGCGCCTTCAGCGCCGGGGAAAACGCATCCAGCCGGGGGGCCGGCGGGGGGTCCAGGGCATGGGACGCCTTCCCAGATCCACATAACTCCCGCGCCGGGGAGCGGCGGGAGCGGGATCGTCCTGGGGAAAGGGGAGGGGCATCTGGTATTGCCCGCCGGCAGCGATCTCCTCCGGCCCTGGGGGAGCGTGCAGGTCCAGATAGGTGCCCACCGGAGGCTGAGTGGACAGCCGGAGGAAGGGATCCCCACTTCGGACCGTGCCCCTGGAGAAACGAACCGGCGAATGGACGGCGAAAGCCAAGCCCACACCGCCAACGAGAACCAGAGCCATGACGCTCCGGACACTCAGGATGCGCTTCATCGCTTCCCCCTCCAAGGACCCTGGGCTCGCTCGTCGACGCTGATGGAAATGTTCATTGAACCGTGATCTTGGGAAGCACCTTGAAGACGTTGTCGTCCTCGTCGTTCTCGGTCACCGCCTGCTGGTCGTCGACCCAGATGGCGATCCAGTACTCTCCCGGAGCGGTGGATGGAGGAATCGTGAGCAGGGTCGAGGCGGAATCCTCGTCCCCCACCGCCAGGGAGGCGATGGTGCGCGCCCCGAGCAGCACGTCGCTGGAGTCGATGATCCCGTCACTCGAGAGGTAATAGCCCACTCGGAAAGCACCCGCGTCGAGCTCGCCCTTGTTGCGAATCGTCTCGTCCAGGGTAAACGTGTCCCCCGGCAGGGGATCCACCGCGTCGTGGGTCGCACTCAGGACATAGAGCTCGGGCGCGGGGGGTGGGGGAATCTTGACCTCCAGGGTCCCCGGTGTGGTGAAGTCGTTGTCGTCCTCCTCCAACTCGACCACCTCGTACTTGTTGTCCGCGAAGGCGCCCACGTAGTAGGTCCCCTCGGGCTGCCCCTGGGGAATCGTCACCGGCGCACTGGCCACGTTCGAGAAGCCCGCCGAGAGCCCTCCAATCAGATGACGTTCCCCAAGCAACACGTCATCCGGCCCGATCGTCGCATCGGTCGAGAGGTAGATCCCCACCCAGAAGGGACCCGCCGACAAGTCCCCCTCGTTGGTCACCCGCGTCACGACCTGGAACTGCTCCCCAGGCGCCTTGGTGTTCCCACTGTAGGAACACTCCTCCATGATCAGATCGGGCTGGGGGTCGGGGGTCGAGACGATGTCGAGGGTCTGCTCCGCCACCAGGACGTTGTCCCCTTCGCTGACCTCCCCCACCTCGGCCAGGTCGTCGACCACCACCCCGACGAAGTAGCTCCCGTCCGAGAGACCGGGGGGTAGGCTGACCGACTTGGTGGCGCCGCTCGTCCCCCCCGGACCGAGGGCGGTGATCACGCGGCTGGCGACGAGCACGTCGGAAGGGCTGACGACCGAGTTGGCCGAGAGGTAGACGCCCACTCGAAAGGTCCCCGCCGCCGCGGTGCCGATGTTCTCGACCACTTCGCTGATCGTGAGCAGCTCCCCCTCGTCGACGTTGATCACCCCGGGCGAAAAGTCCAGGCTCGCCGGCCGCAGATTGGGCAGGGGCGGCACGTCCACCTCGAGCGGAGTCACCGCCGTCAGGGTGTTGTTGATCTCCAGGGACTCGGGGATCGCATCCCCGTCGTCGGCCCAGACCCCGACCCAGTAGCTCCCCGCCGGCGTATCCGCGGGGACCTCCAGGGGCCAACCCGAAACCGCGCTCTCATCCCCATCCGAAAGGAAGGCCACCGTGCGAAAACCGAGCAGGATGTCGGAGTCGTCGATGACCGAATCCGCCGAGAGATAGACGCCCACCTGAAAGGTGTTCGCCGCGGCGTTGCCCTGGTTCAAGACCCCCTCGCCCACGGTGATCTCCTGACCCGCGTTGACCGAGGTGGGCGCAAAAGCGAGGTGAGTCGGCACCAGGTCGGGCAGGGGCGGCACCTTCACTTCGAGGGTACTGCCCGCCAACCCCTGATTGTTGCCCTCGTCCTGCTCGTAGACGCTGTCCGTGTCGTCCGCCAGGGTGCCCAGGTAATAGATCCCCGCCGGAGTGTCACTGGGCACCGTCACCGTTCCCGAACCGCTGCTACCTGCCGAAGGACCCAGATCGACCACCTGGCGCAGCCCGATCAGGATGTCGGCGGGGGTGATGAGGGGATCGGAGGAGAGGTAGATGCCCACCTGAAAGGGACCCGAAGCGGCCTGACCCTGGTTCTCGACCACGTCGTCCACCTGCAGGGTCTGACCCGCATCGACCACCGCCGGCGAAAAGGTGACCACGGTCGGCACCAGGTCGGGCAAGAGCGGCGCCTGCACCTCCAGGGGTTCCCCCGCCACCCGCGCGTTGTTGCCCTCGTCGTTCTCCCCCACCTCGTTCAGGTCATCGGCGATCGCCCCCACCCAGTAGCTCCCCGCCGTAGTCGCCAGGGGAATGGTCAACTCCCCCCCACCGGTGTCCTCACTGTTGGCCGCGAGGGAGGCGAGGCTGCGGAAACCGAGCAGTTGGTCGCTCGTGTCGATCTGCGCATCGACCGACAGGTAGACCCCAACCCGAAAACCACTCACGGTCTCCGTGCCGCTGTTGCGCACCACGTCGGTGACCAGGATCGGCTCCCCCGCATCGACCACGGTGGGACTGAAGAGCAGGGTCGTGATCTCCAGGTCGGCGTCGTAGGCGGGAGGACCCCCCCCCGAGCTTCCCTCGGCGC
>JALWOP010000120.1 GCA_027083445.1 Planctomycetota bacterium | reverse complement strand
TTTTTTATGGTTAAGTGAGGCTTTAGCCTCGCCCGAAGCAACAGTATTTCAATGCTTTACGGGCGACACTAAAGTGTCGCTTCCAATATTTTGGACTTAATCAAAGCGTCCTTAATAAAAAATTCAAAGGGAAGGGAAGCAATCAGTTCTTCCCATTTTCTCTACTGTTCATTCCTTAAAATATTACGAATATCCCACCTCAATAAATATTCTCTTTATATATCAATAGCATACGCAAAAAATAAGCCTAATAATTACCCAAATATACCAATTAGTACCAATATTACAAAGACTATCGGACTTGTGTTTCACCTAGCTAAGTCATGGTTTAAAAAGTAAACCAAGACATTACAGGAAGTAATGCACCTACAGCTATCACACAAAAAACATTGTGAGTTTGTTTACCGTGATGCTGTAGGTACTTAGCTGAAACAAAGATGGAGATAGCACAAGGAAGATCCGATTAAGTCATGATTTGATCAGAGATTTCTTAGGAAGCTCTGATTAAGTCGGGTCAAATTTCCTGAGAGGAAAAATTCGTTCATTTTTTGATAGAAAATCGAGTAATAGTCACTCTATTGGGAGATTTTATAGCGAAAATGAGCGGATTTTAACCCTAGGAAAATGACTCATGATTTGATCAGAGATTTCTTAAGGATTGATTAAATCAAAGCAAATTCTCTGAGCAAATTTCAAGCTCAGAGAAACAGCTTGAGATTTAACTATTCCTAATTAAGTCCAAGTTACTACGTTTAAAACTGGATGGAGTGTCAAGCTTATCACCACTTTGTATCTTATTAGTTAGAAACCTAAATCAGTGCAATCACTGATCAAGGATAAACAAAAGGTATACAAACTTATGAGTTTAATTAACACGCATTTACCTGTTTATAATCATGGGAGTGTTTCCCAAACAGGCAATTCATCACTACCTGGTGGCTCGGTTATTATCAATGGTGGTGGTTTTAATATCGGCAATACTAATGTCCTAAACCAAATTGTTTCTCAATTGGTTAACCAAATCATCTCTTCACTTCTTGGTAGCGGTCTAGGCGGTGGTCTAGGTGGCGGCAACCAAATTGGTAGCGGCTTCGGCGGTTTCCCAGGTCTAGGATTTGGCGGCGGTCTAGGTGGCGGCTTTGGATTCGGCGGCGGCTTAGGTGGCGGTTTCGGATTTGGTAACGGCTTTGGTGGCGGCTTCGGCGGTGGCTTTGGCTTCGGCGGCTTCTTCGGTGGCGGCACAGGCTTTGGTGGCTATGGTCATGGCTATGGTTACCCAATCTACTTAATTCCTGGCCCTCAAGGTCCTATTGGTCCTGCAGGTCCTCAAGGTTCTACTGGTGCAACAGGTGCTACTGGTGCTCAAGGAGCTCAAGGTGCTACTGGTGCAACAGGTCCTCAGGGAGCTCAAGGCGCTACTGGAGCAACTGGTGCTCAAGGAGCCCAAGGTGCCACTGGAGCAACTGGTGCTCAGGGTGCTCAAGGTGCTACTGGTGCTCAAGGTCCTCAAGGTCCTCAAGGTGCCCAAGGTGCTACTGGAGCAACT
Organism: Planctomycetota bacterium; assembly: GCA_027083445.1. GTDB lineage: Bacteria > Planctomycetota > UBA1135 > UBA1135 > JALWOP01. Next base: position 172 of record JALWOP010000120.1, on the reverse strand, counting down.
GGTGCTCAAGGTCCTCAAGGTGCCCAAGGTGCTACTGGAGCAACTGGTGCTCAGGGAGCTCAAGGTGCTACTGGTGCTCAGGGTGCACAGGGTGCTACTGGAGCAACTGGTGCTCAGGGAGCTCAAGGCGCTACTGGTGCTCAGGGTGCACAGGGTGCTACTGGAGCAACTG
>JALWOP010000119.1 GCA_027083445.1 Planctomycetota bacterium | reverse complement strand
AGCCAAATTCACCTCAAGCCCATGCAGAATATGCAGGCTTCTTATTAACGCAAAACAAAACTGAGCAAGCAATTAAAATGTACCAAAAGGCTATTATGCTAAGCCCAGAGGATGCCAAACTATTCGCCGCATTAAGTATTGCTTACCTACACCAATCAAAATATGAAATGGCGACAGCAATGGCTGATCAAGCATTAACACTAGACCCTGATTTAAAAATCGCTAATAAAATCAATGAATATATCGCCAAAAAACAAGAAATGCTTAGAGCGTTAGAAAACACAGAAGCTAAAAAAACCGATAATGCGGCAAAAATTGCCACCGAGTCTGCTCCTGAAAAGCCAACTAAGTAAGAACGCAATAGTAGCAATAAACCTCAGTCAAAATAATTGCCCTTCTGGGGTGTGTTGTAGTACGAGTGCGATTTCCGATTTGATATACTCCGACTCTGGACATATCAACGCTCCAGAGTGTTGTAGTACGAGTGCGATTTCCGATTTGATATACTTCAGAACCCCGCTTCAACCACTGCTTCAACGTTGTAGTACGAGTGCGATTTCCGATTTGATATACTTTCATTCGCGGTGGATAGCCTTTTTCGGTAGTTGTAGTACGAGTGCGATTTCCGATTTGATATACTCCAGCTTTTGGATAATAGATATGCCGTGCAGTTGTAGTACGAGTGCGATTTCCGATTTGATATACTAACAAAGCCGGCACATCAGCCGCCGTCAAGTTGTAGTACGAGTGCGATTTCCGATTTGATATACTTTAAATCGCACACTGTCATATTCTAATCCAAGTTGTAGTACGAGTGCGATTTCCGATTTGATATACTTCGCCTATCTGTTGGATAGACTTGATTGACGTTGTAGTACGAGTGCGATTTCCGATTTGATATACTGCTTTGGATAATGACAAAGCAGGGCAGAAAGTTGTAGTACGAGTGCGATTTCCGATTTGATATACTATTTTCCTTTTGCCATTCGTTGTATTGATTGTTGTAGTACGAGTGCGATTTCCGATTTGATATACTTATGGCAAAGCAAACAAAAATAACAAGATCGTTGTAGTACGAGTGCGATTTCCGATTTGATATACTAGTTTTCTGTGTTTGTCTGAGTAAGCATAAGTTGTAGTACGAGTGCGATTTCCGATTTGATATACTTACACATCCTGCTTCAATGATTGAAGAAGAGTTGTAGTACGAGTGCGATTTCCGATTTGATATACTTGCGGGACAAGTTGGTCGTTCACTTGCTGAGTTGTAGTACGAGTGCGATTTCCGATTTGATATACTACATATCGCACAAGTTATTGTTTTTGATGTTTTTATTGCGGTTTTTTTAGTAGGAAACTGCTGCATTTTGCTTAAAATATCGAAAATTGATCTGGGTTTTTACGCTTTTGGCGTACTTTGCTAGTAAAGCTGATAATATTTTCATATTGTTTGTCAGTAATCGTAATAATATCAATTTTGCCACCATCAGGAATTTCGTTCTTGATGCGTTGGCAAATAGTATTTACTTGTTCTTTCCCTGTGCAAAATCGCATATAAACGGAAAGTTGTGCCATTTCAAACCCTTGATCTAGCAAAAAGAGTCGAAATTTTTGTGCTGCTTTGCGTTCGGCTTTTGTAACAACGGGTAAGTCGAACATCGTTAATATCCACATAAGTCTATACGCTGATAATTCACTCATTGTTATGTCTTAATACAGTC
>JALWOP010000118.1 GCA_027083445.1 Planctomycetota bacterium | reverse complement strand
GACGGGGACGGGTCGAGGTGGTGCGACTGGTGCCAGAAGGGGGCAGGAGGAGCCGCTCCTGGCGCCAACGGGAACTGCCCCGGTTGGCTCGGGGGCTCGCGGGGATCCACTCCTTCCTCTCCGCCTTCCCCCTCCGCGGACCCGGCAAGCGGGTACAGACCATTCACGAGTTGCCCTGGAAACATGGGGTCAAGGAGAACAGCGATTGGCGCCACCGGCTCTGGGCACGCCTCGGGCCCCACCGGGCCGATGCCGTCATCACCGCCAGCCGACGAACCGCAGCCGACCTCGGTTTGACCAGGGCCGAGGAAGGCGGATCCCTCTACGTCGTCCCCTGGGGCGTGGAAGAACGCTTCCAACCCGATCCCCCCCCCGGCGTCTTCGATGAACCCCTTCTGAGAACCTACCGCCTGGGCAGCGTCCCCTTCGTCCTCGCCCTGGGAGCGGTACGCGCCAAGAAGAACCTCGCCGCCGCTCTGCACGGTTTGGCCCGATTGGCCGCGGGAAAGCAGGGAGGCGCCGGGCTGCGGCTGGTCGTCACCGGAGCGGATACCCCCGACCTGCGCCGGGACCTGGGCCTGGCCAGCCGACTGGGCATCGCCGGACAGGTTTCCACCCCCGGCGAGGTTCCCGAAGAAGACCTGCCCGGACTCCTGCGACTCGCCTCCGCAGTCCTCGTCCTCTCACCCTGCGAAGGCTTCGGACTGCCCGCCCTCGAAGCGACCGCCTCAGGCACACCCGTGATCGTGACCCGAGGCAGCGCCCAGGCTGAGGTCGCCGGGCCCCTCGCCTTTCAAGTCGATCCTCGAGAACCCGATGAGGTCGCCCAGGCACTGCGCGACGCCCTCCAGCAACGCGAAGAGTTGCGCTACCGCCTGCCACAGCACGCCGCCTCCTTCACCTGGGACCGCACCGCCGAAGGGATCGAAAAGGTGTGGGAGGCACTGGCCTAGTGCGACTACTCGTCTCCGGGGTCGTGCTCGACCAACCGATGGGCGGTGTACGTCGCCACAACCAAGAACTCCTCCCTCGCCTGGCCCGGCTCCTGCAACGGGAGGGCGGACACCTGGCCCTGCTCGCCGGACGCGGAGGTATCGCCTTCGACCCCGGCCCCGACGTCGAAGTGATCGCGAGCGATGTCCCCCCACGCCCCATACCCATGCGGGCCCTGGCCGAAGGACGCACCCTGGAAAGAGTCGCCAGGGAAGGAGCCTTCGACCTGGTCCACTGCGGACACCTGCCCGCACCACGGGGACTCTCCCTCCCCCTGACCCTCACCCTCCACGACCTGCGCAGCCTCGAAGGGAACCACAGCCCCTTCAGCAAAAGACTCATCGCACGACGGGTCATCGGAGCCGCACTCGAACGGGCCGCACGGGTCTTCACCGTCTCCGAATTCACCGCCAATGCCCTACGGGCGGGCTGGCCCTCCGTGGCCGGGAAACTCTCCCTGATCCCCAACGCCGCCGACCACTTCCAACCCCTACCCCGCGCACCGATCGACGAACTGCTCGCCATCGGACACATCGAACCACGCAAGAACCTGGAAGTGATCTTGCAAGCCATGGCGATCGATCGCTCCCTCCCTCCCCTGCGCCTGGCAGGCCGCGCCAAGGGCAGCGAAGCCCTGCGTCTGGGCGCCCTAGCCAAGAAACTAGGCGTGGAACTGCGCCTGCACGGCCCCTTCCCCGACGAAGAGCTGCCCACCCTCCTCTCCCGCGC
>JALWOP010000117.1 GCA_027083445.1 Planctomycetota bacterium | reverse complement strand
GTGTTCAACTCTTGACCCCGAGCGGAAGGCGACGGATCGGCCCTTCACCCTGGGAAGGGGGCCGATCCGGCGACGATCGGGTCACGCCGCCACCCACATTAGGTGCAGGAGAGCCGGAATTCCGCCTTCTTCTCCGTGGGCGACAACCTGCTCGCCACGCTCTTTCTGGTGGATTCGGAGGGAGAGCCCTACAACCTGGACCAGGAAGTCTGGGACGCCATCCGTATCTCCCCTCCGGGAGGAGATCCTGTCGAGGTCCAGACTTTGTTTGCCGCGAAAACCGGACGTCCCCCCGGTTTGTCGCGAGCCAGGATCATGTTCCAGGAACCAGGGGCCTATGAAATCACCGGTTTCGAGGACTTCGGCCTCTCCTTCGAACCCGCGACCATCGAGCTCGAGCATCGCTCCCAGCCGACCGTGGTGGTCAGCCCACGCTGACAGCTCCCGGGGACCGGCCGGTCGCCCCGAATCCCGCCTGTGGGCCCACCCCTGGCCAGCGAGGCCCGGCAGCCGGTACAAACCAGCGGGAGTGACCCCGGCCGGGAATCGCTGCGATCTACAGCAGACGTCGTCCGGGATTTCGGGGGGAGACTCCTGTTCCGCTAGAGTTCGCGCGGTTCGCGACGGGTTATCCTTTGACGGATGCAGGAGGTCATTCCCCGCCACTACGCCTGGTTCGATACCGAGTTCACCAGCTTGGATCTGGACAAGGCGAAACTGATCCAACTGGCCCTGGTCGTGAGCGATGCCGATTTGCAGCCGATCGCACCGGAGTCACCACCCCAGAGGCTCCCGGAAGGCTGTCGCATGGCCAACGGGATCAACCTCTACCTGCCCCTGCCCGAAGACTGGACACCCGAGCCCTTTCACCTGGAGCACATGGGCAGCGTCCTGGAACGCTGCCGGGAGAGCCGAATCACCCTGGAGCAGGCCGACGCGGCGTTGGCCGCCTGGGTCGATGCCTGCGTGGGAGAGGTCCAGGATGAGATCGCGAGACGCCCGATCCTGGCTGGGAACTCGATCCACAATGACTGGCTGCTCGTGCGGCGTGACCTGCCCCGCTTCCACTCGCGGCTGCACTACCGCCTACTCGACGCCAGTGGCTTCAAGTCGGAGTGGCTGGCCTGCCTGGGCGGGGGTGAAGCGCTGCTCGACAAGGAAGACCACCAGGCCCTGCGGGCGCTCTTTCCCGGGATCGAAATCGAAGCCGGAGCCCACGACGCCTACTTCGACGCCCAGGCCTCCCTGGCGGAGATGGCTTGGTACCGAGAGCACCTTCGCCCCGGCCGGGATGGCACCTGCCCGTAGGTTCATCCCTGGCAGGGGAGGGGGTTCCCTCGGAGTCCGTCCCGGAGTCTGAACCCGGGGCGGTCGAACTCCTTCCATCCACGCCGGGTCTCACCGTCCGGTTGGGCCGCTCTCTTGCGGACATCTCGGACGAGTCGTGGGTCCGAGCGAGTTCCTTCGTGGAAGGAGGTGGGGTTTCGTATCCTCGTGCGACCCTCGGTCCAGCTCCTCCGGCACTCCCCGCAGACTCACCCCATGCAGAAGCAAGACCGCCCGAGAGCCAAGAGTGGACGGAACTTCCTGACGGTTTTCGTCGAGTTGGAATCCGCAGGCGGGATCGTGTTGATGGCGGCTGCGGTGCTTGCGCTCATCGTCGCGAATTCGCCGCTCTCGGGGATCTACGTCAGGCTCCTCGATGTGCCGGTGCAGGTGCGGATTGGGGCGCTTGATCTCCACAAGCCCCTGATCCTCTGGATCAACGATGGGCTGATGGCGATCTTCTTCTTCCTCGTGGGGATGGAGCTCAAGCGCGAGATGGCGGAGGGGCACCTGGCGAGCCTGCGGTCGGCCGCCCTGCCTGCGATCGCTGCCCTTGGGGGGATCCTGGCGCCGGCTGGAATCTACTTCCTCTTCAACCGCGGAGACGCGGCGGCCGTGCGTGGCTGGGCGATCCCGACGGCGACCGACATCGCCTTCGCGCTCGGCGTATTGTCGCTGCTCGGCAGCCGCGTCCCCCCCGCCCTCAAGGCCTTTCTCCTCAGCGTCGCGATCTTCGATGACCTGGCCGCGATCGTTTTGATCGCTCTGCTGTACACGACAGAACTCTCAGGCGTCGCGCTCGCCATCGCCGGGGCCCTGACCGTCATCCTTTTCGTCCTGAACCGCCTCGGTATCCGCAAGGCCACTCCCTACCTCCTGATCGGCATCCCGCTCTGGGTCGCTGTCCTGAAGTCCGGCCTACACGCGACGCTCTCCGGTGTCGTCTTGGCGATGTTCATCCCTCTGCGTGCACCGGCCAACACTCCCTCCATCCTGCGCAAGCTCGAGCACTCTCTGCACCCCTGGGTCGCCTTTGGTGTCCTGCCGATCTTTGCCTTCACGAACGCCGGCGTTTCGATCGGCGGCCTCTCCCTGGCCGACATGGTCCACCCTGTCCCCCTTGGAATCATCCTCGGCCTCTTCCTCGGCAAACAGTTCGGCATCCTGGCTCTTTCCTGGTTTGCCGTTCGCCTACGCCTTGCCGCACTTCCTGGAGCGGTCACCTGGCGCCAGCTGCACGCGGTCGCCGTCCTCTGCGGCATCGGTTTCACGATGAGCCTGTTCGTCGCCTCTCTCGCCTTCGAGGAAACCACCGATCTGCAAGGCCTGGAACGCCTCGGCATCCTGCTTGGCACGTTGGTCTCGGGCGCGCTCGGCTACTTCGCCCTGAGCCGCGCTCTGGGAAGAGGCAACCCTCCAGCGTAACGTGACCTAGCGGCGAAAGGATCGCCCGGCGAGCCGGGAAGCGCCCCGTGGCACTCTTCCCGCCGCTCCCTACTCCGCCTCATCCGTGTCGTCACGGATGGTGGGGTGTGTCCCTAGCAGAATTGGTCGTAGGCCTCGGTCAAGACCTGGGCCACATCTTCGGGGGAGCGGCCCTCGATGTCCTGGCGCTGGATCATCTTGACGAGCTGGCCGTCCTTCATGAGGGCGATCTGGGGGGAGCTGGGGCGGTAGGGTTTGAAGTATTCCCGCGCACGCGCGGTCGCTTCGGTTTCCATACCAGCGAAGACCGTCACCGCGTGGTCGGGTTTCTTCTCGTTCTGCAACGAGAGCCGATAGGCCGGTCGGGCACTCCCGGCTGCACAACCGCAGACCGAATTGACGAAGACCAGCGTCGTACCCGGACGACGCATGGCGGCATCCACGTCTTCGGGGGTTCGGAGCTCGGTTACGCCAAGGGAGGTGAGCTCGTCTCGAAAGGGTTGAACCAGTTGGGGGTCGTACATGGGGAAGAGGCTTGGGGGAGAGAGGGCCGGTATTCTAGTCCCGGTTGCCCCAGGAGCCTACCCCTCCACCATACGCACTCCCGCGAGATTGCCCACCTCCAGGGTGGCTCGGAAATGGGCACCCCCTGAGGGGGCCGGCTCGTAGATCAGCTCTCCTCCCATGAGCTTCATCAGCTCCCGGGAGACCGCTAGGCCGAGCCCGGCTCCAGGGCGCCCGATGAAGGGCTCGTACATCCGGCCCTGGACCTCCTGGGTGATGCCCTGCCCCTCGTCCTCGACGGTCAAGATGACCCGCGTTCGGCTCCAATCCTCGGTGGGCTCGTTGGCCAGGCAGACCTGGATCCTGCCCTGGGATGTGTGGCGCAGGGCATTGTCGATGAGCTGGTCGAGGACCTGGCGCACGCGGGCGCCGTCGCACTCGACGGTCTCGGGGACCGGTCCGGCCAGCCTGAATTCCAGGCTGTGTCCCGTCCTCTCGGCGTCACTCCGCCTCTCCGCGAGAACCTCCCGAACCATGGCGACCAGCGGGAAGGGGGCGGTCTGCACCGGAACCTCCCCATCCTCGAGCTGGGTCAAGTCCAGGATGCGGTCGAGGGTGGCCATCAGGTCGCGCCCCGAATCGATGGCGCTTTCGAGGCCTGCCGGGCATCCATTCTGGACGAGCTGATCGAGGATCTGGGAGAGCTGCTGACCCACCTCCCTGGAGAGCTGGACCAGAAACTCCGTCTTCGATTCGGCCGAGCGCTCGGAGCTGGCCTTGGCCGTGAGCAGTGCCTGGTTCATCGTCTCGAGGGACGATGCGTAGGCTTGGGTCTGGGCCTCGCGAGCTTGCACGGCCTCCAGCAGCTCCCGCTCACGGCGACAGGAGTTCCAACTGGCGGTCATCGCACAGGCCAGTTGCCGGATCTCGACCGAGTCGAAGGGCTTCTTCAGGATCAAGAGCTTCTCGGACTGCCCAAGCTCTTGGATGGTTTGATCCCAAGAGTAGTCCGAGTAGGCCGTACAGATCACGACCTGCAGCTCCGGATCGACTTCCCACAGGTGCCGGATGGTCTGAATGCCGTCCCAGCCGGGGGGCATGCGCACGTCGACGAAGGCCATCGCAAAGGGGCGACCCTCCTCCAGGGATGCGACGACCCGCTCGAGAGCTTCCTGACCCTGATAGGCGGATTCGAGTTCGAAGCCAGTCGCGGCGCTCTCAGGGGCACTCTCGTCCTCATCCCCGAACAGGGCCGCCCGTGAGTCCGCAAGGGACTGGGCTCCTCTGTCCGGACCTGGTGAGAGGATCTTCCTGAAGTCCTCGTGAATCGAAGGCGTGTCGTCGACGAGGAGGATGCGTTGGTTGGGGGTGTCTGTCATTGCGAGGCTCCGAGCTGGGCAGCCCTACGGAGGGGGAGTTCGAGCACGAAGGTGGCTCCCTCATCTGGGCCCGGGCTGGTCGCGGTCAAGGACCCACCCATCTCGGTTGCCGCATTGGCAGCCGTGTGGAGTCCATAGCCGTGACCGTCGGGTTTGGTCGTGAAACCAAGGTTGAAAACCTTGGCCAGGGCATCCTGGGGGATCCCGGTGCCCGTGTCGGAAACCTCAATAGTGAGGCGTTCATCACCGGATCGGTGCAGGCGTAGCGTCAGCTCCCTGCGCTCTCGCCCAGCCATGGCTTGGCGAGCGTTCTGAATCAGGTTGACCAAGATCTCGAGCAGGCGCCGCTTATCGACCTCGATCTCGGGTAGCTCCTCATACTCCCGCGTCACACGGAGATCGGGATCCTTTCCACAGGCTTGCTCGGTGATGTGGAGAGCTTCGTCGAGTTTGGCCGCAAGATCGACCGGCTCGACGAGTTCCGCCTGCACCGCGAACTCCTGCTGGGACTTGATCAATTCACAGATGTGCTCGATGCCCGAAGTCAGGGATCCCAGCTCCGAGAGAATCGAACGCTGCTCCTCATCGAGCTGTGTGGAGAGGGCACAGATAAAGGGTTGCACATGACGGCCCTTGGGATCGCCATCGAGGAATGCACCCAAATCATCCTTGTGCTCTTCGAGGATCTCCGCGACGCGCTTCAGATCAGCAACGCTCATCTTGTCGATCTGCTGGGAGATCATCGAAGCGGAGATATTGACGCTGTTCAGCACGTTGCCGATGTTGTGCAGGATCCCCGTCGCGATCTCGGACATTCCGGCCGTGCGTGCGGTGTCGATGACCTGAGCCCGGGCCTGTTCGAGCTTGGTCATCATCGAGTTGAACTCTTTGGCGAGGGTCCCCAGCTCGTCGTCGCGCTTCAAGTCCAGTTTGGCTCGGAAATCCTCGGTCTCACCGATTCGTAGGGCGTGCCGGGTGAGGCGCGAGAGGGGGGCGATGACGATGTGCTGCAGAAGGAACATGAGTGCGAGCAGCAGCACGAAGCCCCCAGCGAGGCTGGAGTAGAGACCGAAGCGCAGAGCGGTGCTCCCGATGGCGCTGACGTCGCGTTTGACGTTGGCGCGCAGCAGAAGCTTGGGACGCTCCAGGATATCGGGGAAGGCAGCCCAAGCATGGATCATTTCGTCCGAGGCAATACGGACGATAGGGGCTGCGGATGCGCTGACTCGGGGGTAGATATCGGTGGCGTCCGCGGGCATCTCATGCCGGCCGTCCGCCTGCCAGAAATCGAAATCCACGAGGGTCTGGTCCGTGAGACGCTCGTCGAGATCCTCGGCGAGGAAGCGACCCAGAAGGAGCATACCCGCGGGTTTCCCACTGCCGTCGGAACGGACGATGGGTCGTCCACTGACGATGAGCGGTGCGTAATCGGTAAGGAGGATCCCGACGGGACGCGGCGCGTCTCCAGCACTTCCGGCGGCACGGTGCCATGCGGAACGCGCCAGCAGAGGATTGCCGGCTGCGACCTTCTCCCAGTTCGAGTTGAGTTCGCGCAGGTTGAGTTCGGTACGGGTCTGCGGATCCACGCAACTGGCCCACAGGATGGGATGATCACCGTGTGCATCCTCCTCCTCTAGGAAGAAGAGCAGGTCAATACCTTGATCGGCCAGGCGCTTCGGGTTCAGGCATGAGCGTTCGAACGCCTGTCGGCGCTCGCCCCGTACAAAGGCATAAGCATCGTCCCAGGCGGCCCACTCCCGTGCGATGCGGTCGACATCGTCGATCTCGTCTCGGATCGCGGCCACCACCCGCTCGACATCCTGGGTGGCTGCCCTCTCCTCCAAGAGGGCGAAGCGGTTCGAGAAGATCGAACGTTGGATCTGGCTCGTGAAGAGCGCATACGCTCCGACGACGGCGAAGAGGATCAGGACGATCTTCGAGCGCAGAGACATGAGACGTGTCTCAGGACTGTGTCGGTTCCGGCTGACTCTCTCGCGGAGTCAGGCTTTGAACCGCATCGACGTCAGTTTCCCCTTCGGGAACGGACGACTCCTCTTTGCGCAGGGGCTCTGTAGCGGCATTGATCAGGGCAGCGAGATCCATCAGTTCATCACCCCTGCGCAAGCGGAAATCCGGGGGACGCTCGCCCCGCTGCACGGCACTGAGAAACTGCTCGAAGCGATAGATCGGTCCGGCGATGCGGAAGGTGGTGAGAATGCCGACCAAGAAGGTCAGAGGCAGGAAGGCCAGGAAGCTGACCAGCAGTACGTGAGCCAAGAGTCCGTTGGTGGCGCCGAGGAGCACATCCGAGTCATGGGGAAGATCCAGGGCAGCCTCGGCCAGGGTGTTCTGGAAAAGGATGAACTGGAGCAGTAGCGAGAGAGCCGAGAGGCCGACGAATGTCAGCGTCAGCTTGAGCTGCAACCTGGGCTTGATGAGCTTCTTGCGCCGCCGGTAGGTTTGCTTGGCCGCCATGGGGAG
>JALWOP010000116.1 GCA_027083445.1 Planctomycetota bacterium | reverse complement strand
CCCCCGGCTCGGCCCCCATCAAGTAGCGGATCCCCGCCAGGATCCCCGGCCCGAAGGCGGCGTGGCCGTAGACCTCGTGGCGGATGCGTAGCACCTCACCTTCACCCCCCAGGACCACGCTCTGGTTGGAGTAGAGGCCCCGGATACGGAGCGAGTGGATCGGGATGGCCGAGGGCTCCAAGCCGCGTTCCCCGGCGAGTTGGTAAGCCGTGTCCAGGGCGGTACCGGAGGGGGCGTCGACCTTCGATGCGTGGTGTTCTTCGATGATCTCCACGCTGGGCAGGAAGCGCGCCGCCCGCCGCGCCAGCTCTTGCTGCAACCAGACTCCGAGGCTGAAGTTGGGCACGACGAGGCCCGCCAGGGCCCGCTCGCGTGCCAGGGCGTCCAGCTCGAGGTCCTGCTCGGGAGTGACGCCGCTCGTCCCGATCAAGGGGCGTACGCCCGCTTCGAGCAGCAGCCTGCCGTGGGCGGCTCCCAGGCCGGCGACGGTGAAATCGATGCCGACATCCACGGGGCATTCGGCCAGGGAGCGCGCGAGGTCCGCGTCGGAGCCGAGTTCGAGGGAAAGGCGCATATCCTCCGTCGAATCGATCAGGTCGCGGGTGAGTCGGCCCATGCGGCCACGGGCTCCGATCAGGGCTAGGGTGATCATGCTTGCAGGTCGTCCTGGGCGAAACGCGCCAGGGCGCGAGCACAGATCTCCGCGACCAGGGCCGGGAAATCCGCTCCGGCGACCGCGGCGGCCTGGGGCAGGATCGAACGGGGGCTGAGTCCGGGAAGGGTGTTGACCTCGAGGAAGACCGGCTCCTGGTCGTCGGGGGCGATGAAGTCGATGCGGGCGTAGCCCTCGCAGCCCACCGCACGATAGATCGCCAGGGCGCGGGCCTGGACCCGCGCGGCCGCCTGGGGAGAGAGGTGCTCGGGGGGGCAGAGCTCACGGGCCCCCCCCTCGGCATACTTCTCCTGGTAGTCGAAGAACTCCCCCTCCACCGGCAGAATCTCCACCACCGGCAGAAGCAGGGGCGCCTCCCCCCGGTTGCCGATCACCCCGGCCGTGACCTCGAGTCCCTCCTGGGCACACTCGACCAGGGCGTCGTGCCCGACCTCGAAGGCAGCCACCAGCCCGGAACGCAACTGTGCCGGATCGGCCGCGCGGCTGACCCCGACCGAGGAGCCGCCCCGGTTGGGCTTGATGAACCAGGGTGCCTTGCCCAGGGCAGCGATGGCGGCGAGCTCCCGCTCGGGATCCTCTTCGAAGAACTCCCGCGCGACCAGCCGGGCCGGAGCGGTGCGCAGGCCCGCTCCCCCCGCCGCCTCCCGGGCTCGCCGCTTGTCCATGGCGGTGCCCGAGGCGAGGGGACCGGAGCCGGTGTAGCGCCTTCCCGAGAGTTCGAGGAAAGCCTGCATGCGACCGTCTTCGCCCGCTCCACCGTGCAGGGCCAAGAAGTAGAGCGCTCGGGGTGGCAGGGCCTGGACGGCGATCGGCGCCGAGAGCAGGACCCCGTCCACCGACCAGCGCCCATCGGCCGCGATCTCCACCGGGAGGACGCGACCCACCTCCCCCCCCTCTTCCAGGGCCTCGATCACCGCCTTCCCACTGGCCAGGGAGATCTCGCGCTCACCTCCCCTCCCCCCGTGGAGCACGACCACCTCCGTCGCGCGCAACTCGCTGCTCCAGCGCTTGCGGATCCAACCGCTGCGGCTGCTCTCCATGCGCCTACTCATGGCACCCCCGTCATTGCTGCCCCCCGTCACGCCCAAGGTACCTCTCCGGGGTGCTCACCTTTCCGGGTCCACCTGGTAGAGGTGCCCGCCGGCCACCTCCAGGGGAGTGAGTGGCTGGCGCTCGATGAAGGTCCGGCGATCCTCGGCCAGGCGGGGGTCGATCTCGATCCGCGCCACCCCGTCCTCACCGACGGGAGGAGCGGGCCCCCCGGCAGCGGCGACCCACTCGCTGAAAATCGAGGCCAGCGCCGCGCGGCAACTGGCCGGCGAGTCTTCACCCTCCGCGTTCTTGATCGGCTGGAACTCGAGCCGCCGGTCGACCTCCAGGGTGACGCTGCCCCGCGCCTCGCCCAGGGCATCGAAGATGAAGGTCTCGAACTTGACGCCCTGCACCTCGACCCTGGAACCGTCATCCGCCAGGGTCGGGATCGATTTGCGGGCCAGGTGCCAGGGCAGACGGAGCGCTCCTCCCCGGGTGAGCCGCTCGACGAAGGCCAGGTCGAGGATGTGGTTGGCGATATTGCCGGCGCGGAAGAGCAACTCCCCCCCATCGTCGCGGGCGTGGCGCAGCTCATCGGGAAGGTCGGAGTACTCGATACAGCCGAGCTTGCCCCCCGCCAGTCCCAGGACGCCGACCTTCTCATCCGGCGAGCGCTTGGCGACCACCTTGCTCGACATCTCGGCCTGGTTCAGGTGGTGCAGGCCCAGGAAGAGGGGGTCGACCGGGCGGGCCAGGGGGCTGTCGACCTGGAAGTAGGAGAGCCGGCGAATGCCGCGCTCGGCCGCCTCGGCCAGGCAACCGCTCTCCGCCAACGCCTCCAGGGTGCCCCCGTGTCCACCGGGGGCGAGGAAGAGGGCGTCGCGATCCGCCAGGAGCACCCGGCCCTCCAGGGAGAGGGCGGGCAGCATGCGCTGGCGAAAGAAGCGCACGTTCTCGGCTCCGAGGCCAAAGTAGTCCTCGGCTTCGAAGTAGGCGCGCGTCTCGGCGTCGTTGCCGGCCGAGGTCATGATGTACCAGGGCAGGGTGGCACCATAGCGTCGGCGGGCGGCCTGGATGCGGGCTGCGTGCCAGCCGAAGAGGGTGCGACCCGTGAGGGGGCCGACGGGAAACTTCCCCTTGGGACCGTCGAACCCCAGACGCGAGCCCTGGCCGCCGGCCACGAGCAGGAGCCCCACCTCCCCCGACCGGAGCAACTCCTCCCCAGCCTCCCGTGCCTCCCGGGCGCGCGCCTGCTCCGACTCGCTGCGTTCGAGGGGGAAGAGCTCGGGGGGCTCGAACTGTCGTGAGGAGAGTGCAGGAGGAGCGGCGAGGAGAGCCCCCAGGCGAGCGACCTCTTCGAGATCCTGGGCCGCCAACTGGGCCAGGAATCGGCTGCGCGCAGGGGCATCCAACCCATCCCAAAAGCGGAAGACGTGGCCCTGTCCCGCGGCGTCCCACCGCTCCCGAAGCTCGCTCTCGTCATGCATGGATCGTTGCGGCCATGATAGCGAGCCGGCCCGGCGCTCCCCAGGGCCCACCCCGAACGCCCATCAGCGCGGTTCCCCAGCGATGTCGAGCAGCACCTTGAGGCGCCCTCCCGCCCCGGCTTCCTGGAGGGCCTGGGGTCCCTGCTCCAGCGGGTAGCGGGCTTCGATCAAACGCTCCACCGGAACGCGTCCGGAGGCGAGGAGTTCGAGGGCCCGGGGAAAGGGGCCGCAGCGCGAGCCGACCAGGGTGATCTCGTTCACCACGAGAGGAGCGAGATCGAGGCGCACCTCTTCGGCCGTGGTGCTCTTCAAAACCAGCACCCCCCCGGGGCGTAGGTACGACAGGGCGAGGGAGAGTCCCTCGGGGCGGCCGGTCGCTTCCACCACCAGGTCATAGGCGTTGGCGGGGGGATCTGCCTCCCAGGGGAGCTCGAAGAGTTCGGCGCGCTCGGGGTGGTGGCCGTGAAGGGCGACATCGGCACCCTCGAGGGCCAGAACCCGGCCGGAGAGCAGGCCCAGTCGCCCATCCCCCAGGACCAGGCAGCGGCGGCCGGCGACCGGCACCTGGCAGGGGATCTCGCAGGCGGCGGCCAGGGGTTCGACGAAGGTGGCGGCATCATCGTCGACCCCGGGGGGCAGGGGATGAAGGTTCGCCTGGGGTAGGACCAGCTCGTCGGCGAACGCTCCAGCGAGCCCCGCGATGCCGAGCACACGCCGATCGGGACAATGACCGGGGCTGCCCGCGTCGCAGGTGGGACAGGAGCCGCAGGCGGCGTTGATCTCCCCCACCACGCGTTGACCGCCGAGGGGACCGTCGAGGGCAATCCCGACGAACTCGTGTCCCGGAACGCCCCGGAATCCCATGTAGCCCGCCAGAAGCGCCAGGTCCGTGGCGCAGATGCCGGCCCGGAGGACCCGCACACGGCTCCATTTCCGGGGAGGGCTGGGCTCGGGGAGGTCGGTGCGTAAGCGAGCGCAGCCCCCCTCGAACCACAGGGCGCGCATGGCCTACTAGACCTGGGGGGATGTGTCGTGCTGGCTCGATAGGACCTCGAGCATCTGCTCCATCAAGTGGACCAGGGCATCGATGCGTTTCTCGAGCACGACCTGCCGGCGCACGATCTTTTCCACGACCGGGGGCAGGATCGCCTCGCGGGTGTAGTTGTTGATCATGTTGATGATCTCGGCGCGCCCGGCATCCGGCAACTTGTGGAAATGATAGTGGAACTTCTCTTCGAGGATCTCCTCGGTGGTTTGCATGCACTCGGTGGCGATCTCCTCGGCGCTCTGCTTGTCGTGTTCGGTGTGGAACACCTCGAGCTTGTATTGATGGAGGAGGTCTTGGAACTTTTTCAGCATTCGAATCAGGCAGCGGTTTCAGTCGACCTGGCCGATCACGACGCAGACGTTGTGTCCGCCGAAACCCAGGGAGTTGCAGAGGGCGTTGCGCACCTCCATCTCGCGGGCTTCACCGGGAACGTAGTCGAGGTCGCAGTCGGGGTCGGGGGTTTGGTAATTCCGGGTCGGGTGAACCTTGCCGGTATGGACGGCGAGTGCGGTGTAGACGAGTTCGACGCCCGTAGCGGCCCCGAGCAGGTGGCCGATCATCGACTTGGTCGAGGAGACGGCCAGCTTGGGAGCGTGGTCACCGAAGACGTGTTTGATCGCCCGGGTCTCGATCGAGTCGTTGTAGAGGGTCGAGGTTCCGTGGGCGTTGATGTACTGGACATCCTCGGGGGCGAGTTTGGCCTGGCGTAGCGCCTCGCGGAAGGCCCGCGCCGGACCGTGCCCGTCCTCCTTGGGAGCGGTGATGTGGTAGGCATCGTCGGTCGAGCCGTAGCCCTTGACCTCGGCGTAGATACGTGCGCCCCGTGCCTTGGCACGCTCGAACTCCTCGAAGACGAGCAACCCACAGCCCTCGCCCATGACAAATCCATCGCGGTCCTTGTCGAAGGGACGTGAGGCGGCCTGTGGATCGTCATTGCGGGTCGAGAGGGCCTTGGCCGAGCCGAAACCGGCGATCGAAAGGTCGGTGATCGCCGATTCGGAGCCACCGGTGATCACCAGGTCGCATTCGCCCCACTGGATCGCCCGCCAGGCCATGCCGATCGCATGGCCGGCGGAGGCGCAGGCGCTGGAGGTGGTGAAGGCGGTGCCCAGGAGTCCCTGGCGAATGGCGACCTGGCCGCTGACGGCGTTGGCCATGATGCGCGGGATGAAGTGCGGGCTCACCCGCCTCGGTCCCCGCTCATGGAGCACGGCGTGCTGCTCGAGGATGCCGGTGATGCCACCGATGCCCGTGGCGATGATCGTGCCGTAACGGGTACGGGCCTCCTCGTCCTCCTGGGAGAGATCCTCGAGACCCGCGTCCCGCAGGGCCTCGTCGGAGGCCATCAGGGCCCACATGGTGAAGGGGTCGAGCTTGCGCAGATCGGAGGGGCCGAAGCCGTGGTCGGCGGGATCCCAGTCGACCTCCGCAGCGATGCGGCAGGCGAAGCCGGCCGGATCGAAGTGCGTGATCGTACGCACTCCGCTCTCCCCCGCCAGGATGCGGGGAAAGGAGGTCTCGACGTTGAGTCCGAGGGCGTTGACCGTGCCCAGGCCGGTGATGACGACACGACGCATGAGGATTGCCCGCCCACAGGCGAGCCGGCGCTAGGAGGGTTCTTTCGAGAGTTTCCCCTCGATGTAGCTGACGGCTGCACCGACGGTCTGGATCTGCTCGGCGTCTTCGTCGGGGATCTCGATCTTGAACTCGTCCTCGAACTCCATGACCAACTCGACGGTGTCGAGTGAGTCGGCGCCGAGGTCATTGATGAAGGATGTCTCCTCCGTGATCTTTTCCGGCGTGGCGCCCATCTGCTCGCAGACGATCTTCTTCACACGCTCGAGGGTGTTACTCACCGCTAGGTTCTCCGTTGGGGGGGTCCGAGATGGACGGGGATGCACTCACAGTGAGAGTCCCCCGTCGACGACCAGGGTCTGGCCGGTGATGTAGGCGCCGGCGGGTCCAACGAGGAACTCGACGGCGCGCGCGATGTCTTCCACGTTGCCGATCCGGCCCAGCGGGATGCTCGCTTGGAGCTCTTCCTTGGCCTTGTCGTCCAACGCGGCGGTCATGTCGGTTTCGATGTAGCCGGGTGCGACAGCGTTACAGGTCACCCTGCGGGAGGCAAGTTCCTTGGCCACCGAGAGGGTCAAGCCGACCATGCCCGCCTTGCTGGCTGCGTAGTTGGCCTGGCCTGCGTTGCCGGTCAAGCCGACGATCGAGGTGATGTTCACAATGCGGCCGCTGGACTTCATCAGAGCACGCGCAGAGGCGCGCACGAAGTTCCAGGCACCCTTGAGATTGACGGCGAGGACGCGGTCGAAGTCCTCTTCGCTCATGCGCAGGAGCAGGCCGTCACGGGTGATGCCGGCGTTGTTGATCAGGATGTGGGGTCCGCCCATCTCCCCCGTGACCGTGCGCACCAGCTCGCTGACCGCCCCATAGTCGGAGACATCGACACCGAAGGGGCGGGCTCCATCGCTCTGCTGGGAGCAGGTATCGGCTACCGCCTGGACGTTCTCCACCCGCGATGCGACGCAGGCGACTCGCGCCCCATCCGCTGCCAGGCGTTCGGCAATGGCACGTCCGATACCTCGGCTGGCGCCAGTGACCAGGGCGACTTGGCCCTCGAGGAAGCGTTCTTGGACGGGGTTGGATGCGCTCACGGGGAGGTTCTTGGGGATCAGCGTAGCGTATTGCGGGCAGGAAACTAACGCCCTGGAGGCCGCTCATCAATCGGAGCCGCCCTGGGAGGTCTCGCGGGGGCCTCAGGATGCCGGCTCCAGATCGGCGGGGCCGGCCAGGTTGCGCACCTCCGCCTCGGGGTCGATCTTGCGCAGGATCCCGGCCAGGGTGCGCCCCGGGGCGGGCTCGAGGAAGCGCCTTTGGCCGTGATCCAGGAGCCACTGCATCGATTTCTGCCAGAGCACCGGAGCGCAGACCTGACGGGCGAGCAGCTCGCGGATGCGCTCCGGATCCTCCCCGACCGGTTCACCGGTGACATTGGAGAGCACGGGGAGCCGCGGAGGCTCGACTGCGGTCTCCGCCAGGGCCCGGGCCAGGGCATCGGCAGCGGGACGCATGCACTCGGAGTGGAAGCCGCCGGCGACCACCAAGCGGCGGGTGCGGCGTACGCCGTGCTCAGCGGCTGCGGCCTGGGCCGCATCGAGGGCGGCCAGCTCTCCGGAGAGGACGATTTGACCGGGGGCATTGCGGTTGGCCACCTGGCAGATTCCATGCTCCGCGCCGACGAGAGCGAGTGCCTCGGCCTGCTCGAGATCGGCGCCCATCAAGCTGAGCATGCCGCTGGCCTTGGCCTCACTCGCGGCCTGCATCGCCTCACCGCGCAGCCGAACGAGCCTCAGCCCATCGGCGAACTCCAGGGCGCCGGCGGCCCACAGCGCCGTGTACTCCCCCAGGGAGAGTCCAGCGGTGAAGGGCGCCGCGAAGCGGTCGTAGCCGCGCTCCTCCAGGACACGGATGACCGCCACCGAGGTGACGAAGATGGCCGGCTGGGCGATGTCGGTGCGGTGGACCTCTTCCCCCGAGGACCAGGCCTTCTCGCTGAGGGGAAAGCCGAGGATGCGGTCGGCCTCCTCCCAGGTGGCTCGGGCGACAGCGTCGGCTTCGGCCCAGTCGCGGCCCATGCCCTCGTATTGGGCCCCCTGACCGGGGAAAAGAATCGTCTCGTTCATGAAACTCAGACCTACCAGCGCAGCAGGCTCCCGCCCCAGGTCAGGCCGGCACCGAAGGCGACCAGCACGACGAGCTTGCCCTTCTCCAGGCGTCCCTCCCGGTGGGCCTCGTCGAGGGCGATGGGAAGACTGGCGGCGGAGGTGTTGCCGAAGCGGTCGATGTTGACCAGGGTGCGCTCACGCCCCCACCCCACCCGTTCGATCGCGCTCTCGATGATGCGCAGGTTGACCTGGTGGGGCACGATCAGGCCGACCTCGTCCGGATCGTAGCCATCGACCATCTCTTGGATGATGCGGGACATCGTGCCGACCGCGAAGCGATAGACCTCCCGGCCGCGCAGGCCGATGTAGTGCTGCTCGGGGTCGTACTCGGGGTGGTAGTGGGGCACCTTCGTGCCCCCATGGGGGATGTGGATGTACTCGAAGCCCGACCCGTCCGCCCCCAGGGTCGTGCGCAGGACCTCACCCTGGCCGCACTCGTCGAGGGGACGCAGCACCGCCGCTCCCGCCCCGTCACCGAAGAGGATGCAGGAGGAACGGTCCTTCATGTTCAGGTAACGCGAGAGGGTCTCGCTGCCGATGGCCAGGACGCAGCGCGCGCGACCCGAAGCGATGAAGGCCTCGGCGGTGTGCATCGCCGTCAGGAACCCGGTGCAGGCCGACTGAACGTCGAAGGCTCCCGCCCCCGAGCAGCCCAGGCGCTCCTGGAGCTGGCAGGCGACGGTGGGCATCAGGTGGTCGGCGGTCAGGGTGCCGACCACGATCAGATCGACCTCCTCGGGTCGTACCCCACCATTCTCGAGTGCGCGCCGCGCAGCTTCGTAAGCGAGGTCGGAGTTGTTCTCCCCTTCGGAGACGAAGCGGCGCTCCTTGATGCCGGTGCGTTTGGTGATCCACTCGTCACTGGTGTCGACGATGCGGGCAAAGTCATCGTTGGTCATCACCCGCTCGGGAAGATGGGATCCCGTTCCGGCGATGCCGACGCGCGTCAGGGTCGTCATGGGCCTATCCTAGCGCGCCGCGCCTTCGAGGCTGCGCACGATGTCGCCGTTGACGTCGCGGTCCAAGGCCCGGGCGGCGAGTTCCAGGGCATTGGCGACGGCGGCACCGTCGGAGCGGCCGTGGCCGATGACCACCACCCCGTCGACCCCCAGGAGCAGAGCCCCGCCGTATTCGGAGTAGTCGATTTGGTGGCGCACATTGGCCAGGGCTTCGGGACCCCAGGAGGCTCCGTGGCCGGTGATCTCGCTCTGAATGCGCTGGAACATGAAGGCCGCCACGCTCTCCATCAGCTTGAGCACGACGTTGCCGGTGAAGCCGTCGGTGACGACCACCCCCTCGCCGTCCTGGAACAGGTGGCCGGGCTCCACGTTGCCGATGAAGGAATCGCCGTGGGACTCGGAGAGGAGCTGGTAGGTCTCCCGCAGGAGCTCACCGCCCTTACCGGCCTCTTCTCCGATGTTGAGCAGTCCGACCCGAGGGTTCTCGACCCCGAGTACATCCCGCTGCAGGCTGACCCCCATCGTGCCGTACTGGAGCAGGTGCTGGGGCTTGGCGGCGATGTTGGCACCCACGTCGAGCAGGGTCATCGGCTTACCGGTCAACTCCAGGGTCACGGCGATCCCGGGTCGGCGCACCCCGGGCAGGGTGCGCAGGACCAGCGTGGCCGCACCGACCACCGCACCCGTGTTGCCCATGCTGACGAAGGCGCCCGCCTGACCTGCCCGCAGGGCGCCCACACCGACGTGGATCGAGCTGTCGGGCTTGCCGCGCAGGGCGGCGGCGGGCTTCTCCCCCATGGCGATCACCTGGCTCGCGTGGCGGATCACGAGGTCGAGATCCTCTGCCCCGCGCTCGGCGAGCCCGGCGCGAATCGTCTCCTCGTCACCGACCAGAAGCAGCCGCTCGGGGGAGAGCTGCCCCTCCCGGCAGGCCGAGACGGCGCCGTCGAGGACGGCCTCGGGGGCGTGGTCGCCTCCCATGACGTCAAGGGCGATGGCGGAGGAGTTCATGTCACGCTCCTTGGGTGCGACTCATCGTCACGACGCATGCGCGCGGACTCGAGGCGTCCAGGGGAAGGGAGGCCGAAGGCGAAGCGGATCCTGTGGACTAGATGTCCTCGCGCTCGAAGACCTGGATACCCCCCTGGCCCTTCTTCTCGAAGCCGTAGTGGGTCATCTCCTTTTCGTTGATGCGGTGGGGCCGGGTCACCGCACCCGTGCGGGGATCCTTGGCGACCGCCTCCGGCGATAGGGCCAGGTGGGAGCGGCGCTTGCGTTTGCAGGCCTTGGAGGTGCGGCGCTTGGGATGTGCCATTGGAGGCTGGGAGGGAGGCTGGTGGAGACGGTCGCCCCCACCGTAGCGCCCCCTGGTGCTCCCCGCGGGGCGGGGATCGGGGGCCCGCAGGAGGGCTGTCGGCTGGGTTAATGGGGAAGGGCACGCCCCCGGGAGGGCGTGGAGATGGATTCGAGCGCAGTAGGCTAGCGGCCTCCCCAGGGCCTGTCAAAGCCGGGGCCCCCCAAAGCCGTGCCGGCCCGGGGAGTCAGGCCTCGAGGGCGGCCCGGATCCGTTCCTTCAGGGCGGCGATCGCCTGGGGCAGACCTTCGGCGCGGGCCCCCTGTCCCTGGGCGACATCGGCCCTGCCACCGCCGCCTCCTCCCAGGTGGGGAGCGAGGGACTTGGCCAGGGCGCCGGCATTCAAGCCCGCCGCTCCGGCCTTGCCGGTGCACAGGATCAGGTAGGGCACCCGCTGCCCCTCCCGCCCGAGGATCGCCAAGGCCAGATCGGGTCCCAGGGACTTGAGCGCCCCGGCGAGCTCCTTGAAGTCACTCGCCTTGAGCTCTTCGCGCACGACCACGCCGGTGCGCACCCCACCCAGCTCCTCGAGCTCGGCCTCGATGGCACCGCGGACCGCTGCCAGGTCCGCCCCCGCGGCGCGCTTCCTGGCCTTCTTCGCCTCGCGCACCTCCTTCTGGAGAGCGGCCAGCCGCTCGGGGAGATCCTCGGGCCGTGCCCGCAGGGCAGCCGAGAGCTCCTCGAGCAGGGTCCGCTGCTCCTGGACCAGGGCCAGGGCCGCCTCGCCTGCGAGGGCCTCGATGCGGCGCACTCCGGCGGAGATCGATTGCTCGCCGGCGATGACGAAGGGACCGATATCCCCCGCCCGCTCGACGTGGGTGCCCCCGCATAGCTCGGTGGACCAGCCCCCCACGTCGACGACCCGCACGCGCTCTCCGTACTTCTCGCCGAAGAGGGCCATCACGCCGCGGGCCTTGGCCTCCTCGGGCTTTTCGATGGTGGTCGTGACCGGCTGGTTGCCGAGGATCTGCTCGCAGACCGCCCGCTCGACCTTCCGCAGCTCCTCGGGGCTGACCGCCTGGGGGTGGGAAAAGTCGAAGCGCAGGCGATCGGGACCGACGTAGGAGCCCTTCTGGGTGACATGCTCGCCCAGGATTTCGCGCAGGGCCCGATGGAGGAGGTGGGTCGCCGTGTGGTGGCGCCGGGTCGCCTGTCGGGCGCGGGGATCGACGCGACACTCGACCGGCGTTCCTTCGATCTCTCCCGGCGGTGTCGCCTCGACTCGCCCGAGGTGGACCACGATCGGCCCGACCTTCTTCGTCTCGAGTACCTCGAAGGAGAATCCACCGCCCTCGATGCGCCCCCGGTCCCCCACCTGGCCGCCGCTCTCGGCGTAGAAGGGGGAGCGGTCGAGGATCAGCCGGTCCGCTCCCTCGCCACCGGTCAAGAGCCGCAGGACGCGAGCGCTCCCGCGGGTACAGCCCCCGCTCTGGTCGTGGTAGGTCGATTCGGTCGGCGGTAGACCGGCCAGTTCCTCCGCGGAGAGGAGCTGGCGGAAACTGCCGCTGCCCTTGGAGACGCGGCTGTGGGCGGCTGCCGCCTGCTCCCAGCCCTCCCCGTCGACGACCAGCCCTCGCTCCCGGGCCATCAACTCGACCAGGTCGCGGGGGAAACCGTCGGTGGCGTAGAGCTCGAAGGCCTCCGCGCCCGGAATCGTCTCGCCCCGGGCCAGGTTTGCGGTGACCTTCTCGAAGCGCGCCAGCCCCTTGCGCAGGGTGCGCCGAAAAGCCTTCTCCTCGGCCTCGATCACCAGGGCCACGTGGTCGGCCTGATCGGCGATTTCGGGAAAGACCGGCCCCAGGATCTTCTTCACGGTCGGCACGATCGTGTGCAGGAAGGGGGTCTCCATGCCGAGGGCCTGTAGGCCGTAGCGACTGGCGCGCCGGATGAGGCGTCGCAGCACATAGCCGCGGCCCTCGTTCGAGGGCTCGGCCCCGTCGGCGATGGCACTGGTCACCGCCCGCACGTGATCGGCACAGACTCGAAAGGCGGTGTCGACCGCAGCGCTCTCCCCGTAGTGATGCCCGGTTCTTTGGGCCAGGGCGTCGAAGATCGGGGTGAACAGATCGGTGTCGTAGTTGGAGTGGTGCCCCTGGAGCACGGAGAGGATGCGCTCGAAGCCCATGCCCGTGTCGACGTGCTTGGAGGGCAGCTCGACCAGGGAACCGTCGTCGAGCCGGTTGAACTGGATGAAGACCAGGTTCCACAGCTCGATGAAGCGCTCGTTGCCCGCATTGACGCCGATCGCCGGGTCGGCTCCGTCCCCCGGATCGCTCTGTGGCCCTCCACGGTCGATGTGGATTTCGGTGCAGGGACCGCAGGGCCCGGTCTCCCCCATCTCCCAGAAATTGTCCTTGCGCCCGAAGGGCAGCACGTGGCTGGGGTCGATGTCGGTTTTCTCGAGCCAGATCTCCCGTGCCTCTTCGTCGACCGCGACGTCGGCGTCCCCCTCGTAGTAGGTCACCCAGAGGCGCTCCTTGGGCAGCTTCCAGACCTCGGTCAACAGCTCCCAGGCCCAGGCGATCGCTTCGGCCTTGAAGTAGTCGCCAAAGGACCAGTTGCCGAGCATCTCGAAGAAGGTGTGGTGGTAGGTGTCGACACCCACCTCTTCGAGATCGTTGTGCTTGCCTTGGACCCGGATGCACTTTTGGGTGTCGGCGGCGCGGGTGTAGTCCCGGCTGCCGCTCCCCAGGAAGAGATCCTTGAACTGGTTCATCCCCGCGTTGGTGAAGAGCAGGGTCGGGTCGTCCTGGGGAAAGACGGGGGCGGAGGGCACGATCCGGTGTCCCCGGGCCTCGAAGAAGTCGAGGAATTCCTGGCGGACGCGGGCGGCGGTGAAGGGGGTCTCGGGCATCGTTGGGCTCCCACTTGGAGCGCGGCATGGTAGCGGGCGGGCGCCGCCCCCGCCGGGGACGGCGCCCGCCCTTGGAATCCTACGCGTAAGCGACGGCGACCTAGGAGGGCTACTTACGCGATCCGACGGTGGCCTTCTTGGCGAAGGAGCGCCCGGCGGGCTGGGGCAGGGGCTCGGCCTGTGAGCCGTCCACCGGAGCGTACTTGGCCCGGATCGCTTCCTCGATGACGGCCGCCAGGTCCGGGTTGTCGGACAGGAAGGTCCGCGTGCGTTCCAAGCCCTGGCCCAGGCGAATCTCCCCATCGGTGGGGTGCTTCATCGAGTACCAGGTACCGGACTTGATCACGACACCAGCCTTCTGACCGAGGTCGATCAGCTCACCTTCGTGGCTGATGCCGCGGTTGTAGAGGATGTCGAACTCGACCTTGCGGAAGGGCGGGGCAACCTTGTTCTTGACCACGGTCACCTTGGTGCGGTTCCCGACGACCTGGTCCCCATCCTTGAGCTGACCGATGCGGCGGATGTCCAGGCGTACCGAGGTGTAGAACTTGAGCGCCCGACCGCCGGTGGTCGTCTCGGGGCTGCCGAACATCACGCCCACCTTCTCACGAATCTGGTTGATGAAGATCACCAGGCAGTTCGACTTGGAGATGGCGCCGGTCAGCTTGCGCATACCCTGGCTCATCAGTCGGGCGTGGAGGCCGACGAAGCTGTCCCCCATCTCGCCCTCCAGTTCCGCCCGGGGCACGAGGGCCGCCACGGAGTCGACGATGATCAGGTCGACCGCGTTGGAACGCACCAGGGTCTCGACGATCTCCAGGGCCTGCTCGCCGGTATCGGGTTGGCTGACGAGCAGGTCGTCCAGCTTGACCCCGAGCTTGCGCGCATAGCCCGGATCGAGGGCGTGCTCCGCATCGACGAAGGCACACAGCCCGCCCTTGCGCTGGGCCTCGGCGGCGACGTGCAGGGTCAGGGTGGTCTTCCCCGAGCTCTCGGGGCCGTAGATCTCGACGATGCGTCCCCGGGGCAGTCCCTTGCCGCCCAGGGCCAGATCGAGGCTGATCGAGCCGGTGCCGATGCCTTCGATCTCGCGGATGAGCTCGCTGGAGTCGCCCAGGCGCATGATGGCGCCCTTGCCGTAGGCCTTCTCGATGTCGCCGATGGCGGCGGTGAGAGCCTTGTCACGGGCGGGATTGCTCTTGGATGTCGTCGTCCGGGCCGCGCTCTCCGCGGTCTGGGTCGCCTTGGCTTTGGTGCTTGCCATGTCTTTCATAGGGGCCCTGTCCTTCATCGGCAGGGGTCCGATTTCGCTCTGACGCGGGTGCCTAGGCCGCGTGGGTCTGGAGTGGCCTTCCAGGGGCGAGTGTAGGACGGGGGTGAAGGCGTTGGAAGGCGCTTCCACCCCAGGGGACCGTGCGGCCCGCCCCGGGTTACGGACGGGATTTCAGGGGAGCCAGGGGGAGCCTCAGCAGGGGCCTGTAGCGTTCGCCGGGACGCTCCGGCCGCGACTCGAAGAGCACGACCTCCCTCGCATCCCAGGGCAGGCGCAGCTCCAGGCCGTCGAAGGCGGCGGGCAGGGGCCGGCCGGGGCGCAGCCGTGCCAGGGTCAGGTGGGGATGGAAATGCCGCGGGGAGGCCACCCCGGCAGCCAGGGCGGCGCGGCGGTGCAGCAGGACCAGGGGGCTCCCCCGCTGCTCCCGGATCCCGGCCCAGAGCACCCGGGGGCGGCGACGATCGGGAAAGGCCCCCGTGCCCTCGATCGACAGGCGCGCCTCGGACAGACCGTGGAACTGCTCCTTCAAGTTGGCTTGCAGCCTCTGGAGATCTCCGGCGGGGTAGGGCCCGAGGAAGAGCAGGGTCAGGTGCAGGTCCCGGGGGGGGTAGAGACGGAGACCGGGGAGCCCCTCCAGCACCGGGCGTGCCCTTGCGTGCAGTTCCTGCGCAGGCTCCGCGGGGGGCTGGAGGGCGACGAAGAGGCGCGGGTCGCGGTCGGTGGCCGGAAGGTGAGTCACGAGCGTCGCTCGCCGCAGGGTCGAATCCGGCACGGGGGGAGGGGAACGGCGGCCGCACGCCGCCGTTCCCCGGGCTGAGAACTCTCCTGCTTCAACCCGCTCGCGGCGCCAAGGGACGCCGCGACGCACCCCCTATCCGCAGGCGATGACGGGGCGGGGTCCCATTTCGGAGGGAAAGACCGCCCCTTCCCGCCCCCGGTCCGGTGGGAGGCCGAGTCGAGGCCGTTCGCAAGGGAGGCTTCCCGGACTCGGGATAGGAGGCGAGGGCGGGACATCGGGGTGGATTCCACCCGCGGGCTCAGACGGTGACGATCGAGAGCAATTCGTCGAAGCGCGAATCGAAATCGTTCATCCCGCGCCGCCCCAGGTCCTCGATGCTGAAGCCTTGGACGCAGTAGCTGGCGGTGACCGTTCCGTAGAGCATCGCCCTGCGCAGGGTGGCCGGGTCGGTGTTTCCCGCCCGGGCGACCGCCCCCATGAACCCGCCGGCGAAGGAGTCGCCGGCGCCGGTGGGATCGACGACTTCGGTCACGGGATAGGAGGGTAGGGCGAAGTGGACATCCTCGGACATCAGGAAGGCGCCGTGTTCTCCCTTCTTCAGGATCACGTAGCGCGGACCGAGCCCCATCACCTGCTGGGCGGCGCGGATCAGGTTCGACTCCCCGGTCAGCATGCGCGCCTCCTCGTCGTTCAGGATCAGCCCGTCGACATGGCGCAGGAGTTCGCCGAGCTCATCCCGCGCGATGTCGATCCAAAGGTTCATCGTGTCGGCCACGCAGAAGCTGGGGCCTTCGACCTGCTGCAAGCCCTTGAGTTGGATCGTGGGGTGGGCGTTGGCCAGGAAAACGAAGCGTGCATCCCGGTAGTTCGCGGGGACCTTGGGGTCGAAGTGCTCGAAGACGTTGAGGTCGGTGAAGGTGGTGTGGCGGGTGTTCCAGTCCGCTTCGTAGCGCCCCCCCCAGCGAAAGGTCTTGCCTGGAGCCACTTCGACTCCGGCCGTGTCGACCCCGCGCCGGGTGAGATCGGCCAGGTGCTCGTCCTGGAAATCCTCCCCCACCACGGCGACCAGGTGGGGCCGAGCAAAGGGGGCGGCGGCGACGGAGAAATACATCGCCGAGCCGCCGAGGGCTTCGTCGCGTTTGTCGTGAACGGTCTCGACGGTGTCGTAGGCCAGGGTGCCGATGACGAGCAGGGGCATGGTGCGGGGTCGGGGTCGGTTGGCTGGGTGGGTCGGGGAGAGGCTCTCCCGCTTTGCGGGAAGCATACCCGCTGGGTAGCGGCGCTCCAGGGCTGCGGCTCCGACCCGGTTCCGATCGACGGGGCGGTGGAATCGAGGCCCACGGCCATGGAGCCTCATTTCCCCGCGTGGGACGAGCACCACGGGCGCCGGCTCAGCTCTCCTGTGCCGCCGAGTTCTCCTCGAAGGCGGCGGCATACCCGCTGCGCACCTGGGCACCGCCCGGCAGGAGCAGCACGATGCCGCCTCCCAGCCCGAGCAGGGCCAGGCCCAGGCGGTAGAGCAGGCTGGTCGCGACGCCGATCATGTAGAGCCCCCCGGCCAGGGAGAGCAGGGTGCCGAAGGCGACCTCGCCCACGCCCAGGCCCCCAGGGGAGAGGGGGATCGAGGAGACCGCGTTGGCGACGGTGACGATGCAGATGTAGTCGTGGAAGGACTGGGTGTCGCCCAGGGCGTGGCCGATGGCGTAGCAGCAGGCGGTGGCGCAGAGGTGGTTGCCCATCGAGAGCAGGAGGGCACCTCCCAAGGCGCCGGGGCGGGAGGCGTAGGTGCGCACCGCCTGGTCGATCTTGGCCAGGCGACGCCCCTGGGGCAGCCGGGGCAAGAGGGAGTCGAAGCGCACCAGGCGTCGCAGCCAGGGATTGACCAGGGCCAGGGGCGCTCCGACCAGGAGGGCCAGGGTGAACAGGACCCAGGGGGCCAGGCGAGCGAAGCGCTGATCGGAGGTCTCGATGGCGATGGCGGAGAGGAGTGCCATTCCGATCAGGCCGATGACCCGGTCGGCCCCCACCGAGGTGAGAGCGGCGGCCCGCCGCTCGGTATGGCCGCGTACGACGACGTAGGCCCGCACCAGGTCCCCCCCCGTCGATCCGAGCAGGATCGTGTTGAAGAACATGCCGACGTAGGTCAGCCGAAAAGCCTCCAGCCAACTCGTCGGGCACTCGGCGATCAAAAGGAGGCGCCACCAGCGGGTGACGATGAACAGGGAGGCGAGCAGGAGAAACAGGATCGCGATCGGCACCCCATCGAGATCGAGATCCCCGAAGGCGCGCGGCATGCCCGGGCGTGCCTCGACGGCTCCCCGCAGGAGCACCTCCCCGCTCTCGGCGGCGCGCACCTGGCCCGCGTCGAAGTCGACTATCACGAGGCCCCCCTCCCGGGCGGTGGCGGCGAGAGCACTCCCGGCCAGAGCGGGCCCCGGCTGCGTGACCGGGTCGAAGCGAAAGCGTACCAGGGGGGAGCGCCAGCGCCCCTCGATCACTCCCGGATAGATCTCCGCCTCGCTCGCCCCCTCGGTGCGCAGGTTGAGACTGTCCCGCCAGGGCACGGTCTTGATCACGAGCGCGATCAACGCCGCTCCGACAGCGAGACTGACTAGACGCAGGAGCAGCCGCAGGCGGGAATGGGGCTGGGCTCTTGTGGGGTCCGAACTCTTCAAACCGAAGTGGCGAGCCTAGTCGAATGGAACAGGGGCGGCCGGGAGGCTCTCACCGGCCCCCGAGCCGGCCTGTAGCGCCTCCTCGGCCCGGGCCCGGTCCAGGCGCAGGCGTTCGCCCTCACGGTAGCCGTCCCACCAGCGTTCCCAATCTTCCTCGCGCAGACTGCTGATCGACGCGCCGGAGACCTCACCTAAAGTAATCATCGCCAGGGCACGGATGGGATCGGGGTAGGTCGAGAAGTCGTGCACGACCTGCATCAGGGCGTGCAGCTCCGCGAGGTGGCTGGCGATGGCTTCGGCGGGGCTCTCGCCGACGGTGGGGAGTCCCTCGGCGCGGACGAGGGCGAAGACCGTTTCGTAGGGCTCGGGGGCGTCGCCGATTTCCGGCAAGAGGTGGTAGCGCGGGCTGGTGACGAGAGCGCCATTGCCATCCCTGCGCCGGGGGGTGACCAGATTCAGCAGCGCCTCGTGGAGGAAGGGATCGCCGTAGGCGGCGAAGCCCACCCGCAGGGCGGCGGCACGCACGCTGCCGCTCGGGTCGTAGCGCGCGCGGGAGAGGGCCAGGGTCACCATGCGTCGTTCGACGCTCTCCGCCAGGGCGAGCAGGGGGGTGAGGTCGGTGCCGCGCAGTCCCTCGAGTTGTCCGAAGGCGGCGATGATGCGCAGCAGTCGACGGCCCCCTTCGATGTCGAGTTCGAGGTTTCCGAGTAGGGCGCAGGCGGCGCGGAAATCGTCTTGCAGGGTCTCGGAGCGTTCCTCCTTGGCACCGGCCAATTGCACCAGCACTTCGCGCAGCCCGCGCATCCCCTCCCCGAGTTCGGCGGCGTTGGCCACATTCTCGGAGGGGGGCGAGAGATCTTCGCCCAGGTCGAGTTCGGCGGCGAGGGGCACCAGCTCGAGCAGGGCCCGTTCGCGGCAGAGGGTCGAGGGGCAGAATGCGGCGTAGCGGGCGTACTGGCGTACCCGTTCGGCCCGCAGGAAAGGCCCCTTCAGACCGGCGCTCCCCTTGCGCAGGGCGAGCAGGTTGGAGAGGGCGGTGCGGGTGGGGTTGGGAATCGGCTTGTCGCTCTCGCCGGCCAGGAGGGAATTCCCATCGAGCCAGGAGGGGTCGATCACCGAGCGCAGGAGGTAGCCGACTCCGGACTGGATCCTCCCGGAATAGCGGAAGGTGTTGTCCTGCCCCATGACCTGGTCCAGGTTGGCGCTGGCCAGGTCGGCACTGCGGCAGGCAGACAGGAGCGATCCGAAGGCCCCGAGGGCGAGGAGGAGGCGCGAAGAGAGCATGACCGGGCAGGATACGGGGCGTGCCTCCGGGGACCAAGGCGGTGGAGGCTCTTCTCACGTCTCTTCAGCGCGGTTCCCGCCCCTGCCCACCTGAGCTGCGGCCGGCCGGCGAGCAGCGGGTTACTCGGGGAAGAGCTCGGCGAGCAGGCGGGCGGCGGCGGGGTCCTGCTCGAGGAGTTCGGCACGCACGAAGGGGTAGAAGTCATTCGTCCCGAACCAGGCCTCGCAGGCCTCGGCGAAGTATTCCTTTTCGTTTGTGAGGGCGTAGTGACGCTGGGTCGAGCCGTCGTAGCGCAGGACCGCCTCATAGACCCCCGAGGCCCGCGCGGCCTCGAAGGCCTGGTGGATCCCGGCATGGTCATAGCCGAGTACCCGGTGGTGATAGGCGTGCATCAACTCGTGCAGCACCATCCACGGCTGCTCGTGGGTCCAATCGAGAAAGGCCGCGACGTTACCGATCTCGACCGCGCGCGCCTTCTGGGGGTTGAAGTCGTGCTCGATGAGCCACTCGCTAGAGGGGTGGTAGCAGGCGCAGGCGACGCCCTCATGATCGGCCTGTATCCAGATCGGCACCTCGCGCAGCCGCGCGAGCACGTCGGCCGGTACGGCCCGGACGATCTGGTAGAGCTGGAGGTCGAGCAGGCGCAGGAGCGCCCGCGCCTCTTGGGGCCGTTCCTCGAGGAATGCGCGCTCGATGCGCACGAGGAAACCCAGAACGTCACGTCGCTCGAAGGCCGATGTCGGCAGATCCTGCGCAGGAGCAGGGGGAGGGGAGCTGTCATGAAGGCCTGGATCCAATGGGGCGGGGCGGCTCCCAAGGAGGGTGAGGGCGGCGGCAGCAAGGGCCGAGAGAGAGGCGATCGAGGGAACTCGCATGGCAGGGGCATGCTAGGGGCCGAGGAGAGGGGTGATGAAAGGAAAAGGGGTGTGCTGAGGGCGAGCCGGTCTAGGATGGGGCGCATGCGCCCCTCCCCCTTCCTCCTGCTCGCCCTGCCCCTTCTCGCAGGGCTCCAGAAACCTCTCCATCCAACTCGAAGGTCCGATGGGGACTACCCGCCGGCCCGCTTGAAGGAGCTCTTCGAGGGCAAGTGTGCCTCCTGTCACGAGGCTCCCGATCCGGCTTTCGAGGTCGACCTGGCCTGGATCTCCCAGCTCGCGGACACCGCGTGAACCTCGACCCCCGCCGAGGCCCGTGCGGCCCTGCAGAACTGGTTCCGATCACGTCCCGCTCCCCTGCCCCAACCGAGGGTGATCTCGACGCCGCCCCGAAGACTCGAGGAGGACGAGGGCGCTTTGACCCTGGCATCCGGCACGGAGTTGGCGCTCATCTTGGAGGACTCGGAAGGAGAGCAACTGCGCATCTCCTGGGAGCGGCCCGCCCGCTGGGAGTCCCGTTCCCCCGACCCGCCCGGCGCGGACCGCAGGAGAGCCCTGCCCGCGGGCACCTACAGGATCCGCGGGGTGCGTCTCATCGACCGTAGCCGCAAGAACGAGACCTGGCATCTCTCGGCCAGTGGCCGGCAGCTAGGGGAACTCGACGTCGAGGCGGGTGAGACGCTTCCCTTCGAGTTCGACCCGACGATCCACATGGCAGCTCACCTCCGCCGCGGCAAGCAGGTCGCCGTTTCGATCACCACGGCGAGCGGTGCGGGCCTTTCGATCTACAAGGATTGGCGGCGCATTCCCCTTGGCTACAGGCTCACCTCCGCCGACGGCGAGGTCCGCCGCCGGGGTCCCCTGCACTACGGGTGAGGCGGCGGCGCCTCGGCTTCGGTGAAGCCGCTCGACATCACTCCCGGTCTCGAGATCGAGATGGAGACTCCTCCCTTCCCGCTGAAGTGGGAGGAGTGACTGGAGGGGATTGGAACTGGGGGGATGGGAGGGGTGCGGTTCTTCTCCAGCGGTAGGCGGCGAAGTGCTGCCAGTCGCCCCCCTCCCCCCGGGCTTCGATCACCAGGGACCAGGTCTCCTCCCCGGGATCGAAGGTGAAGGTGTCCCGGAAGGGGCGCTCGGGATAGGGAACGGTGAACACGATCCGATTCCCGGTCAGTTCACCGCTGCCGTGAGGAATCGAGTAGGGCCCGCCGAAGCTGTCGAGCCAGTGGGCGATCACCTCGCCGCTCTCGGGATCCGCCGCTAGAAAGATCCGCGCTTCGTAGGCGGGTGGGGTGGCGCTGTCGAGCATGTGGATCTCGGTGAAGGCGCCCCGCAGGGTGGGTCCGGCCCAGGCGTCGTAGGCCACCGCCTCTCCCAGCACGTCCCCCTCCATGCGCCACCAGCCGTCCAAGGCCTGCAGGAGCGCGGGCCGCTGATCCCGATTCCCAGGGGGCGCAGCCGCTTCCGGGGCAGGGGTCCGACAGGCGAGGGGGGCGAGGAACAGGTAGCAGAGGGTGGACAGGCGCATGGCTGGAGGGGGCGAGCGGCGGAGGTGTCGGGAGCGAGTCTACTCCCCCACCCCTCACCTTGGATCCCTCGGCGGCGCAGCCAGGAGAAAGTCATTCGCCTTTGGAATCTTGGCTCCCCCTGCGGAGGGCCAGGCGGGTCACTTGCCAGTCGCCGTCGAACACTCCCCACTCGGTGAGCAGCAACCCGCCGGGGAGGGGAAACTCGACTGCGGCGGTTTCGTTCTCCAGGAGGTGGGCGCGGGGCTTTCCCAGTTCGATCCCCTGCTCGAGCCAACCCCGCTTTTCGAGGAAATGCAGGGTGCGTTTCCATGTCTCCCGCGCGGGGTCGTCGTGGAAGAGCGCCTCGATACGGGCCGTGTCCCCCGCGGCGAAGGCTGCCACCCAGCGTGCGATGCTGGGTTCCAGGTCGGGAGGGGCGGCGAGAACGCGACTCACCCCGTAGCCCGCTCCGAGAACGAGTAGAACGGCGGCCCCCATGCCCGAGCGGATGAGGAGTCGGCGTCTGCGCTCTCGGGCGCGCCGCACCTGGGCGCCTTCCCGTCCCCGATGCCCTTCGAGGAGCCTGCGGTCGAAGGCGCCCCCTTCCTCCTGAAAGACGCGCATGACGCGGGCCATCATCGGCACGCTCGCCCAGAGCATCACCGTCCAGACCAGTTGGATCGGTGAAGGAACCTCCTCGAGCAGGATCAGCAGCGCCACACTCGAGGTGTTCACGATCGCCAGGGTGAGGGTCCAGCCGAGGGGGTGACGCAGGAGCGTCAGCGCTCCCGCCGCGGCCCCGGCAGCGAGTCCGCCGGCCAGCGCCATCCCGAGGGAGTCGCCGGCCTGGTAGGCGGCGACCATGAGCCAGATCGTGCCGGCGCACTCGACCCAGAGCAGGCTGCGCATCACCTGCAGGCGCCTCCGAGCCCGCAGGATCTCCGCCCGTTGGCGACGCTCACCCGCCCCCTTCCCCGTCGTGGGAGCCGGTTTCGGCCCGGCGGGCGAGGTACGCCTGGGCCGAACCCTGGATCGGTTCCGCCGTTGGGCGGCGTTCCTATTCAAAGGGGCCAGGGAGGCACCGCACGCATCGCAAAACGCCAGCCCATGAGCTTCCGACGGAGCGCATTCGGCCCCGCATTCTTCACAGACACGCCCTGCGGACATCGTCCATCATCCTTCCTTACGAACCAGGTTGACTCGGCCCGTGCGCGATAGGTGGCGCCGTGCCGTCGCTCGGATACCGTTGGCATTCGAGCCCCCCTCTCGACCTTTCCAACGATGCACCGGTTGCAGGGATTTCCCGGTTTTTCTCTGGGGCGCTGGAAAAACCAGGAGGGATGGCCGGGGTAAACGGAGATGCCACCCTTTCGGTCGGGCGCAGGTCGATCCTGGTGAGTTGAAATCGAGAAGGTTTCCCTTCACAGTGACCCACCCATCGGGTGCGGGTACCCCAGGAAACTTGCCGCATGGGTTTGCAGAATCCGTTGGAACCGAACCTTGAAACCTGACGCATCGCAGATGCGCCCTTGGAGATGAGAGTCAGAATGACTACGAGTGGGAGATGGGCCTTCGGGGAGGAGGAGAAGCCATGCGCCGGTTCGCACTAGCCATCGTTTTCGCCACTGCGGCTCTCTCGCTGGTGTGGGGTATTGGCCTGGGGAGAACGTCGACCACAGGTACCGTCGTCCCCCCAGCCAGCGCGGGGCTCTCGGCGCTCGTACGCGCCTATCACGGAGATGCCGCCCGCGGGGTGCTGCCCCAAGAGGAGTGGATTCGCACCTTTGAGGGGCGCCTCGATCCACTCCCGGCCGATACCTCCGCCGACGAAGTCCGGAGCTGTCGAACCATTCTGCTCCGCCTCTACAACATGGCCGACAGGCGCGCCGATGCCCTCGAACTCGCGCAAAGGCTGCTCGCGAGCAGCGAAGAGGAGAGGCAGGCTCTCCTCTGGCTTGGGGAGTGCGTCGAGATCGTCTACAAGGCGATGCTCTTGGGTGAGCCGATCGCCGACCTGGGGCAATGGCTACACGCCTTCCATGAGCGGGCGCTGCCTCTCCTTGCCGAGCAGGCCTCGCTGGATTCGGATCTTCAGTGCAAGCTCCTCAAGGCGGTCGTCCTTTGCAGGTATCTGGACGTGACGGCCACCGATGTCGCACCGACAGCGCGCGAATACGTAGAGGCCTGCATCCAGGCTTACGATGCGGATCGTCTCCACTGCCGGGTCCTCACCAGGGAGCAGCTCTTGGGATTCGCTTTCTTCCTCGGTGTCCGCTCCGGGGCACCCCAGTGGGCACAGGGATTCCTGCCCGAGTTGGTCGAGTCTTTCGAGGCGAGGGACCTGCAGCCGGCACGCGCCTTGAAGCTGATCTGTCGCACGCTCGAGCGCTGGGACTCGTTCTACGTCGCCGTGGGCGAGTGGACCGTCTCCCGTACGGACGAGGCTGAACCCTTCGCCGCTTTGGCACTCGAGGCGGCCATGGCCACCAATGCTCGGGATACGGAGTTCTATGAGCGTGCCTGTCGGAGGGTGCTTGACGCCGCCGTCGCCGGCTGGGAGGAAGTCCCAGAGAAGTCTCGCCGCGAGGAGCTACTGCTCACTGCCGCGGGTGGGCTCTGCGGTTTCTACCTCTCACAGGGGCACCGGGAGGAGGCGAGTGCCGTCCTGGACTATGCGGCCGGAAGTGGGCTGCTCTCCGAGAAGCAGCTCGAGTGGCTCGAGGACCAACTCGTGCGTGGGGAGTAAAGTCAAGGACCGACCGCAACGGCCGATCCCGGTACCGGCCGATCGCTCTTGCCCCGACTCAATCGGGGCGCAGGTCCCGGCCCGGCCCATCATGCCCGGCCCATCATGCCCGGCCCATCAGGTTCGGGCTTGGGAGTGGGGTGCTCACCGAGCGGGCTTGGTGGAGGTGGCGGGAGTCGAACCCGCGTCCCGGAAGGAGCGCTCGACGGGCGTCTACGTGCGTAGTCCCCGGTTGGTGTCTCGCTCCTCGGCCATCCGTGGACCCACGGCGTCGGAGCCAGCCCCGGTAGTGTCTCGCCGGTCCGCCCCGAGGCGCGACTCGCCGGCCAGCCCGCTGTTGGCGTCTGGGCGGGGCCGCGGGCACTCCCCACCGAGACGGCTACCTATTCCTAGGCAGCAAGAGCAAAGTCGTTGGCAATTGAAGTTGCCTTCCCGGGATGTTGGCGGGGTGACCCGGGGTCCCCGGCACGCAGCCCGAAGTCGGTCACATCCGGTCGAAACCAGTGCACCCCCACTTCAAGTTCGCAAGACAAACCTAAGACAAGGGCCCCACCCGCGCAAGATCTCCCCTGCCCCGCTACCCTCTCCCCCAACGAGCTGCACCTTTGGCATCCGGTCTACGGATCGCGTCGGTTTGCAGCGATCCTTCAGCGAGAAGGCTGGTCGGCCAGCCGCAGCCGGGTCCGCCGTGCGATGCGCCGCATGGGCATCCGTGCGACTTACCGCCGTCCTCGAACCTCGAAGAAAGCACCGGAGAACCCCGTCTACCCGTACCTTCTCCGCGATCTCTCGATCGAGCGATCCAACCAGGTGTGGTGCTCGGACATCACCTACATCCCGATGCCAC
>JALWOP010000115.1 GCA_027083445.1 Planctomycetota bacterium | reverse complement strand
GGCCAGGGCGAGGGGAGGGGAGGCGAGGGGCAGAGCGGCGAGGGGTAGCAGGGCGAGGATCCCCCCGCAGAGCGCCTTCAGTCGCCATCCTCTCGCCTCACTGGCCATCGTTCCCCGAGTATGACAGAGCCGCTCCTGGTTCCATCCCCCGCCTGGGGAGACAATCCGCCCATGCCCCGGCCGACGATCGAACGGGCGAGCACCTGCACGGTCACCCTGGACGGCGAGGAGTTGCTCGCCTTCCAGGGCTGCGACTACCTGGGACTTGCGCGCCACCCGGCCCTGCTCGCCGCGGCCGAGTTGCACCTGGGGCGCGGCCTCTCGGTCGGTGCCTCCCGGGAGACGACCGGCACCCGCCCCCTGCACGAGGGCTTCGAGGAGGCCCTGGCGGAATTCCTCGGATTCGAGGCGGTGCTCTGCCTCTCGAGCGGAACCCTCGCCAACCTGGCGGCGGTCACCGCCCTCGCGCCCAACGGGGGCGCGGCCGTGATCGACGCCGACGCGCACCCCAGCCTGGAACTGGCGGCGAAGGCGGCGGATCTCGATCTGTGGGACTACGGCCCAGGGGATCTCGGTCGCGCCCACGCCTTGCTCGACAGGCAGAGGGGATTGGAGCCCTTGCTGCTCACCGACGGGGTCTACACCCTCGGACGTCGGCTCGCTCCCCTCCCCGATCTCCTGCGGCTGCTCCCACACCACGCCCACCTCGTCATCGACGACAGTCACGGCTTGGGCGTGCTCGGTCCGCGGGGAGCGGGAAGCACCGACTACTTCGGAATCGCGGAGCGTGGCGCGGGAGACGAGCGGGTGGTGCTCACCGCTTCCCTCTCCAAGGGCCTGGGAGTTCCGGCCGGTCTGATCGCCGGCAGCGCCAGCACGATCGCGCGCGTGCGGGCTCACGGGGAGGCCTACATCGCAAGCACACCTCCCCCGCCCTGCGTGGCGGCGGCGGGAATGGCCGCCCTGGAGGTGCTCTCCACGGAGAATCGCCGTCGTGCACGGCTGCTCTCGAACAGCCGCGCCCTGGCGTCGATCGGCGCCGCCCTCGGAGTCGCGCCCATCGATCCTCCCCTGCCGGTCCTGCCCCTACCGGTTTCCAACCCCGCCGATGGGGAGCGCATCGAAACCGATCTGCGCCGCCGAGGCATCTTCGCCCCCTATGTTCACTATCCGGGAGCGCCTGCGGCCGGTTTCCTGCGCCTGGCGGTCAACGCCGAACACGGCCGAGCCGATCTGGAGCGCCTCGGCCGAGCCCTGGCCGAGTCAGTCGGCGGGGGGCTTGGGAATGGGTTCCCCTCCCCGGTCGATTAGGAGCGCCAGGAGCAGGGTGACGGTGCAGCCGATGGGAACGAACCAGGGCCAGGGCAGGAGCTTTGCGGTCTGGATCGCGGCCACGACCAGGACCGAGATCGGCGCGCCGATCAGAAAACCCAATCTGCGCGGGCGCAGGGGGAGAAAGGCCAAAAGGAACCCCGCCAGGAGTGCCCCCTGGGTAAAGCCCGCCAGGGAGAGAGCCATGCTCAACACTGAATCCCAGTGGGACTCGACCGCCCGGATGGCGATCGCGCAGCCGGCGAGGGCGGCTCCCCAGGCGAGGACGAGGAGGCGTGAACGCCGAACGAGTTGCTCGGGCCGGGCAGAGGGAGAGATCAGAGCCAGGCTCGTCTGGGAGAGGGCGGCCAGGGCGGAGTCGAGGCTGCTGATCGCCGCGGCGAAGACCCCGGCGATGACGACCCCCTTGAGTCCCGGTCGGATGACGCGGGTGATGTAGGTGGGAAAGAGTCGATCCCCCAGTTCGGCGGCCTTGCCCAGGTTCGGGTGGGCCTGGAAATCGCTCCAGAGGGCGACGCCCACCAGGGCACAGAGCACGACGACGGCGGCAGCGGCGAAGGAGGCGATCACCGCCCGCCGTGCCTCCTTGGCGTCGCGGCAACAGAGGATGCGCTGCACCATCAGTTGGTCGCAGCCGTAGGCTCCGAGCTGTCCCCAACTGAGCAGGAAGAGGGCCGTGTAGATCGTGTAGGGAGCCTGAAGCGAGGTGCTGGTGCTGATCCAGTGGGTCTTACCCGCGGTCGCACCGGCGTGCAGGGCTGCGAAGAGTCCCCCCTCGTAGTGAAAGTGGACCGTCAAGAGGGTGACGGCGATCCCCGCGCCGAAAAGTAGAAAGAGGATCGCGTCGGTCCAAACCACCGTGGCGATGCCCCCCATCCAGGTCCAGAGCACCGCGATGGTGGTGAAGAAGAGCACGGCGATGGTGAGGGGCTCGAGTCCGGTGCGAGCCGCAAGCCAGGCCAGTTCATCCGCCAGGAGCACTTCGAGCACGACTGCGGTCATGTAGACCCGCGCGCTCTGTCCGAGAATGCCGCCGAGGGTGAACAGCCCCGTGGTCATGCGCCGGGCGGGCTCCCCGAGAGCCTGTCCCACGTAATCGTAGGGACTGTAGATCTCCCGTTCGTAGTAGGCGGGCACGAGCCAATAGCCGACCAGGAGCCGGGTGATGAGGGAGCCGATCAGGACCACCTGCAGGTAGCTCATGTCGCTGGCAGCGACCCTGCCCGGTAGGCTGATGTAGGTCACCGCGGAGATCTCGGTGGCGGCGATCGAGGCGGCCACCGCGTACCAGGGCAGGTGCCGTCCCCCCAGGAAAAAGTCCCGCAGGGTGCGTGTCTTTCCGGTCAGCCGATGGCCGATCCAGGTGGTGAAGAGGAGGACGGCAGCGACGACGCTCCAGTCGAGGAGGGTGAAGGTCATCCGAGGGGATCCCGCTGTAGGGCTGCGGCCGCCGCGCCGATGGCGGGGGCTGCCCGCAGGCGCGAGGCGACCCAAGAGAGGGGCTCGCCGCCGACGGGCCGGCCCGTGGCGAGGGCCGCGGTGAGGGGTGCACGGGCCCAGGGGGCCAGACCCTCCTCGGCCAGGAGTTCTCCCCCCCGTGCTCCGATGACGACCTGCTCGACAGCGAGAGTGGCGGCCCGCGCGGCGATGAAGGTGCCCAGTTCTCTTGCCCAGGTGGTGAGCCGGCTGCGGGCGGCCCCATCGCCGGCCAGGGCCCGCTCCCCGATCCGGTCGCATCCTCCGAGGGAGGCGGAGAGTCCCGCCATGCCCAGGCGCTCCTCGGTTCCGTCAGACCAGGGGGAAGCAAGGCGGGGAGCGAGTGCCTCGCGTTCGAGAGCGAAACAGGCGGGTCGTGCACCGCGCAGGAGTCCCTCGGCCACTCCGCTCCCGATGGCGACCAGATAGGCATCTTCGCACCGGGTGAGGAGTCCTCCCCTGGCGAAGAGTTCGCCCCAAACGGCGGCATCGCCATCGTCGAGAAGGGGGGTGAGCGGTGCATCGAGGGCCAGACCCCTTTGGGCGAGGGCCTCCTCCAGGTCGCGGGCGAAGTGCGGCATGCGGGGTCCCCGCAGGGCGACCAGGATTCCCCCTCTCCGTGGATCCTTGCGCCCGGCGAGGGCGACGCCGACGCGCAGTCGCCGCGGGCCCGGGGGAACGAGCCGCGAGACCGCCTGCGCGATGCATTCGATGCGCTCCGCGGCGGCGCGTTGTTCCTCTTCGCCCAGGTGGGGCTGGTCCACCTCGGCGAGTTGGACTTCGATGGGCAGGGGCTCGAAGCGAGTTGTCCGGGGCCAGGGGAGTTCGAGGGACTCCATCGAGTCCAGCCCCTCGGGGCCGCAAGTAAGGATGTGTAGGCGAACTCCGCTGCCCCCGCCATCGATCCCCAGCAGCAAGGCCTCCGCGGTGGGTGGCTTCAGGCCCCGTTCCACGTTTCCCCGAGTTCGGCCGCTGCCTCCCGGTCGGCCCAGATGCGACAGTTGGGATGGAGACGGAGGAAGGAGGCGGGGGTGTCGGGCCCGACGGGGCCTTCCAGAGCGGCCCGCAGGGCCCCGGCCTTGTGTGGGCCGAAGACGAGCACCGCCAGAGCGCGGGCCTCCAGGATGGTGGCGACCCCGGCTGTTACGGCGTGGCGAGGTGTCTTCTCCAAACCGCCGAAGCTCGGAGCCGCGTCTTCGCGGGTCGCGCGCGCCAGTTCAACGATGCGGGTACGTGAGGAGGCGCTCGAGCCGGGTTCGTTGAAGGCGATGTGCCCGTTGCGGCCGACTCCCAGGAGTTGAAGATCGATTCCGCCCGCCGCCTCGATCCGGCGCTCCCAGGCAGCCCCGTATCCGCCGGGATCGGCTCGAGCTGCGAGGGGATCGGGCAGGTGGATCCGGTCGGAGTCGAGGTTCACCCCGTTGAAGAGGTGTTCCCGCATGAAGGCGCGAAAGCTGCGGGGATCGTCGGCGGGAAGGCCGAGGTACTCGTCGAGATTGAAAGTCCTCGCTTGGGACAGGTCGAGCTCTCCCCTCCGGTGGCTCGCTACCAGTTCCCGGTAGAGCCCCTCCATCGACCCTCCCGTCGCCAGTCCGAGCACCGCAGCGGGCTTGCGTGCGCAAAGATCCCGAATCTCCCCCGCCAGTTCCTCTTCCGCTTCACGGCGAGTGGAGACGAGACGCAGCCGGGGAAGCTGGGAGTTGGAGGCTGCCATGGCGGAGGGAATCGAATCCGGAGGGTGCTGCATCGACGGGTCGATTCTACGCAGGGATCCCGGCGGAGGGGAAACCTGCCCCACTGCCTCTCTCCGACG
Source organism: Planctomycetota bacterium (assembly GCA_027083445.1). Classification (GTDB taxonomy): domain Bacteria; phylum Planctomycetota; class UBA1135; order UBA1135; genus JALWOP01. The sequence goes on along the minus strand of JALWOP010000115.1, from coordinate 2,517 downwards.
GATCGCAGCCTAGGGAAACTCGATCAAGCCATAGGCTTGCGCGCCCGCGGTCACTTCGACCTCGGTTTCGGCCACGGCGCCGCCCCCCGCGGCCTCGGCCAGGAGGTGGTAGCGCCCCTCCGGTAGGCCCGCGATGAAGAGCTTTCCGTCGTTCCCAGTGATCCAGTCGGTGGGGGTCACGGTGATCAATCCCTCCGCTTGCCATGCGGCGAGATCGTCCCCGGCTTCGCTCGAATGTACCTCCACCCGAGCACCCTGCACCGGCAGGGTCCCCTGGCGGACCTCGATGGCCAGGGAGCCGCGGCGCCGCAGGTTCACGACCACGAGGCCGGGTGTCGGAACAGCGGGGAGGTCCAGAGCCACGGGGAACCACCCCGGACCTTCGACGGAGACGCGGTAGGTACCCTCTTCCAAGCCGGAGAAGCGCAGGCGCCCGTCGAGGTCGGAGACCTCCGTCAGCATGACGAAGGTCAAGGGAGGCTGCCTCAGGGTGGCCGCGAGGTTTGCGACCGGCTCGCCCTGGGAGAGGAGGCGCAGTTCGATCGCCGCCGTGTTCTCCAGGGTGATGACCCGCTCGATCTCTTCCTCTCCAGCCCCCGCAAGGTCGAGCACGTGTTCCCTGCCGACCAGGGTGGTGGTCCAGGGGAGGAAGGAGATGCGCTCCATCGTGCAGCCACCGAGTTCGATCACGCCCTCGCTATCAGTCGTGTTCGACAGGGGGTAGGGATTGGGGTCGTCGGTCGGCCAGTGGCTGACTCCGAGCCCAGCCAGGGCATTCCCCTCGGAGTCCTGGAAGCGCACACGCAGACGGCGCACCCCTAGGGGCAGGACGACATGGGTCGGCCGATCCGCGTGGACTTCTGCCGATCCGGTTGCGTATACGACGATATTGAAGTCGATGACTTCGAAGGTGGTGTGTCCGGGATAGGAACTTGTGAAGCGCGCCAGTCCGCTCGAGTCGCACTTCGCCATGGCGCTGAAGTGGCCGCCGGCGGGCGAAGGAAAGGCCGCCTGGACCCAAAGGTTCTCGGGCAGGGGCTCCCCGGGTTTCGGCTGCGCCTCGACGGTGACATCAAGTGAACTCGCGACCGGGATCTCGACCAACCACTCCTGTCCGGGCACGAGACGCAGACTGGTGTCGAGGCGACTGGGCTCTGGGGTGAAGACCGAAACCATGCAGTTCCCCGGAGTAACATCGTCAATGGTGGCCCGGCCGTCGGGCCCCACCGGGATCATGGGGGTCAGGCCGTTCACCTGAGCCTGGGTCTGGTAGCCGCTGAAATCGATCCCCTCCGGAGCGAGCAACTGCAAGTGGAGCGGCTGGGTGGGCGCCAGACCGAAGACACCTAGCGAGCCGCTTTGTGAATCGCGTTTGGGGTTGTATTCGAGATGTTCGCCGTAGCCTTCGGCGCGCAGCGTGAGCAGAATTCGGGCACTCGGCAGGGGAAGTTCGAAACGGCCGTCGCTCCCGCTCCAAACCGGCTCCCCCCACGGTGCGAGGGAGCGGCCGTCCTCGGTGCGTAGCCAGGCCTGGACCCGCGCCCCATCGATCGGCAGGCCGCTCAAGAGGTCGATGATCTTTCCGCTGGCCGGAAGGGGGTCCGCTACCTGCAGGACCACCTCGGCGGTCTCGCCGGCGGCGACGGTTACTTCGAGGGCTTCGCCCGGGGAAAGATCCTCGGTATCTGCCTGCACATGCACGCTTCCCGGTGGGATGCCCTCGACGGTGAACTCCCCTTCGGAGCAGCCCTGGAAACTGCGGGTGAACCAGCGGTCATTCTCATTCCAGATGCGTATCTGGAAGTCGGTCACCGGCTCCCCTTCCCGCTCGACTCGGCCGTGGATGGTACCGGGAACGCCGAGTTCGAAGACGTAGGGCTCTTCCTGATCGTGAAAGACATCCCCGGGACCGGCGGACTCCTCCGTGTAACCCGCTTTGTAGGCGCGGAAGCGGAGGCGCCCGGGACGAATCGATTCGAAGCGAGCCATTCCCTCCTCGTCGGTCTGCTGGGTGACAGCCACCCAAGCGCCGTCAGCCCACCAGGCAGCCTCGACGGTCGCGCCGGGAAGGGGTTGCCCCTCCGCCTCGACCCGTATCGGATAGGAAATGGTGCTCAGGGCTTCGAAGTCGACGGTGTAGTCGCTGGTACCCTGCTCGACCCGGATGCGCTGTTCCTGGGGACAGAGTCCCGGTCCATCCAGGCGCACGACGAACTCGCCCGGGCGTTGGAAGGGTACCGCCTCGATGCGGTAGCTGCCGTCGGTCCCCGGTGCCGCCTCGCCCCTCGTTTGGGACTGGGCTGCGCTGGCTCGCCGGACGGAGATGCGTGTCCCTTCCGGTGGAGTTCCTTCCAGGCCGAAGAGGCGACCGTGTACGGAGAAGCTCCCGGTGAGGAGGAGGGTCACCTCCGCCTCATCCCCCTGCCAGGTTTCGGAACGGGCCGCCCCCAGACTGGCGGTGAGGTAGAAGGGACCGGGTAGGCGTGGAAGCAGGGCCACTCCCTTTCCCTCTCCCTC
>JALWOP010000114.1 GCA_027083445.1 Planctomycetota bacterium | reverse complement strand
CAAGGCATCCTCGTAGCTGGGCAACTCGAAGGTTGCGCCCTCCGCGCGCCACCACGCCTGCCAACGCGCCGGAGTGCGACCCAGGTCCAACCCCGTCATCAGGCGCAGAACGGCGGCGACATCCCGAGAGAGAGTCCCCTCCTCGGCGGAGAGGCGCCCGATCAGGAGCGGGATGGAATCCTTGCGGTGCAGGTTGCCCACCTGCTGCAAGGCTTCCGCCCGCACGGAATAGTCCGGGTCCGCCAAGAGGTCGTGCAGAGCCTCGACCGCAGCGGGTGTTCGCAACATCGCCAGCGCCACTGCCGCTCCACCGCGGATCGCCGTATCGGAAGAGCGAGCCCAGCCGAGCAGATCGTCCTCGAAACCCTCCTCGGTCAGCCGAGACCGCGCCTGCACGATGAGCGCCAAGCGCCGGATGGCGGGGTCCTTGGAACGCATGAGGCGCAGCAGTTTCTTGGAACCGACGACGCTCTCCCGCTCCTCCAGGGCGTGCAACACCGCGAAGAGCTGGACCGGATCCTTCGATTCGAGCCCCTTGGCGAGCATGCGATCCACCGCCGGATCCTCGAGCTCGACGACCGCGTCGATGACGAGCTGCTTGCACCCCACCCCCACCTTGGGGTCGCCCAGGTAGCGCCCCAGGGTCGCCAGGCCGCCTTTCTCCGCGGCCACGCGCCCGAGGAAGGCGACGAGGGCGGAACGCGAACCGCTCCCCGCGAAGGCGCAGTTGTCGAGCACGAGCTCCACGTCCCGGCCGGGATCCAACACGGAGAGGAGCGGACCCAAGGCCAGGGCGCGGATCACCGGCTCCTTGTGCTTGCGCAGCAGGGTCTCCAGCTCGTCCTGGGCCCCCTCGCCCATGCGCACGAGGGCGCGCATGGCCGCCTCGGGGACAGCCCCCCGCCCCCGAGTCACGCGACCGTTCAGAAAGGCGATCGCCTTCTCCTCGAGACGCGGCACCCCGGCGAAGTAGACGAAGGCGCTGTAGGCCGAGTTCAACGCATAGGGCTGGCGCAGCTCGTCCACCCCCTTCTCCAGGGCGGCGAGTCCCTCCTCGTTGCGCATCTGGCCCAGCCTCACGAAGAGGTGGCCGGGAGCCTTGTCCTTCTTGTCCTTGATCTCCTTCAGGATCTCCCCGGCGGATTCCCCATCGCGCCGGGTCGAGGAACCGGCGAGGAGCGGGGCGCCCAGGGAGAGCAGGAGCACCAGGAGAGAAAGCGCGGGGAACGGCCCCGACCGTGCGAAGGGGCGCGATACCAAGGAAGAAGGGCTGGGATCCATCGGGGAGCGTCTAGCGCTCGCCCGCCTCGGAGTTGCGATTCTCCTGGGGGATCCAGCCCAGACGCTCCAACTCCTCGAGCACGCGCCGGGCGACCAGGTAGTAGCCCTCGGGGCCGGGGTGATAGCGGTCCCCGGGCAGGAACAACTCCTTGGGCGGATCCTCGCTGCGGGCATAGCTGCGGAAGGTCTCCGCCAGGTCGATGACGGGGATCTGATTGCGGGCGCCGATCTCCTTCAGCCGTTCGATCGGCGTCGTGTCGTAGCTGTCGAGGTAGACCTGGCTCTCATAGGGAAACAGGAAGACGATCGTCTTCGCGCCCCCATAGGTGAGCGCCTGATCCCGAATCGCGACCAGATGGCGCTCCTGCTCCCGCCACACCTCCGAATCGAGCGATCCTTCCGCCGTCCCCTTGGCAAGCTCCTCGATCTTCTTCCAGTCCGAGCCCCGCTTGATGCGGTAGTAGGTCTGACGCGCCAAGCGGTAGAGGGCCAGTCGCCCCAGCTTGTCCCGCAGATCCTGGGAGAGGAGCTTGCGCAGCCCGCGTTCGCGAAAGACCTTCTCGTCGACCGCCTTGATCGCGTTGGGGAAGTCGTTGAGGTTGTAGCCGACGACGACGATGTTCGGGCGGATCTGATCCCCCAGGTCGGCGAAGATGCGCTCGTAGGTCGCCCCGCTATAGCCGTTGACCCCCAGGTTCGCGCAGACCACGTGGTGATCGGGCCCCAGCTTTTCGCCCAGGAGATGTTCGAGTTGGCGCGGCCAACTGTACTCCTCGAGCACCCCCTTGCCGAAGGTACAGGAGTCGCCGATGCAGGCGATGCGCAGCTCATCCGGGCCCAGGGTCAGGTTCAACTCGGGGCCGCGCATGCCGAGCGAGTTGATCGAGTACCAGGTCCCATCCCAGCGCCCCTCGAAGGTCGGCCGGTGGCGATAGGCCCGCCCGTCGTCGTAGTGGATGTAGGGACTGCGATCCCAAAGGCTGAAGGGGCCCGGTTCGAGGCTGCGCGCAATGAGCTCGCCCACGACGAAGAGCAGCAGCAAGCTCGTGAAGGAGATCAGGAGCTTGCGGGGAAGGTTTCGAGGCAGGCGCATGGCACCCATGCTACCGGTCTTTCCCAAGCGGGATAGGGGTCGGGGCCGGCCCGGCTCCTTCATCTCGATACGAGCTCGACCGGTCCCGGATGGAGTCGCAGGAGAAGACCCATGGCGGCGAGGTAGATCTCATCCGCGATCCCCGCCAGCCGTTGATGCAACCGCCCGGCATGGTCTCGAAAGCGCCGCGCCAGTTCGTTCCCGGGAACGATGCCCATGCCCACCTCGTTCGTCACCAAGAAGACCTCCGCCGAGGTCTCCGCCAAGGCCTCCACCAGCTCCCCGGTCGCCTCCTCGATGCGCGCGCTCGCCTCCTCGGCCGTCCCCGCCAAGAGGAGATTGGAGAGCCACAGGGTCAGGCAGTCCACCACGATGGCGCGCGTCTCCGAAGGTGCTTCCCTCAGGCACCCGGCGATGTCGAGCGGCTCCTCGACGGTCACGAAACCCTCCCCCCGCTCCCGTCGATGGGCGGCGATGCGCGCGCGCATCTCCTCGTCCCCCTCCCGGGCGGTCGCCACGAAGAGGCGCGGTCCCTCTACGGCGCGAGCCCGCTCCAGGGCGTAGCGGCTCTTACCGCTGCGAGAGCCCCCGCCGATCAGGATCACCCGGCCCATATCCAGGCCCCCCTCGCCGGCTCGATGGCGAAGCTCACCAGACAGAGGAGCTGTCCGGCGAAGGCGACCGCCCCGAGCAGATCGCCGGTGCTCCCCCCCAGGCGCACCTGGGCGGTGCGACAGGCCCAGCGATGGAGGGCGAGGGCCCCCGCCCCCCAAACGAGCCAGCTCCAGAAGCTGAGCGTTCCGAGGGCCAGGGCGGGCAGGATCAGGCCCGCAGCACAAACCCAAAGATCCCGGCCCCACCCCCCGGCGCCGATCCCTTCGCTCAGGCTCGACCGTCCGGGAGCGGGGGGTACGGCGCGTAGCAGGAGGAGCATCTGCAGACGGCCCGCATAGCCGGCGAAGAAGAGGGCCAGGCACCAGCGCAGGGGATGAATGCCGAGCCCCAGTCGCAGCCCCCCCGCCAGGGCGGTGAGCGCCAGGAGGCGTAGGAGGATGCCCAGCACGAGCGCCAGCACCCCATAGCTCCCCAGGCGACTGTCGCGCAGGATCTCCAGGGTGCGTTCGCGGCTCCAGCCGCCCCCCAGGGCATCGGCGCAGTCCGCCACGGCGTCCTCGTGCATCGCCCCGGTCAGGCGGGCTTCGAACGCCAGGGCGAGGGCCACGGCGAGGGTGAGGGGCAGGGAGATACCGCGCGCCAGTAGCAGGACCAGGAGCGCGGTCGAGAGGCCGATCAGCCCGCCGACCAGGGGCAGGAAGAGGCGCCCTCGCTGCAGGGTCGCCGCGTCCGGCTGCGCGGGTGCCGCGGCGATCGGCAGTCGGGTCAGGAACGAGAGGGCGAACCAGAAGGCTTCCATGGTGTTTACTCCGCGGTGATGCCGAGGTCGGCAAAGGTGGCCATCTCCCCGACCATCGCCGCGGCGGCGTCGAGCAGGGGCATGAGGAGGAGCGCGCCGCTCCCCTCGCCCAGGCGCAGGTTCCACTCGAGGTAGGGCGAGAGTTCCAGTCGGTCGAGGAGCGCCCCATGGGCCGGCTCGCAGGAGCGGTGGGCGGCGATCAAGTTCCGCGCCGTTCCGGGTGCCAGCTCCTCGGCGATCAGGGCGCCTGCGCCGGCGATCAGGCCGTCGAGTACCAGGGTCATTCCCCGGCTGGCTCCCTCGATGAAGAGGCCCGCCATCGCCACCAGTTCGAAACCGGCCACCGCCGCCAGGGCTCCGATGCGCGCCTGTTCATCGCCGCCTTCGAAGTCGCCGCGCACCCGCTCCACCGCCGCGGCGATCAGTCGCTCCTTGTGGCTGCGCGTCGCCTCGTCCGCACCGGCTCCGGGCCCGACCAGTCCCTCCTCGACCGGATCGAGCCCCAGGCAGAGGGCTACCACGCAGGTCGAGGGGGTGGTGTTGCCGATCCCCATCTCCCCGGCGGCCAGGAGGGCAAAACCCTCTTCACTCGCCCGGCGCGCTTCTTCGCGCCCCACGGCGAGGGCCGCGTCGAACTGCGCGCGGTCCATGGCGGGTCCCTGCGAGAGGTCGGCGGTCCCCTCCGCGACCCGCGCCACGCGAAAAGCGCTCCCCTCGCCCAGCCGCTGCCCCTGGCAGCCCACATCGACGAGTACCAGGTCGGTCTCCCCGGCCCGGGCGAGGGCGTTCGAGGCTGCTCCTCCCGCGCGAATGTTGGCCACCATCAAGCCGGTCACCTCGGAAGGCCAGGCGCTGACCCCCTGGGCGACCACCCCGTGATCCCCCGCGAAGAGCACGATGCGCCGGGGGCGGGTGCGGGGCGTGAGAGTGCCTTGGATACGGCAGAGATCGGCCGCCAGATCCTCGAGGCGCCCAAGGCTTCCGGGGGGTTTGGTGAGTTGGTCCAGGTGGGCGCGAATCGCGTCTCGATCGAGTTTGGTCATGGGAGGTCGCAGGGGTTCGAAGCGTGGGTGGAGAGTTCTCGCCGTGCCGCGGCAAGGGCGGCGAGGAGAACCTCCATTTCGGAGGTCGGCCTGGCCCCCAGCCGCAGGTGGCCGGGCAAGCCGAAGGAGGTGCAATCGCGTACATGCACCCCTTGGGTGTGGAGGATCGACTGCCACTGGTGGGCGAGACTTCCCTCCGGTAGGGCGACCAGCACCCAGCCGGTAACGGAGGGGTGGACCCGCAGGCCGAGGGCGGCGACCCCGCGGGCCAGGGTCCCTCGCAGCTCGAGCAGTCGTTCCCGGCGCCGCTCCTGCTCCGATCCGAGTTCCAGGGCGGCCAGGGCGGCGGCCTGGGCCGGAGCGCTGGTCGACCAGGGGGGACGTGCGCCTTCGAGCCGGCGGGCGAGCTCGCCCGTCGTGGCGAGGTAGGCGACGCGCAGCCCCGGCAGCGCCAGCTCCTTGGTCAGGGAGCGCACGCGCACGACGTTTTCGGGTAGGGGCGTGTACTGGTCGGCCCACAGCTCGGAGAGGTCGAGGTAGGCCTCGTCGAGAATCAGTGGGCGAGCACCCAGTTCGGCCGCGAAGGCCGCGATCTGCTCGGCGGTGATTGCGCGCGCGGTCGGATTGCAGGGGTTGCAGAGATAGACGGCGGCAGCGGAGCACTTCCGGGCCCGCGCTGCCACGGCTTCCAGATCGACGGTGAACTCCTCGTCGGGACGCGCGCGCCACTCCACGATCCGTGCACCCCGGGCCTCGACCGCCCGGCGGAACTCCGAGAAGGTCGGCTCGATGGTGACGACGGCCTCTCCAGGCTGCACGAGGAGTTGGGCCAGGTCCCAGAGCAGGCGAGCGGCGCCGGCTCCGAAGACGACCCCCTCGGGGTCGAAGCCGAAGGTCGAGGCGTAGGCGCGGCACACCTCCCGGGCGGTCGGATCGGGATAGCGGGTGAGATCCGCGAGGCGTACGGCGGTCGCCACCGCTTCGGGCACGCCGAGGGGTGAGACGTTGCTGCTGAAGTCGAGGAGACCGGGCGGCCCGTCGCCGCCGTGGTGTTGCAGCGGATCAGGCGAGGGCATGGCGAAGCAGGAGCAGGATGGTGATCGGGACCAGGGAGAGGTGGGCAGCTCTTTCGACCAGGAGGCGGCAGCGGGGAATCAGTTCCGGCTCGAGCTTCCCATCGCCTCCATCCAGGCAATAGACGCCCGGTTTCGCCAGGCGCACGCCGAAGAGACCGGCGGTGGTGGCCATGGTGGCGCCCCCGTTGGGGCTCGGGGTCTTGCCCCCCTCCTCTCGCCAGGCGCGGAGCCCGCCGCGAACATCGAGTCCCTGCAGGTGCCCCGCGGCCACGAGGGAGAGAGCAGCGATCCTGGCTGGGATCCAGTTCAAGAGGTCGTCGAGACGTGCGGAGGCCTTGCCCAGTTGCTCGTAGGTCCCGTGGTATCCGATGCAGGCGTCGAGGGTGTTGACCATGCGATAGCCCAGTGCGCCGGGTAGGCCGAAGAGGGCGAAGAAGAAGAGGGGTGCGACGAAGGAGTCGCAGCTGTTCTCGCTCAGGGATTCAAGGGTCGTGGCGACGATCTCCTCCCCTTCCAGGGTCTGCGTATCGCGACTACAGAGCGCTCCGACGGCGCGCCGCGCCTCTTCCAGCTCTTGCCCGGCGAGGTGGGTGTGGACCACCTGGGCGCTCTCCCCGAGGAGGGCGAGGGAGAAGGAGCTGGTGAGGAGAAAGGTCGCCGCTGCCAAGCGTAGGGGAGGTAGGGGCGCGAGCAGGGCGAGCAGGAAGGCGGTGAGGGCCAGGGCGCCGAGGGGCAGGAGGAGGGCCATGGCCGATCCGGCGATGAGTTCCACGGTTTTTCCTCGTCCGAGAGCCCTCCTTCGGCACCATTCGATCGTGTGTCCCATCCAGACGACCGGGTGGAAGCGCAGCGGGGGTTCACCGAGAAAACGATCCCAGGCGAGGGCCAGGGCGAGGGGACCGAGGTCGGTAAGGGGGTTTTTCACCGCCTCTCTCCCTTCCGATTCCCCGTCCTGTCTGCGAACTCCGCCAGCCACTCCCTGGCGCCCCGCAGGGTGGCCTGGAGTGCGGCGCGGCCGATGGCGTTTCCCATGGGGGTGTGCATGCCCACCCAATCGAGGGGCCGCACGCCGGTGGGTGAGGCGATGACGATGCAGTCGGTGCCGGTGCCTGCGGCGTTTCCGCTGCCGAAGCGGCTTTGGACGCCCGCTTCGCAGAGGCCGAGGGCGCGAGCGGCGGCGGTGAGGGCCAGGGCTTCGGCGCGTGCCTTGGGGGTCAGCGGGTGGGAGAGGATCAGAGCCTGGTTGATCG
>JALWOP010000113.1 GCA_027083445.1 Planctomycetota bacterium | reverse complement strand
CCTCCCGCCCCCCCCGTCAGGACTCGAACCTTCGATCCCCGGCGATTAGGACGAGGGGGCTCCGCACGCAGAAGTGGCGGCGAAGCCAGGGGATCGGCCGCGGGTGGGCTCAGTGCGGCAGTGAGGTGGTAGTCCGGCGGTCAGTCGAGCTGCGCGAACGGCCCGTACCGCCGTAAGGCAGCCCACTCGCGCTTGATGACCGGCAGCCTGCCGTCCTGTCGGACTTCGTGATCCTTGACCGGTGGCCCTCTCCCAGGTTGACCTCGCGCCACTGGCCGCGCATGGCGAGGTCCGCGCGGAGCAGAACGCCGAGGTGGAACAGCTTGAAACGAGCCGTATCGGGGATGAAGAGGATCCCATCGGACGCAAACTCCAGCGAGTCCAGCGGGCGCTGGTCGAATCAGAGTTCCTTGAACCACTTCCCGTAGCGGTCCTTGAGGAACTGCTCGCAGTCTCGACACAGGAGCGGCTCTCGCAGTCCCTTCTCCATCTTCCAGTGGTTGCCCGGCTAGAACGGCTCGAACGCGATGATCTCGTGCTTCTCGTCGTAGATCGGCGCGTACGTGAACTCCGGCACGACGTGCGATTCCTGGAGATCTGCGGCGGTTCGGCAGAGGCCGCAGGTCGTGGGCTTCAACCCCGTCTTGGCCATGTGAGCTGAGAGCAGGGACAGGTGGGACCACAACTGGGCCAGCCGACCCTGCCGGACCCCCACGTCGTGCTTCTGGTACCCAAGGTACTCGGTCAATCGGCCCCTGCTCGATCTCCTACCCCGAGTCGAGGGAGATCCCACCGACGCATCGCACTGATCTGCCGCTCTTGGAACCTGTCGCGGGCTTTGCATGTCGAGCCCAACATGCATAGAAATCGTGGATTCCTTTGCATGTTGCGCCAATATGGCAGCCCCCCCCCGCCGCCCCGGACGATCAGGTCCCCGAGACGGGGGCCGTAGGGGAGGTCGTGCCAGGTGAGGCGATCCTGTTCGTCGCGCGCAGGGCCTACGGGTTCCACCGCCGGCGAGCTCTCGCAGCCATTCTCTGCCCGCGCCGCGCGGGAACCACCCCCTCACCGCCACTGCCGTGATCCACCCAGACTAGCTGTGGGAAATGTCGAACCCTGGGCGGCGGCGACGCAGGTTACTCATGCCTCAGCCTGGTCAGCGCCCTTGCAACCCACATGGCAGTTGCCATGCAACAGTTGCGAGAACCTTGGACACCAGCGATCCCGAGAACGCCCGCGGCGCGGCGTCAGATCTTGGTGTCACCCATGTCCCCAGACACGAGTGTTACCCATGTACCCGGACCGGAGCCAGCCCTGGCGCGCCCGGCAGGACTCGAACCTGCGACCCCCGGTTTAGGAACCAGAAAGAGAGCGAGAGGTCAGACGGCGACAAGTGAGCCGTCGGTCAAGGGTTACGACGGCACGGCAGAGGGTCAGAGCTAGTGCCGAACGGACAATCAGTGGCATGACGTGGTCGCGAGAACGGCAGCAATCCGCCACTGACCCGGCGAAGCCAGGAAATCGGAATGGTCTCGACAGGCGGGCTCCGGGGAGGGTGATGGAGCCCTCCGTGAGCTCCCACTGCCCTTCAGCGGGTGTGACAGCGTCTAGACTGAAGTTCGACGGGATATCGTCATCCGATCCGGCGGAAACCCTTGCAGGTAAGCACTTTACGACGCCTTTCTCGTGGACGATCGTAGTCACTAAAATGTTTGACTTCCTCCAGTAATGCAGC
>JALWOP010000112.1 GCA_027083445.1 Planctomycetota bacterium | reverse complement strand
TTCTTCCGGACGCGCTCGAGCGCCTCTCGGGGATGGGCCAAGAGGAAGCTCCGCGACTCGGGATTCGGAGCCCGCTGCCAAAGCTCGGCCAGCTTCCCTGTCTCCCGGGAGGCAAGCCCCTCCCGCTGCGCCACCGCCCACAGCTCCTCCTGGTTGCGCGCTGGCAACCGCGCCAGCTTTCGAAGGGATCCCTCCCCAAGCAGACCCACTGCCAGGTCTTCCAGCAGGTGAGGACTCACCTGCCGCGACAGCGACAGCCGGCGGCACACCCAGCTCTTGTGCCGCTCCAGCAGGTCAGCCACCTCCACCTGACTCAAGCGGTCCACCTCCACCAGCTCCCGCACCAGCCGGCATTCCTCCACCAGCAACAGCCCGCGCTCCCTGTTGCGCAGGTAGAGTTGCGCCTTCATCTGCACAGGCGACAGCTCCACCACCTCGACGAGCACGGACTCCACCCCAAGCCGCAGCGCCGCAAGGTGCCGAACGAAACCGTCCACCAGCACAAGGCGGCCCTCCTGCTCGGCCACCACCAGCGGGCCTAGCTGCCCCTTGGAGCGCAGCGAGTCCATCATCCGCCGCACCGCCGGCTCGGGGAGCTGGCGCAGCCGGCCCAGCGACAGGTCCAGAGCTTCGGGACTCTCGCGCCGTAACTGCATCATCTCCGCCTCCATGGGCTCCCAGTGCAAGCAGGGTCAGGGAGGCGGAGGAGCGCAGCCCGACGACGGATGGCGAGGCGAACGGCGCTGCCTGCCGGCACAACCTCGACGACGAACGAGGCTCCGCCTACCCTCGAAGAGGCACCAACGGCCGCAAAAGGCACAGCGAACCAGCCCTTTGCCAACAAGAGCCTGCCGCTCGCCGAGAGGGGGACCTTCACCTGGGGACTCTTGGGGACCTGCGCTCTCTTCATCGGCCCTTCTCTTCGCCCCGTCCGAGACCCGCTTCAGTGCCGGCTTCGCGAGGCTGGAGACCATCTCGCCCAGCTCTCCAGCGCCAGGTGAACCCTGATGCGTCATTATTTGACCCCCCTTCTCGGCCTGCCGGCGCCGACGCTCCGCGTACCGGCGCTGACGCTCCGCGTGCTTGCGCTTTCCTCGCGGCGTTTGCTGGTATGCCGCCCCACCTCTGCGCAGCGATTCGCGCCGGGCTGCAGAGGAGCACTTCCGGCTGCAGTAGCGGTTCCCCCGGTCGCAGTGCCGGCAGATCACCACCTCGGCACCACACTTCCCACAGGTGAAGACCCGGCTGTCCGCATGCTCGCCCACCACCATCTACTCCACCGGGCTGGACAGCCGGCCGATGGCGTGTGAGACTCTACTGGGAGCCGCGCTTGCTCATCGCCGCGGTGACCAGGAGGCTCGGTGCCCTAGCAATCGCCGGGCCTCCACCCGCTTCAGGGACTCGCCCTCCTACCACGCCCGGCGGCGGGAGGGGAGTGGAAAACCCCGCCCCTCGCCATGCCGTGCAGGGGAGGAGGCCTCACAACCAGCCCAGCCAGTCAGACCGAGGCCTACAATCCCCCTGCCAAGGTGGGGGCAGGAGCAGTGCTCCGGGAAGTCCTCGAGCCTTTCCCCGTAGTAGTAGGGGCTGTGGAGTTGTGGGCAACTCGCGTCCCCCACCGGCTCCACCCTGCTGCGTCGCCCCGGCGCGAGTTGTCCAAGGGCCTGTGGGCAACCCCTTCGAGGACGTCTCTCGCAGCCCTCCACTTCTCGGGGGGTTGTCCAAGGGGCTGGGGG
>JALWOP010000111.1 GCA_027083445.1 Planctomycetota bacterium | reverse complement strand
CCGCCGGAGTGGATCAGCGATGCCCACGCCGCCTATGTTCGGCTCGAAGAGGAGGAGAAGCGCCCCGAGATTCTCGGGGGGATCTACCTGGAACACTACGACTTCCTGCACTGGATCGGGGCCGAGCGTTTCGAGGGCGAGCTTCTCTCGAAGGCGCTCGAACGCTTCCCCGCCTCGGCCGCCCTGCACGAGCGCCTGCGCGCCCGGCTCCTGGGCAGGGGCGGACCGGCCGCCCTCGAAGAGGAGTACCGCCGACGCGAGGAGGGGGAGGAGGGGCTCTACTTCGCCGGCTACGCCTACCTCGTCGCAGCCGAGGCCTATCGCCGTACCGGTCGGGACGCCGAGGCCAGGCAGGCCTACACCCGAGCCGAGGAGAGTTTCGAGAGGAGCGCGACGCGCAGGCCCGACCAGGCCGACGCCTACCGGCACTACCAGGTGCTGGCCCTCGCCGGACGGGCGCGGCTCAGCCTGGAAGCGGGAGAGCCGGCCCGGGCCGCCGCGGAGCTCATCCGGGCCCTGGAGTTGCGCCCCGCCAGTGCAAAGCGAGCCGACGGGCTCGGCTTCACCCCCCTGATGACCGCCAAGATGGTCCACGCGCGCCTGGTGGAACAGGAGCCGCAGGCGGCCCGGGAATCGGCCGTGGAGACCGGGTTGGAGGAGGCCATCCGGCGCATCGAGTCGCCCGGGCGCTGATCCGGTGCCGAATGGGCCCCTTGGGGACTGCCGCGGATCGCTGCGGGCGCATAACCTCTTGCGCCCCTTCTCTCCCAAGCCCCCTCGACCGCACCCCCGGCCATGCCCACCCCGAAGATCACCTGGACCCAAACCGACGAGGCCCCGGCCCTCGCCAGCCACTGCTTCCTGCCCGTCGTCGAGGCCTTCACCCGTCCCTCTGGGGTCGAGGTCGCCACTGCGGACATCTCCCTGGCGGCGCGCATCCTGGCCTGCTTCCCCGAGCTGCTCGCCCCGGAGCAACGCGTCGAGGATGCCCTGGGCCGACTCGGTGAGGCGGTACGTCAACCGACGGCCAACATCATCAAGCTGCCCAACATCAGCGCTTCGATCCCCCAGCTCCAGGCCGCGATCGCAGAACTGCGCTCCAAGGGGTATCCCCTGCCGGAGTTTCCCGAGGAGCCGCGGACGCCTGAAGAGAAGGAGCTGCGAGCGCGCTACGCCGCGGCGCTCGGATCGGCGGTCAACCCGGTCCTGCGCGAGGGCAACTCCGACCGCCGCCCGGCAGAGGCGGTCAAGGCCTTCGCCAAGAGCCACCCCCACAGGATGATGAAGCCCTGGCCCGAGAGCGGCTCCAAGACGCGGGTCGCTTCGATGAGCGCGGGGGATTTCTACGGCAGCGAGACCTCGCGTACGCTCACCCAGGCTACTTCCGCGCGCATCGAGTTCGTCGACCGCGGGGGCGCGGTCAGCGTCCTGCGCTCGGGGCTGGAACTGCTCGAGGGCGAGGTGATCGACTCGGCGGTGATGAACGTCGCCGCCCTGCGCGAGTTCTACGCCTCCGCGATGCAGGAGGCGCGCGAGAAGGGGATTCTCTTCTCGCTCCACCTCAAGGCCACCATGATGAAGGTCTCCGACCCGGTCATGTTCGGCCACTGCGTCTCGGTCTACTTCCACAGGGCCTTCGAGAAGCACGCCGAGGAGCTGGAAGAGATCGGAGCCAACGTCAACTCGGGCCTGGCGGACCTGCTCGAGAAGCTGGATCGCCTGCCTGCCGAGAGGCGCGCCGCAGTCGATGCGGAGATCGAGGCCTGCTATGCGGAGGGGCCGGCCCTGGCCATGGTCGACTCCGACAAGGGAATCACGAACCTGCACGTCCCCAACAACGTCATCATCGACGCTTCGATGCCGGTGGTCATCCGGGACGGCGGGCGCATGTGGAACGCAGCCGGCGAGCTCCAGGAGACCCTGGCCGTGATCCCCGACCGCGCCTACGCCTCGATCTACCAGACCGTCATCCAGGATTGCCAGGCCCACGGCCAGTTCGACCCCGCCACCATGGGCAGCGTCTCCAACGTGGGCTTGATGGCGCGCAAGGCGGAGGAGTACGGCTCCCACGACAAGACCTTCATCGCCGAGGGGGCCGGCACGATCCGCGTCGTCTCGGACGATGGGAGCGTCTTGCTCGAACAGAGCGTCGAGCGGGGCGACATCTTCCGCATGTGCCGTACCCAGGACATCGCGATCCGTGACTGGGTGCGCCTGGCGGTCGAGCGAGCCCGGGCCAGCGCCAGCCCCGCCGTTTTCTGGCTCGACCCAGAGCGCGCCCACGACGCCGAGGTGCGGGCCAAGGTCGAACGCTACCTCGGTGAGCACGACACCGGCGGTCTCGACATCCGCATCCTCTCGCCGGCCGAAGCGATGACCTTCAGCCTGGAGCGCGTGCGCCGCGGTGAGGACACGATCTCGGTCACGGGCAACGTGCTACGGGACTACTTGACCGACCTCTTCCCCATCCTGGAGCTGGGGACCAGCGCGCGCATGCTCTCGATCGTGCCCCTCCTGGCCGGCGGGGGACTCTTCGAGACCGGGGCGGGCGGCTCGGCTCCCAAGCACGTGCAGCAATTCTTGGCCGAAGGGCACCTGCGTTGGGATTCCCTTGGGGAATACTGCGCCCTGGTTCCCTCCCTGGAGCTCGCCGCCCGCCAGGGTGGGAACGGCCAAGCCGCCGTCCTGGCCTCGACCCTCGATCAGGCGGTGGGCGCCTACCTCGAAAACGAGCGCACCCCCTCCCGGCGCGTCGGTGAGATCGACAACCGGGGCGCGACCTTCTTCCTGACCCTCTACTGGGCAAGGGCCCTGGCCGCCCAGGGCGATGATGGTGAGCTGGCCGGGCGCTTCGCCCCCCTGGCAGCCGCCCTGGAGGAGCGCAGTGAAGCGATCCAGGCCGAGCTGCTCGCCGCCCAGGGTAGCCCGGTCGAGATCGGCGGCTACTACCTGCCCGATCAGGAGGCCTGCGCCCGCGCCATGCGCCCCAGTCCGCTCCTGAACGAGCTGATCGACGCTTTCGGGTCGAGGGGGGCCTAGAGGGGTTCCAGCTCGATCGAGCGGCCGGTGCGCACCGACTCGTCGGCGGCGAGGACGATGCGCATCGAGTGGAGAGCGTCCCGCAGGTGATCGCTGGGGTCGAACTCCCCGCGAATCGCCCGGGCGAAGAGCTCCTGCTCGAGCCGGCAGAGTCCGTCGTGGTCGGGTTCGTCCCGGGTGTCGATCCACTCGTCCGCCCGGACGAACTCTCCCTGGGCGTCCCTCTCCGCGTGGTGGACGTGCAGGCAGTTGGTGGCGGTGTGGGAGTCGATGGCGGCGCTCTCCTCCTCGCGCTCCTTGCCGCCACGGTCGACGATCGAGACCGCGCCCCGCGGCCCGATGACATCCTTCACGAAGTAGGCGGTCTCGCTCATCATCGGGCCCCAGCCCGCCTCGTACCAGCCGACCGAGCCATCGTCGAAGGTCACCTGGAGCTGGCCGTAGTTGTACATGTCGGCGGCGAGCTCATCGCTGAGGCGCGCGCCGATGGCGCTCACCCGCACGGGTTGCGCACGGGTCATCTGGCACATGACGTCGACGTAGTGCACCCCGCAGTCGACGATGGGCGAGATCGAATCCATCAGTGCCTTGTGCGTGCGCCACTGTTCGCCGCGGCTCTGCTGATTCAGATTCATGCGCATCACCAGGGGCTTGCCCAGGCTGCGGGCCAGCTCGATGAAGCGTTCCCAAGCGGGGTGAACGCGCAGGATGTAGCCCACGACCAGAGCGCGGCCCTGGGCCTTGGAGAGCTCGACCAGCTCCCGTGCCTCCTCGGAGGTTTCCGCCAGGGGTTTTTCGATGAAGACGTGCGCTCCCGCCTCCAGGGCCGCCTTGCAGAGGGTGTAGTGGCTGCCGGGATAGGTGTTGATCGAGACCGCATCCGGGCGCAACTCGGCCAGGGCCGCCAGGCCGTCGTCGAAGCAGGGGATCCCCCCCAGCTCCGCGCTGAGCGCCTCGCGCGAGGAGGGGCCGCGACTGACCAGGCCCACCAGTTCGAAGTCGTCCAACTCGGCGTAGGCCCGGGCGTGGGAAGCCCCCATGTTGCCGCAACCGATCACGAGCACGCGTGTCTTGGTCATGGGGGCTATTTAACCCGCCTTGCCCGCCCCGAGCAGAGTCAGGGCGGGCAAATCCTCCGGCGGGCAATCTAGCCCATGCCGCGGCGGGGCTTCATCCCTGGACGGGGATGCGGTGCGAACGGGCCTGGGCGGCCTTCTCCAGGGTGATCGTCACCAGGCCGTTTTCGTGCTTGGCCGCCACCTTCTCCGGATCGACCGGGGAGGAGAGTTGGATCGAGCGCCGGAAGGAGCCGTAGCTCCGCTCCGAGTACTTGCGACCACCCTTCTCTTCTTCGTGCTCCTCGGTCTTCTCGCCGGAGATGGTCAGAACGTCTCCGGAGAGGTTGACGTCGATATCTTCGGGGGAGATTCCCGGGATCTCGGCACGGACGATGATCTGATCATCGGTTTCGCTGACCTCGAGCGGTACGGTAGGTGCCACCGCGCCGGCGCGGGTCGAGAAGTCGGAGAGGAAGTCTCCGAGCAGCCGGTCCACGCCCCAGCGGAACTGGGAGAAGGGGGCCAACCAGGTCTCGCCCATGGCGGGGAGATCACCGTTCTTCTTCACGAGAGAATTCATCTGCATCACTCCTTGTCGTTCGGGCCCCATCGGCGGGGCTGGACCGGATCTTGCAACCAGCGTGCCCAAGCTCCGAGGCCCCGCAGAGGGGCTGGATCAGCCCCTCCCGGGCCCGCCAACCTGCCCATCTGACCGACCAACCGCCAAAAAGGCACCCCCGTCCATCCCAACCAACCCGCTTGCCGGCCCATGTTTCCCCTCCAAAGCTCGATCCCGCTGCGGACCACGCCCCTGGTGACGTGGGTGTTGATTGGGTTGAACGCCCTCTTCTTCCTGCTCTACAGCGGCCTGGACCCGGATCAGATTCAGATCCTCTTTCACCACTTGGGGCTCGTCCCCGCCCGCTACACGCACCCGGAGTGGGCCAGGCAGGTGGGCCTGCTGCCCTATGACTTCTCCCCCTTCCTGACCAGCATGTTCCTGCACGGGGGGGTGATGCATCTGGTCGGGAACATGTGGACCCTTTGGATCTTCGGTCCCAATGTCGAGGAGCGCATGGGCCGGGTGCGTTTCGTGCTCTTCTATCTATTGACGGGGATCGCGGCGGCTGGGGTTCACATCTGGACCAACGGGAACTCGACCCTGCCCACGGTCGGCGCTTCGGGGGCGATCGCGGGGGTGATGGGGGCCTACCTGACCCTCTTCCCCCGGGCGCGGATCCTCTTCATGATCCCGATCTTCTTCTATCCCTTCCTGTTCGTCTGGCCGGCGGCGCTCTACCTGGTCTACTGGTTTGGACTGCAGTTCTTCTCGGGTGCCTTCAGCTTGCTTGCGGCCGGCCAGGTGGGAGGGGTTGCCTGGTGGGCCCATGTGGGTGGATTCCTTTCCGGAGCGGGCCTGTGTCGCTTCTTGCTCTGTCGGCCGCGGCAGTGGAATCCGCCGGACGACTATCCCTCTTACCTCTACCGGGGACTGTGACCATGGATCTTATCTGGCTTTTCTTCATGCTCTCCGCGCTGCAGCCCCTGCTGCGCCAGCGCCTCCTGGAAGCGTCACGGCAGCGCATGATCGAGAAGATCGAGGCCGAGCGCGGGAGCCGGGTGATCCTCCTGGTCCATCGCCAGGAGACGATGAGCCTCTTGGGCTTTCCCATGCTGCGCTACATCGACGTCAATGACTCGGAGGAGCTCTTGCGGGCGATCCACATGACCGACCCCAAGACGCCGATCGACATCGTGTTGCACACGCCTGGGGGACTGGTCTTGGCGGCGCTGCAGATCGCGCGCGCCTTGCGCCGTCACGAGGGCAAGGTGACCGCCTTCGTCCCCCACTACGCCATGTCCGGTGGCACCCTGATCGCTCTTGCCGCGGATGAGATCGTGATGACCTGTGATTCGGTCCTCGGTCCGGTCGATCCGCAGCTCGGCCAGTACCCGGCGGCCTCGATCCTGAAGGTCGTAGAGGAGAAGCCGATCGCCAAGATCGACGACGAGACGCTGATCCTGGCCGACCAGGCCGAGAAGGCTATCCAGCAGGTCGAGGCCAGTGTCGAGGAGTTGCTTTCGGCGGGCTACCTAAAGGACAAGGCATCCGAGTTGGCAGCCACCCTCTCGCGGGGCAAGTGGACCCACGACCATGCCATCACCGCGGACGAGGCGCGGGCCATGGGCTTGAACGTCAGCGAGGAGATGCCCGAGAAGGTGCTGACCCTGATGAGCTACTACCCCCAGCCGACCCGCCACCAGCCGAGCGTGGAGTACCTGCCCCGCGACCGCCGCGCACGCCGCCCCCAGGGCAGCGCGAGCTGAGCGCATCCTCTGCCGGTTGACCTCTCGGCTAATCCAGCGATCCCAGATTGAGCGTCTCCTCGGGAGCGAGGAGGTACTCACCGACGAGCGTGATGTGTTGGAGATCCAGCAGATGCTCGACCCGATATTCTCCCGGTGGCATCGGTCCGAATCGCAACTCACGTTCGCCTTGCCGAGGACCCACCAGTACCGAGGAACCCGATTCCGTGCTTCGGACCCAGAGGCTCCCGAACATGTCCGCCTCGATGTAGACCGATGCCTCCCGGTCTTTGTCGACCGAGAGAGTCACATCCATGCGACCCACGGCCACAGTTTCCCTGACACTGGGGAACACAGCCTCGAGGGGATACATGACCGCGAGTTCTACAGCCTCGGGGGAGTCTTCCAAGACCAGGTGAAAGCGTCCGGACGAGGAGGTGGTCTGTGGATGGAACACCACCCCACTTCCCATTCCGTCCAGCTTCCAGACGCCCACACGTGCTCCTGATAGCGGGTTTCCGCTGGAGTCCGTCACGATTCCCGCGACCGACCAGGCCTGTGAGAGCTTCATCTCGACAGGATCCGCGCTGGGGACCGCGACCTCCATCGTGCAGCGGCCGGTCTGTTGTTCGAGTGCCTCGAGGCGATAGGTTCCAGGCGAGAGGCCCAGGAACTCGAATGACCCATCCGTTGCCGAATAGGTACGCTGCGGAGGTTGGTTCTCCGCGAGGAGGCTCACACGGGCATTCGCAACGAATCCCTCGGAAGAGACGACCCGCCCGGACAACGTCACCTGCTTGGCGAGGTCCACTTGAAGGACGACCTCGGGTCCT
>JALWOP010000110.1 GCA_027083445.1 Planctomycetota bacterium | reverse complement strand
CTCCCAGCTCCGGTCGCTCCCTCCTCCCCCACCAGGGGTTTCTCTGGTCCCCGTTCCTTTCCTCCCAAACCCAAGAGAAACCATGAACAAGATCCTGTTGATCCTGGTGACCTGTGCCGGCCTGCTCCTCGCCTTCGGACCCTCAGCGCAGGCGGCTACGACACTCGGTACACCGGGCAAGGTCGCCGGTAAGATCACCGCCATCCACCCCGCCCACCATTCCTTCACGGTCGAGAGGCTGGATGGCTCGAAGCGAGAGGTGCGCGTCAGCCACGAGACCAAGATCCGCGTAGACGGCCAGCCGGCTACCTTCAAGGATCTGGCCGTGGGTCAGAAGGTGCGTGCTGCCGGTGAGCTGGGTCCCCAGGGACACATCCTCATCGCCCACCGAGTACGAGCCAAGAACTGACGTCCTGCTGCGCAGCGTGCCGATCACCCTGTAGCCCCCGGTCTTGCATTTCTTCGCCCCGTCAGACTGACTCGGGACGATCGAATGCATCATCGGAATGGAGATCGCGCAGGGTGATCGGCACCTGCTTCTCCCCCGGCCCGCCGAAGGAGGGTCAGCCCCCCTGCGGCGGGAGGGACTTGAAGCGCCACTTGATGATCGCGGCGACCGCAATGAAGGCATCCTTGAGGCCGATCTTCTTCCCCTCCTCGTAGTCACGCCCGGCATAGGAGATGGGGACCTCATAGATGCGCACACGCATCTTGGCGACCTTGGCGGTGATCTCCGGTTCGACGGCGAAGGTCCTTGACTGGATGTCGAGGCGACGTGCTATGTCGGCTCGAAAAACCTTGTAGCAGGTCTCCATGTCCGTCAGGTTGAGGTTGGTGAACATGTTGCTCACGAGCGTCAGCAGGCGGTTGCCGACGAAGTGCCAGAACAGGTGAACGCGGGCATAAGCGCCCCCAAGGAAGCGGCTTCCATAGACGACATCCGCCATGCCCTCCTCGATGGGCCGCAGGAGTGCGCCGTAGTCCGACGGGTCGTACTCCAAATCCGCGTCCTGGATGATGACCACATCCCCCTGGACCTCTCGGAAGCCCGTTGAGAGGGCCGCCCCCTTGCCGCTGTTGCGCTCGTGGTAAAAACAGCGCACTTCCGGGTGCTGTTCCGCAAGAGTCTGCATGATCTCGCGGCTCCGATCCCTCGAGCCGTCGTCGATGAGCAGGACCTCCTTCTCGTAGGGGGTCGCGAGGACGCGCCCCACGATTTCCTCGAGGGTGCGTTCCTCGTTGTAGACGGGCATCACGATTGAGAGCTTCATCATCAAGCCGGGGGGTGTTCGAGCGAAGTCATGCCCGCAAACAGGTCGGTCAATCCAAGCAGTCCCTCGAGCCCACCCTGGAGCTCGCGGTAGCCGCCTTCCGACTCGATGCACCAGTGGGGATCGAGGAAGAGCGGCAGGATCTCGGAATCTGGGCGCTTGCGGCGCGCCTGAACCTCGGCTCGCCGCTCACTCCAGTGTGCCCAACGCCCGAGCAGGTCGTTGAGAGCGATTTGGTCAGCCATCCCCACGCGTGAAATGGTCTGGTGGCGAGCCGTACGGCCACGCAGGCGCTCGAGCCAGGCCCAGAACCGTCCCCGCCGGGGTAGCCGCGTCAGCTCCTCGATGCGGTAGAGCGAGGTGTCCAGCGGTCCTGCCGACAGAAAAGCTCGCCGAGACGCCAGGGCGATCATCGCCGGCAGGATCCGCTGCAGGTTCGCGTCGTCGTAGTTCTTGAAGCAAGCGAGCAGGGGATTGCGCACCTGCAAGACACGCAGGCGTTCGACGGGGACACGGCGGCTCGTGCTCGAATGGTGGTGATAGCAAACAGCATCGGGGACGTAGTGCACCTCGTATCCCTGGACCCAGCTCCGCCACCCCAGGTCGACATCCTCGTAGTAGGCGAAGAACTCCTCGTCGAAGCCTCCCAGCTCCTCGAAGACCGCGGCGTCCATGGCCATGGCCCCGCCGCAAGCAAAGAGGCTGCGTCGCGGCCGGGTGTAGGCCTCTTCCAGAGGCTGATTGATGCCCCGTTGAATGCCGATGCCGTGGAAGTTCATGCCTCCCCCGGCGGAGTTGAGCACCTCCCCGTCCCAGGACATCATGCGCCCGGTGGTCGCCACGCATCGACCGCGGACGATCGGAGCCACCAGCGTGCGCAGGAAGCTCGGCTCGACGCGCATGTCGTTGTTCAGGAACACGAGGAGCTCGGCGTCTTCGGCCAAGCGTGCTCCCTGATTGCAGCCGGCGCTGAAACCCACGTTGCGCGGGTTGACCTCGAGCCGCACCCAGGTATGACGCCCACGCACCTCCTCGACGCTGCCGTCGTCCGATCCGTTGTCGATCAGGATGACCTCGAACGCCTCGCGCGGGTAGTCGAGTGCAGCCAGGCTTTCGAAGCAACCGGCAAGATGGTGGCGACCGTTCCAGTTGAGGATCACGATCGCCACTCGGGGAAGCTCACCGGCCGTGAGCGGTGCGACGGCGGGGACCTCCAGGTTCATCGCCCCTCCTCCCAAGCCTGGACACGGGCAATGCGCAGGGTCGTATACCCAGCATCCTCTCCCAGATTGGCTTCGACACGGAGTCGAGCCCGGGGTGGGAGCTGGGCTCTGAATTCGAAGGGCCGCAGTTCATCCCGTCCCCCTGCGCGGAAGGGGGGGATCGTCCCGATCTCGTCCCCTCCGAGCAGAACCCGCCCCGCATGCTCCACGGTGGGCTCGTTCCCCAGGGCCAGAATCTCGATCGAGACTCGAGCCGGCCCCGCTCCGAGCACTGCCAGGTCGTACTCGACCGAAGCTCCTCCCGGCCTCAGGAGCAGAAGCTCCGCCCCTTGGGGCTCTACGGGGCCCTGCCTGCGGGCCGTCTGGTGCCCCGGTAGATCGAGGTGGCGCCCACCGCTTGGGCGGGAGATACAGCACAGGGCACGGTAGCGGAATTCCATCTCGGCGGCATTCTCTTCGATCGTCTTGACCCGCGGGAAGTCTCGACTGAGGCGTTCCAATAGGTCCGGTTCGTCACAGAAGCGTCGCAACACTCGAGAGAGGTCCTCGGCGTCCCCGGCGACAAAGTGCAGACCATCGATGCCGTCGCGCACGAACTCAGCCATGCCCCCAATATCCCCGGTCACCACCGGCGTGTGGGTCAGCCAAGCCTCGTGGATGGTGATGGGCGAGTTTTCGTACCAGAGTGAGGGCACGACGAGTACATCGATCTCGGCATACACCTCCGAAAGGCGATCGTTGTCGAAGCGCCCCATGAAGGTCACGTTCTCCCCCGCTAGGGCCGCCAGTTCCGCGTGGTGCGGGTCACTACCAGGGTCGAACGCTCCGTAGATCCGCAGGCTGCACGGCGCGTCGGAAAGGCGCGCGAAAGCCTCGAGCAGCACGCGCCCCCCCTTGTACCAGACCAAAGAGCCCACGAAACCGAAGCGCACGTGGCCCGGTGAGGGGCTCTTCTCCAGAGCGCGCACATGGTCGGTGCGCATGCCGTTGTCCGAGAAGAGGAAGGTGTGCGGATCGAAGGCGCCGCTCTCGAGGTACTTCTTCCTGAGGAAGCGACTGGGACTGATACGCAGGTCGCACTCAGCGTAGGCGGCGGGTACGTCCTTCTCGCGCTGCATGAGGTCGAGGTACTCCTGTGCCTGCCGTATTCGAAGGGGAGCCGATGCCGCTGCGCCCCCTCCGGCGCCGGCCAGATCGCGGGCCAACCCCTCGAGCGGCCCTCCCCCAACCTCACTCAGACGGTGCAGCGCGGGAACCCAGTCCAGATGCTCTTCCTTGACGCAGAGCAGGCAACCCGCGCCCATGTTCTCGCTGCAACGCTCGCCGTCGGGTCGAATGAGTTGCACCCGAGGACAGAGCGCCCAGTAGTCGTGGCAGGTAATGACCGTAGCCAGTCCGCGATCTCTGGCTAGCGCGACCCAGTCGATCGAGGTGTGGATCAGGTGCTGGAAGTGGACCAGATCCGGTTCGAGCTCGTCCAAGAGCGCCTCGAAGAGGGCGTGGGCCTTGGGCTGGCGGTAACTCTCCGCCAGCCGCTCGTGAGCCAGGCGGTGGGTCATTCGCAGCACACGCAGGCCGGAGAATTCCTCCTCGCGCAGACTGAAATCTTCCTCGTCTCCCGCGGCCGGAGCGCGGGTGAGCAGGGTCACCCGGTGGCCGCGGCGCATGAGTTCGAGGGCCAGGTTCAGGGTATAGACCTCGGTCCCGGCCCAAGTGTCCGGTGGGAAGCCGTGCACGACCATGAGCACGGAGAGGTAGGGATCCTCCAGAACCCGGGTGGTCGGCCGCCGACGCTCACTGCGTCCGCCCGCACAAAGTCCCTGGAAAGCCGCCAAGCGCAGGCGGTAGGCCCGGGCCAGCGCACGCTCCAGCTCGGCCGGCGCCAAACCGCATTCCTTGAGGGCCGCCTCGTCCTCGACCAGGGTCCGCTCAGCCTGCAAGACGGCCGCACGCGGGTCCTCGATGCAGATCCGGCCGAGCCACTCCGCA
Source organism: Planctomycetota bacterium (assembly GCA_027083445.1). Taxonomy (GTDB): domain Bacteria; phylum Planctomycetota; class UBA1135; order UBA1135; genus JALWOP01. The sequence goes on along the minus strand of JALWOP010000110.1, from coordinate 21,083 downwards.
TTGAAGCGGCCGTCGATGCGCGCCCGGGCATAGGTCTGGTGCTCGTCGTAGTCGTGGCTGTGCTCGACCGGTGCCTCCGCGTCGTAAACGATGGTCGCGCCGGCCTCGAGGAGCGCCCGGGCCATCAACACGTCTTCGCCGAACCAGGTGCGAGGAAAGGGATGGCGCTCCCACCAGGAGCGCCGCAGGGCCGAGGCCACATCGTTGAAGTTGTAGAGCAGGCGCCGCGCATGTGCGTCGAGGCTCTCATAGCCGGAGGGCAGCCGCACGCGCTCGCTCTCCTTGCGATAGCCGGGATCGCGTTCACTGAACAGGCGCGTGAGCAGCCCGGCATCGGGCCGGGGTAGATTGCGACAGTAGGCCGCCGCCACCTCCTCGTCCTCGAAGTTGGCCGCCAGCCGCGCGAGCCAGTCCCGTCCGACGGGAATGGCGTCCTGCGTCAAGAAGACCAGCAACTCCCCACTGGACCATGCAGCGAGCTGGTTGCGAGTGTCCCCATGGTCGAACTCCACCGGGTCGATGCGGCGCAGGTGCAGCCTGTCCCCCAGGCGCGTACGCCAACCTTGCAAGCACTCCCAGGTCCCATCGGTCGATCCGGAATCGACGATCCACAGGTCCCACGGGGGCGCTCCGTCCTGGGTGGCCAAGGCACCCAGGACCCGATCGAGGAATTCGATGCCCTGATAGGTCGGGATCAGGACGGAGACCGAACGGACGGGGGGCATGGCGACGGGCCCGAACCGTACCCCGGAACGGGGGATGGGACCACCCGAGCAGTGCCCTTTTGCCACCCTCAGCGATAGCGCCGCGTCGCCTCGGTCCCGCGGCGACCCGAGAGACCGTGGCTGCCAAACCACTGACCCAGGACCTGCGCACCCCGAAGGCCGGGCGCCCGCAAGAGGTGCAGCCGGCCCCCGTGGCGGGCGACGAAGCGCCAGTCCTGCCGTAGCTCATAGGCGATTCCGCGAAGAACGCTCCAGAGGCTGGGACGGATGCGCTCCCCCCCGGTCCTGCGATGGAAGGCGGCGTCGACCCGGTAGCGCTCGAAGGCGGCGGAGGGGGTGTAGGTGTGGGCGTGGAAGACGACCGCCGAGGGTTGGAAACGCAGGCGCCAGCCGGCATCGATCACCTGGCGCGCCCAGGCCAAGTCCTCTCCGAAGGGCAGGTCCGGAAAGGGAATGCGCGTCAAGATCTCCGCACGGATGGCAGAGGCGACGTTGTTGAAGCGCGGCCCTCCCCCCTCCCTCTGGATGTCGACGGCATCTTCCCCGGCCTCGGGAGCAGCGAGGACCGTGCGTGCGGTGAGAGGATCCTCCCCCGGGTGCGGCAGAACCCGCGCCGTGCTGCCGGCGACATCCTCCTCGGCCAGGGGCGCGATCAAGCGCTCGATGAAATCGCTGCCCCGGGGCAGAGCGTCCTGGGAAAGGAAGACCAGGATCTCACCCCGAGCCATCGCCGCCAGGTCGTTGCGGGTCGGGCCGTGGCGAAAGGATGCCTGCGGGATACAGCCCACCCGGGCTCCAGCCCGGCGTAGGAGTTGACGGGTGCAGTCCCCTGAATCCGAGTCGAGCACCACCAGTTCGACCCCTCCCTCGACGCGCTGCCCGCGCAGGGCGGGGAGCAGCGCGGGGAGGTAGCTCTCGGCGTTGCGGGTGGGGATGCAGATCGAGACTCTCGGCTCCACGGGAAGAGTCTATCCCCCAGGCGGGGATCGCAATCGGGGTTCAGGTGGGTACCGGGGAGACCCGATAGGGAAAACGATGGAGGGGGAAGAGATGGAAGGCGCGCGAGACGGGGTCAGAGGCCCCAATCCCTATGGCCTGGCCCGCTGCCGCTGCTGCGGGATGCCGGTGGCCGCTCCGCGCGCACTGCTCGAGCGTGAGCTCTTCCACATCTCCCGCTGTCCCCACTGCCATGCTCTCCATCCCCATCCCCAGGAGATGGCCGAATACGCACACACGGCTCGGACAGCCTTGATCGGAGCCATCGTCCTGCTCGCCAGCCTGGCACTGATCCTCTTCGCTCCCCTCGAGGAGGTCTGGTCTCACCTCGGTCGGGGAGTCTGACCGCTCCGACCTAACCCGCCTCGGAGTGTTTGGGCTCGGCCCCATCACTCTCGAGCACGGCCAGCTCCCCACCGTCATGCACCAGCCGGCGCCCCTGTCCGCCGACTCGGGTCGAGAGCGCGACCGGACGGCGCCAGAGGCTCGCCAGTTGCCCCAGGATCTCGCCGGCCTCGTCCAGCTTGATGTCCCGCCCCTCGTGTCGATGAACGAGTTCCAGACACCCATCCGAGCCGATCCGCTCCAACTCGATGCGCGGACTCCCACACCAGGAGAGTTCCAGGAGGAGCTGCTGCTTGACCGCCTGCCAGTCCCGATCGGTCACCTGCATGCGTCCGTCAGGTCCCTGGGTGCGATAGACAAAGAGCTGGTTGCGGGCCGCGAACTCCTCGTCGACGACCTCGTCGATGAAGGAAACGTCGTTGTGGATGCGCCGCAGCCGCATGATGTCGAGCCCCTTCTCTTCCGCGTAGCGGAAGAGCTCGATGCCGAGCTTGTAGGGGTTGAGCTGGCCGGGAGCGACGGCTGTAGCACCGGCATGGCAGTCGGCGAAATCGACGATCTCGGAGGGATCGAGCAGTCCCCCCGTGAGCAGCTTCGAGTGCCAGAAACTGGCCCAACCCTCATTGATGACCTTGGTCATGCGCTGTGGCACGAAGTAGTAGGCCTCGTTACGCACGATGCGCAGAAGATCCCGCTGCCAGCTCGCCAGGGGCGCCTCCTCGAGCAAGAAACCCAAGACGTCGTAGGTCGGTAGGCCGCGTCCCGGCGAGTCCTCGGTCGCTTCGAGCTCGCTTCCTCCTCCCCAGCGCGCCTCGAAACGTCGCCGAACGCGCTCAGCGATCCCCCCGGCAGCTCCCCCCGCTTTCCCGTTCTCCCGCTCTCCCCGCAGGTGCTCTCGCAAGGGCAGGTAGGGATCGATCAGTGATTCGAGCGAGAGGGCCAGGTCGAGAAAGCGCTCCACCGGCTCCTGTCCCTGGCGCTCGATGTGCAAGCGCACCCGCTCGGCGTGGCGAGCCATGACCTCGACCATCGAACGCTCAGTGGGAGCAAACCAGACGTTGCACTTGAAGAAGTCCGCATGGCCGAAGACGTGCGCCATGACGAGCTTCTGCTCCATGCGCGAGTTCGAGCGCACCAAGTAGGCATAGGTCGGGTCGTTGTTGATGACCAGCTCATAGATCTTCGACAGACCGTACTGGTAGCTCTTGTGCAGCCTTTCGAAGGACATCCCAAAACGCCAGGAGGGATAGCGCACCGGAAACCCCCCATAGGCCGCCACGGCATTGACGTCCGCCGCGTCGAGCATCTCGAAGACGACCTCATAGAAATCGAGCCCCACCGCGCGGGCCATGCCCTCGGCACGTTCTGCATCGGCACGCAGCTGGGGTGAGAGGCTTCCGGAAACCATCAGCGTCCCTTCCCCAGAAACAGCCGAATCGATTCGGCAATCTCATCGCGACTGTTGACCGCGGCCGTCACGACCCGCTCATCCGCACCCAAGGCGCCATCGAGGTCCTTCTTGAACTGACCGCTGCCGTAGGCGCTCTTCACCTGGCCGTAGCAGAACTGATTGACGGCGGGAAGGATCTCATCCATCAAGAGACCGATGCAGCGATCCGTATCACGCGCGGACCAGTTGTCGCCGTCCGAGTAGTGGAAGGGGTAGATGTTCCAGTTCTCCGGCCGGTACTTCTCCCGGATGAGGCTCAGGCAGAGCTCGTAGGCGCTGGAGATCTTGGTCCCTCCCGATTCGCGCAGGTGGAAGAAGCTCTCCTGGTCGACGATCTTGGCCACTGCGTCGTGCACGATGTAGACCACCTCCAGGTTCTGGTACTGGCTTCGCAACCAGGTGTCGATCCAGAAGGCCTCGATGCGCACGATGTCCTTCTGCTCGCGCCCCATCGAACCCGAGACGTCCATCATGTGGATGATCACCGCCGAGGACTCGGGCCGCGGGCAGGTCCGCCGGGCCCGGTAGCGCCCGTCCTCGGGGATCGGGATCACCCGCGGGGAACGCGGGTCGAAGGCACCCTCGGCGATCGTGCGCTTGAGGGCGCGCTTGTAGGTGCGACGGAAGTGGCGCAGGGATGCGGGTCCGGTGCTGCGGATGCCCGTGTAACGCCCACCCTCGGTGGAGAGCTGCCGGGTCCCCCGCGGCTGGATCGCGGGCAGTTCCAGCTCGCTCCCGAGCATCTGGGCCAGCTCCTCCAGTTCGACTTCGACCTCCAGGATGTGCTGCCCGGCCTGGTCGCCCGCCTCACCGGCGCCCTCACCCTCGGCTCCTTCGCCGTCGGCTGCACGCCCCTCATCCCCCCGGCCCTGTCCCACTCCCTGACCGTCGTTCTCTCCGAAACGGAAGCGGGGCAACTCGATCTGCGGGATGGGGATCGAGATGGCCCTCTTTCCCTGGCGACCGAGCAGCTCCGAGGTAGAGAGATACTTACGCAGGTCCTTGCGCAGCCGCCCCCGGACGATGTCCCGAAAACGCGCGCGGTCGCGCTCCATGCGATAGACCTGCCCACCCATCACGCCGCAGCGTCCTGATTCCCCTCGTCCATGTCCGTAGGCTCCTCCGCACGCGCAAAGAGGCTCGCCACCTCGTGCAAGACCTCGTCCGCGGAGAGTTCGTCATAGCCGAACTGGCGCATGAGGCGGTCGCGGATGACCGCGATCTTGGCCTGCGTATCGGGATCGACCACACTCGAAACGAGGCTCGTGAGCTGGATCGAATCGCGCTGATCCTCGAACATCTTCAGCTCCAAGGCGCGGGTCAGGCGCTTGTTTTGGCGGTAGTCGAAGGTCTTTCCCTCCAGGTGGATGGCCGCGATGTAGTTCATCAACTCGTGGCGGAAATCATCCTTGCGCGACTCGGGGATGTCGGTCTTCTCCTCGATCGAACGCATCAGCCGCTCATCGGGATCGCGCAGGTTGCCCCGTTCGTCGACGATCTGCTCGCGGGTCGTGTAGGCGCGCACGTTGTCGAGGTACTTCGAACAGAGGCGGTCGATCGCCTCACGATCGGAAGCGATGGCGACCTGTACCTCGTGCTTGATGATCTCCTCGTACTCCTCACGCACGACAGCAACCAGTTCGCGGTATCTGCGCCGCACCTCTTCACTCGCCACCATCGAGTGGTGTGAGAGCCCCGCCTCGATCGAGGCCAGCACATCCTTGGCGTTGATCGTGGGCTTCTCGCCGACCAGACATGCGGCGATCCGGTCCTGCACGTAGCGCGGGCTGATCCCATCCAAGCCTTCGCGCGGAGCCGCGGCGCGCAGCTCGGCGACCTGCTCGGCGGTGAAGCCCGCGACCTCCTGGCCGTCGTAGAGGCGGGCCTTTTGCAGCAGAGTCAAGCCCGGGTGCGCCGGCTCCTCGAGCCTTGTGAGAACGGCCCAGAGTGCCGCCATCTCCAGGGTGTGGGGCGCCATTCCGCGGCCCGGGGTGTCGACGCTTCCGTAGCGGCGCCGGTGAATCAGAGCCTCGCCGCTGACCGACAGGTTGTAGGGCACGTCGATCTTGATCGTACGGTCCCGGAAGGCCTCCATCAGCTCGTTGGATTGGAGCTTGCGGTATTCGGGCTCGTTGGTGTGTCCCAGGATGACCTCGTCGATCGAGGTCTGCTGGAACTTCTTGGGCTTGATGACGTGCTCCTGGGTAGCTCCGAGGAGGTCATAGAGGAAGGCGACGTCGAGCTTGAGCACCTCGACGAACTCGAGCAGCCCCCGGTTGGCCACGTTGAACTCGCCGTCGAAGTTGAAGGCTCGCGGGTCGGAATCGGATCCGTACTCCGCGATCTTGCGGTAGTTCAGATCTCCGGTCAGCTCGGTGGAGTCCTGGTTCTTCTCGTCCTTGGGCTGGAAGGTACCGATTCCCACGCGGCTCTTCTCGTCGAAGACGAAGCGCCGCACGCGCACGTGAGAGACGACCTCGCTCCAACGGCCCTGGGCCTCGGCCAGTAGCTGGTCGTAGTAGAAGCGACTGACCGGGTCCAGATCGCCATCGATGCTGAGCTCGTACTCGGCCCGCAGCTTGCGGTTCAACCGCTCGGCGACCGCTGCGCGACGATCGGCCGGGACGAGCAGCAGGGGGTCCTGGTTCATGGGCGAGGGGATGCGCTCCCCTTCCAGAATCCAGTCGAAGGTGTAGATCGCTCCCTCCGGGGAGCGGGTGTACTGCTCGAGCCCATGCTTGAGCAGGCGTGCGATGGTGCTCTTGCTCGAACCCACCGGACCGTGCAGGAGCAGGATGCGCCGTTCGGGTCCGAGGGCGCGCGCCCCGGCGCGAATCACCTCGACCAACTCCCCCAGGGGCTCATCCAGGCCATAGACCGCGTCCTGTCCGCCCTGGAACGGATCGTCGAAGATCTTCCAGCGGCGGCGCCCGCGCCGACCTTCGCCGAGCTCCGAGCCATGGCTCTCGATCATGTCGAGCAGGCGCTGCCAGGAGTTACGCGCCGGGCGCGGATCCTCCTCGAGGAGCGCGAGGTAGTCCTCGAAGCTGCCTTCCCAGGTGAGTTCGGCATAGCGCCGCTCTTGCTCGTTGTCGCGAACCAGGTCGAAGAGGGGACGGTCGTCGCTCATGGGGATAGGGGTGTGCCGGATCGAGACGGATCTCGGGCGCAGGGGAGTGGGGTGCATCTGTGTTGATCGGCTACGCCCTCCCCGTAATTGAGGCGACCCGAGCAAACCACATTCGCATCTGCGCTGCGGGCTCGAGGCGCCTCCCACGACGCGCATTCCCCTACCCTCCTAGACCTGCCACCCCCAGATGGAAGGGGGCTGCTCTCCTCCGATACCCACTGGAAACAGGCAGCTCCGCTGCCAAAGAGGCAGGGCAGGGGTGAGAGCCGTCCCGTGCGATCCAAGCTGCACGGACCGGCGGCCCTCTCTCAGGATTCCGCTGCCGCGGGATCCTCGATTCGGTCGGCGGTGCCCCCCTCCAGGGCTCCGTCTCGGCGCAGACGGGCCGGCACGAGCTCGACGATGGGCTCGTCTCCCTCCTCGGCCGACCCCGCGCTAGGGTCCGGCGCCTCCGAACCGGGGGGGCTCTCCGAAACGGAGCCCGTTCCCGATGGGCGTGCCTTCCCGGTCGTCTCACCGGGGGCGAAGGCCTCGACCTCCTCGAGCTCGACGGAGACGAAACTCGAAACGCCCTTGGTCTGCATCGTCACTCCGAAGAGGGAGTCACAGGCGGACATGGTCCCCTTGTTGTGGGTCACGACCAGGAACTGGCTGCTCTCCGTGAAGCCCTCGAGCATGCCGAGGAAGCGGTCGATGTTGGCGTCGTCCAGAGCCGCGTCCACTTCGTCGAGCACGCAGAAGGGGCTGGGGCAGACCTCGAAGACCGCGAAGAGTAGGGCCAGGGCGGTCATCGTGCGCTGGCCTCCCGAGAGCAGACCGATCGAGAGCATCTCGCGCCCGGGGGGACGGGCGACGATCTCGATGCCCGCCTCGAGCACATCCATCTCGGGATCGAGCTGGATGTCCGCCTTACCGCCTCCGAAGAGCGCCCGGAAGATGCGCTGAAAGCCCGAACGCACCTCCTCGAAGGTCTCGAGGAACAGGCGCCGGCTCTCCGCGTCGATCTTGGCGATCGTGTCGTTCAGGGTGCGACGGGCCTGGGCGAGATCCTGGGCCTCCCGTTCCTGGAATTCGAGCTCCGCGGAGACCTCTTCCAGCTCGTGGACGGCGTCCACGTTGACCGGCCCGATCTTGTCGAGCTTCTCCCGCAGGGCCTGCACTTCGCTCGCCAGGGCCTCGAGGGCGCCGGGCTCGGCCAGCTCCGGCTCGGGCTCGAAGTCCGCGCGCAAATCCTCGGCACCGAGTTCGAGCTCCTCGGCAGCCCGGGCGAACAGCTCCTCGCGGGTCATCTCCAAGCGCTGGACCTCGAGCCGCCGCTGGGACAGCTCCTCCGCGGCCCGGTCGAGCTCCCGCTGTACCGCCTCGGCCCGCTCACGCACCTCGCGAATGCGCTCCGCCCCGCCCCGCTCGCGCTCACGCAACTCGGCCTGCTCCTTGTCGAGCCCTTCACGGCGCTCGACCAGCAAAGCCGCCTGCTGCGCGATCTGCACCGCCTCCTCCTCGCCCTGAACGGCGCTGGCCTCGTAGTTGCGTGCACGCCCCTCCGCGCGGGCGATCTCCGCTTCGTCCTCACCCATGCGCCGGGAGAGGTCCTCGGCGCGTCGACCGGCGGCCGTGAGCTCCCCTTGCAACCGGGTGACCTCCACCTGGGCGCGGCTCTCCTCCCGCGCCAGCGCCTCGCGCTGCTCCTCCAGAACCGCCCGGGCACGCTCCAGTTCTTCCAGGCGCGTGTTCTCACGCTCGAAGTCGGCCTCGGTCTCCTCCGCCAATCGAGCGGCCTGCTCGGCTTCGAGGCCGAGGCGGGTGATCTCCTCAGTCGCGGTTTGAACCTCGCGTTCGAGCTCCTCCGCACCCGCCTCCCGCTCCGAGAGGCGCACCGATGCAGCGGCCAGCGCACCCTGGCGCTCCGCCCGGAGCGAGCGTGCACGCTCGAGCTCCTCGGCCGCCGCGGAGAGAGCCGAGCGCCCCTCGTCCAGGCTGCGCTCGAGGGCGGCGAGTTCTTCGCGATCCCCCTCGAGGCGCCGGTCGAGGCGGTCGACCTCGCTCGCCAGGTCCGCCGCGCTCGAACGCCGGCCGATCGCCCCGTGGGAGAGCTCCCGGTGGCCGCCGACGAGCCCGGAGGTCTCGACCAGTTCACCCGCGGGAGTCACGAAACGCCAACCCGGTTCACGGGCCGCCAGTTCGAGCGCCAGGTCGAGGTCCGAGACGATGACGACGTCGCAGAGCAGGGCCCAGACCAGGGGCCGTAGGGCCTCGTCACAGCGGACGTGCTCGCTGAGCCGCCCCTCGACGGCCATGCCGTAACGGGCAAAGAGAGCATAGTCCCCCGGCGAGGGGCAGTCGGGTGCTCCGATCCCCCGCGGTACGACCAGGCCGACCTGACCCTGCTTGCGCTCGCGCATCCAGGCGAGAAGCTCCAGGGCCACGTGGGCATCGGCGGCGACGAGCCTCTGGGCCTTCTCCCCCAGGGCCACGTCCAGGGCGCGCGCCAGACGCAGCTCGATCGTGAGGTGATCGGCCAGGATGCCCTGCAGTTCGGCGGGGCCGCAGGGGCCCTCGCCGCGCTCGATGCTCTCGATCAGCTCGCGGGTTCCATCGGAGAGGGTGGCCAGCTCCGCCTCGCGATCGAGCAGGGACTCGATGCGCGCACTGAGGGAAGCCCGCTCGAGCTCGCGCTCGCGCAACCCCTCGCGCACCGCAGCCAGGCTCTCCTCGGTGGCGGCCAAGCGCTCACGGGCGGCGGCGTGGGCACTCTCGGCCTCGGCGCTGCACCGCTCCGCCTCTTCGACCTCGGCCTGCAGCGCCTCGACCTCCGAGCGCAACTCGCCGAGCACCCCTTCCAGCGCAGCACGGCGCTCCTCGGCTCGCCGACGGCGTTCCTCGGCGGGCCCCTGGGCTCCTTCGAGGTGCCGTAGGGAGTTCTGGGCGGCGGTGCGCCGATGCAGGCACTCGAGCACGCAGTCGTTCTGACGGTCACTCGCCTCCCGAGCCGCTTTGAGCTGGCGTCCCAGCTCGCGAGCCCGGCCGGCGACCCCCCCGGCGACTTCCTGAGCCTGGGCGTGGGCCGCTTCGAGTACTTCGAGTTCGGCAGCGAGGGCGGCCCCCTGGCTGCGTCGCTCCTCGAGTTGGGCCCGCAGGGCCGCGGCCCGTTCGGACTCCTCTTTGGCCGAAGTCCGCCAGGAGGTGACCCTCAGGGTGAGCTGGCTGCGCCGTTCATCCAGGGTCGAGAGCTCGCTCCCCAAGGCGGCGAGACGGCTCGAAACCTCCTCCAGTTCCCCGACCAGGGCGCTGCGCTCGCGCTCACGCTCGTGAATCTCGGCCTCGCCGGCGGAGCGCCGTTCGCGCAACTCCGCCAGGCTCGCCTCGAGCCGAACCAGCTCGGGAGCCAGCGCTGCCAGCTCGCCGTCGAGCTCGGCCGTGCGATGACGCAACCAGCGTGTACGCCCCAGGGTCCACTGCTCCTTGGCCGCGACGTAGCGCTCCGCCTTACCCGCCTGGATCTTGAGCGAGCGCACACGGCTGCGCTTCTCGCCGATCAGGTCGTCCAGGCGCGCCACGTCCTGCTCCACCCGCTTGAGGCGCAGCTCGGTCTCATGCCGCCGCTGGCGATAGCGAGAGATACCCGCCGCCTCCTCGAAGATCGAGCGACGCTGCAAGGGGTTGGCCGAGAGGATGGCATCGATGCGGCCCTGCTCGAGAACCGAGTAACCCCGGCTGCCGAGACCGGTGTCGAAGAGCATGTCGCGCACGTCCTTGAGGCGCACGCGCTCGCCGTCGATCAGATACTCCCCCTCGCCGGTCTTGTAGAGGCGCCGGGTGATGGCCACCTCCGCGGCCCGCTCGGGGATGTCTCCCGCGGAGTTGTCGAGGACCATCGTGACCTCGGCGACCGAAAGGGGCGGCCGACTGGCCGACCCCTTGAAGATCACATCGGTCATCCCCGATCCACGCATCGAGGTGGGACGGGTCTCGCCAAGCACCCAGCGCACCGCGTCGACCACATTCGACTTGCCGCAGCCGTTGGGACCCACGATACCGGTGAGCTGCTGCCCACCGAAGTCGAGGAGGGTGCGGTCGGCGAAGGATTTGAAGCCGTGGAGTTCGAGTCGTTTCAGGCGCATCGAGACCGCAGCATCGCTTGCAGAGGGCTTGGACTCAAGAACCGAACAGGGGACGCGTGTCGGCGGAGACGATTCGGGCGGAGCGTTCTCCTACCGAACGGCTGCGTGCCTGGTCGAAATCACGCCAAACGGAAAGGTGCGGATGGGACCCGCCCTGCTGGGAGGGGCCGGATCTGGAGGCGACCTCGAGGGGGAGCAGGGCGCCGCTGCGGACCGTGGCGAGCAACGCGGCCAGCTCCTCTCCGGGATTCTCCCCCCCCAGGCGCGGCCAGGCGAACCCCTGGGAATAGGGGCGGTCAGCTTCGGTCTCGGGCGCCGGAAGGTCGGCGAACAGGCGGGGCTGGCTCGGCCGGCGCACTCCGGCGTCGAGGGCGGCCATACGCACGGCCGCGCGCCCCCCGAAGAGGGGCGAGACCACGGCGGTGAGGCCCCGCTTGCGGGCCAGGCGCCGGGTCGCATCGGCCAGCACCCCGAGCAGGCGAGCCCCAGGAGCGACCCGCAGCTCCCCATCGGCCAGGATGCGCAGCGCTTCGACGAACCCCACCGGGACCAGGGCATAGCTCACTCGCTCGCGAACCGCGGTGACCTGGGCAGCGGGCTGATCGCGCTGGAAGTCGCGCAGGGCGACCAGGGCGTCGAGGGCCGACTCGACCCGGGAGACCAGGGCCTCGTGCAGGACATCCTCGCGCCAGGGCCCGGCCTGGCGTGCAAGGCGGGGTAGGTTGATCGCCACCGCCCCCCCACAGGCCAGCGCTCCCCGCTCGCGGGGCCCGCGACGGCAACCGGGGGCGACCCAGCGCTCGTCTCGGGCGTGCCACAGGGGACGCACGATCCCGCGCGAGGTGAGCTGCTCCGCCAGCTCCGCCAGGGCGCCGTCCCCCTCGATCGCCGGGGCGAGTTCACTCCAGGCGAGCCACAGACGCGGGGTCGCCAAACCTTCACGGGCCAAGCCGCCGAGGGCCCGCAGGAGGTGGGCGACGAAACTACCCCCCCGTCCGCCGGGGGCTGCGAGGTCCAGGGTGCGGCCCGCGGCGAGGGAGAGGGCCCCCAGGGCAGCCAACACGTCGCGCAGGCCGGCAGTCGAGCGGGTGGCGCGGGTCATGGGCGCGGCCACCCCATGCAGCCCCTCGATCACCATGCCCCGCGCGGTGCCGCGCAGGAGGGGGGCCAGCTCGGCCAGCATCTCGAAGCCGGAGTGGGGATGGGGCCCCCCCCGCAGGCAGAGCTCGGCGGGCAGGGAGCGGCATAGGACCAGGTGGGGGCGACGTGGATCCTCGATCCAGATCGCACCGCTGGCGCAGAGGTCGGCGGTGCGCTCGTCCAGGAGGTCCGCACGCACGAAGCGCCACAGGAGTTCCCCCCCCGCCGTTTCGGAGAGATCGCCCGAGGCGACTTCGAAGGGAGCACTTCCCAGGGCGGGCCGCGGAGCCTCGGCCAACATGCGGCGCAGGTCGTGGCGCGGGACCCCGACCGACTCCTGGCGCTGGAGGGCCGACTCGAGGCCCATGGCGACCAGCTCGGCGGCGACGAGCTCGCGAATCAAGGTGGTCGACAGCCGCCGCAGGCGGGCACCGGTGACGCGTCCCTCGACCCGCCGGGCCACCTCGGCGGCGGTTTCCCGGGGGAGCTCGGCCTCCTCGACCAGGGCGGCCACGATCCGTCCACGCTCCCAGGGAGCCGTCCCCCCCCCGTTGCGCACCAGGGGCATGCGCCCCTCCCGGGTCGGCCGCCGCTCGAGGGAGAGGGCCTCGCGGGCGGCGGAGCGCTGGGCTCGATAGAGGATGTAGGCCTTGGCGACGGGCGTGCGCCCCATTTCGACCAGGGCCTGCTCCACCAGGTCCTGGATCTCCTCCACATCGCTCGGGGCCGCAGCTCCCTCGCCCACCCCCCGCGCCCGTCGCGCACCCAGGGCCAGGGTGACGATGTCGGCCACCTCCCGTGCGAAGTGTGGGTCGCTATCGCAAGCCGCCTCCTGGGCGCGACGCACCGCGTTCACGATGCGCTCGCGATCGAAGGGAACGATCTCTCCATCCCGCTTGCGCACCGAACGCACCGCGGGGGGCGGAGTCCACGCCTCGCCGCTCACCCGCCTTGCTCCGCGTCGAGGATGGGTCGCAGCTCCTCGAGGAACTGATTCACGTCCTTGAACTCGCGGTAGACGCTGGCGAAGCGCACATAGGCAACCTGGTCGAGCTCACGCAGCTCCTCCATCACCAAGGAACCGATGACCGAACTCGGGATCTCCCGGTCATACTCCTCCTGGCAGCGGGCCTGGATCCGTCCGACGGCCGCCTCGATCGCCTCACTGGTGACCGGTAGCTTCTCACAGGCACGCAGCATTCCCTGTCGGATGCGCTCCGCATCGAAACGCACGCGCTCACCACTCTTCTTGACCACCCGTAGGGGAGACTCCTCGATGCGCTCATAGGTCGTGAAGCGCAGAAAGCACTGCAAACACTCCCGCCGACGTCGAATGACCGCACCCTCAGCCGACGAGCGCGAATCGACGACGCGATCATCGTCGGCGGAACAGCGGGGGCACTTCACCTGGACCGAGTGGAGCACGCTACATCTTGGGTGTCAATGGACGATTCGGGGCAGAGTCCACCAGGGGCTGGGGGGCACCGCTCCGGCTCACTTCCCCAGGCAGAAGTGCGCGAAGATCCGGTCCAGGAGATCCTCGGGGGTGGTCAGACCGCTGATCCCGTCCAGGGCGTCGGTCACCTCCCGCAGGCCCTCGGCGAAGAGGTCGAGGGTCTCCCCCGCCTCGAGGCCGGCCAGGGCCGTCTCCAGGCGAGACCCCGCCGCCTCCAGGGCCGCCAGGTGGCGCGCTCCCAGGCTACGGCTCAGCCCGCTGGAGCGGGTAGCCAAGGCCCGGGCGACAGCGGCCCCCAGCTCTTCGAGCCCCAAACCGGTCCTGGCCGAGGTCCCCACCACCGGCGGAGGGCCCTCCGGGGGCGGCGCCGCTCCGGGCAGGTCCAGCTTGTTCCAGGCCAACAGATCCGCTCCCGCCACCCGCCTGGGGCAGACCGCATCGACCACCCCGAGGACGAGGTCGGCCCCCTCGACCTGACGCCGCCGCCGTTCCTGCGCCAGGGACTCGGCCTCCCCGCGGGCGGGCTCCTCTCCGGCTGTGTCGAAGAGTTCGACCTCCGCCCCACCCGCGAGCCAGGTTGCGCTCTTCACGTCCCGGGTGGTTCCCCCCTGGGGGCTGACCAGGGCCGGCAGACCTCCTCCCCCACCGGTCAAAGCGTTGAACAGGGAGCTCTTGCCGGCGTTTGGAGCACCGACGAGGGTGACCCGGGCAAGCCCGCTCGCGGGCACCCTGCGCGCCTCCCAGGCACGCGCCTCCTCGATGGCGGCCATCAGCTCCCGTGCGCGGGCGGCGAGTGCCCCGGTGGGGATCTCCCCCGTCGCCCCCTCGTCGAAATCGAGGGAGGCCTCGGTCAGGGCTCGCAGATCGACCAGGGCATCCCGCAGGCGGGCGACACGTCCACCGAGCCCACCGCTGAGCAGGGCGGTGGCTGCCCGCCGCTCCTCGCGGGAACGCGCGGCGATCAGTTCCGCCACCCCCTCGGCCCGGGTGAGATCGAGGCGACCGTTCTCGAAAGCCCGCCGGGTGAACTCCCCCCCCCGAGCCGGGCGCGCGCCCAGAGCGACCAGTCGCCCCAGGGCGGCGCGCACCAGGGGAGGACTGCCGAGCAGGTGCAGCTCAGCCACGTCCTCCCCGGTATAGGAGCGCGGTGCGGGCATCCACAGGAGCAGGACGGGCTGGGTGCCCACGCCGTCGTGGAACTCCACGCACGCCAGCCCCCTTGCGGAGAGCTCTACCCCTGGACAGGCGGCGGCGACGATCGTCGCCGCCGCGGGACCCGAGAGGCGTATCACCGCGCGCCGCCCCCCACCTGCGGCGGAGGCGACGGCGCAGATCGTATCCATGTCCGCCTCCTAGCCGCGCTTGCCCTTACGGCGCTGATGCTGCTGGCGGCGCTGGGCCTTGGCCTGACGTTTCATCTCCTCCAAGGTCTTGGCCTGCTTCTGCAACTCGCCGAGCCGCTCCATGAAGCCACTCTTCTTGCGCGGTTTCTCGCTGTCATCGATCGGCCAGATGCGCTTGATCACGGTCTGCTCGAGGATTCCGAAGATCGAGGTCGTGATCATGTAGAGCGAAAGCCCGGCAGCGTAGTTGTAGAGGAAGAAGCCGAAGAGCACCGGCATCCACATCATCATGCGCTGCATGCGCTGAGCCTGCTCGTCGGTCGGCTTGGGCATGACCCGCTGCTGCACGATCCACAGGACGACCATGACCGGCGGCAGGATATTGAGGTACTCCATGTCGATGACCGGTGTGTGCCAGCCCAGGTGCATGAAGCGATCCGGCTCCGAGAGGTCGTGGATCCAACCGATGAAGGGTGCCTGGCGCAGGTCGAAGCTCGTGCGCAGCGCCTTGAAGAGTCCGAAGAAGATCGGGATCTGCACGAACATCGGCAAGCAGCCGCCGAGGGGCGGAAAGGCACCCTCCTCCTGCATGATGCGCGCCTGCTCTTCACGGAGCTTGCGCGGGTCCTTGGCGTACTTCTCCTTGGCCGCGTTGAGCATCGGCTGGACGCGCTTCATCTTGGTCGCGTGGCGCGCCATCGCCGTCTGGGAACGCCGGTTGATCGGAAAGAGCGCCAGCCGCACGAAGAGCGTCAACAGGATGATCGAGAAGCCCCAGTTGCCGATGATCCCGTGGAAGAAACCCAGGATCGAGGTCAGGATCCCCGCGATACCGCTGAAGAATCCCAGGTCGGCCTTGACCAGCCGCGCCAGAGCCTCGCCGTCGGGATGCTGAAGCAGGATCGGGGGCTGCTTGGGGCCGGCGTAGAGCCGGAAGGTGTAGCGCGCCTCGCCGCCGACCTCGGGCAGGCGAGTCGTCAGGTCGAGGTCGGTGGCGATGTGGCGGTAACTCTTGCCCTCGGCGTCCTCGGGATGGGAGCGCGCCCAGGCCGCATCCCAGATCGTGCGCCAGCTCGCTCCGGTCAAGGCGACGGACGCCTCGGGATCAGCCGGGCGCAGGGCCATGACGAAGTACTTGTTGTCGACGCCGCCCCAGACGATGTCACTCGAGGGAGGGAAGG
Source organism: Planctomycetota bacterium (assembly GCA_027083445.1). Lineage (GTDB taxonomy): Bacteria > Planctomycetota > UBA1135 > UBA1135 > JALWOP01. The sequence continues at coordinate 5,196 of JALWOP010000110.1, read as the reverse complement.
CACCTGAATCGCGCTTCTTGTAGTTGCGACGCTTGCGCTCCAGCCCGAACTCCCCCTTGCTCTTGCGCCAGCAGGCACAGGCCTTGGGTTCGATGTAGAAGGAATCGTCTGCCGCCGGCGGCACCCCCATCGCGGGGGTCAGGCGCCACGAGCCCTGCCTGCCCGCAAGCTCCTCGGCGGAGTGGTTGCGCATCAGGAACTCGACCTCGATGTCGTAGCCACTCTCGGCCGGGCGCAGGATCTTCTCGAACTCGACCCCGCGGCCCCCGTCCAGGGTGAAGTGCACCGCCCGCACCCGCTCCTCCCCGTCCCGCTCGACCCGCGCCTGCCAGCGTACGCGGCTCGGGTCGACGGCCAGCCAGCCCTGGGTCGACGGTTCGACGCTCAGCATGAGGGAGGCGAGAAGCTCACGCCCCGTGTCGACCTCGGCGCACAGCGGCACCCAGTAGGTCGGGTCCCGCTTGGCCTCCTCGTCGAGGAACATCTCGGTGTAGTAGCCGTCGAGCCGCAGTTCGCAGAGCACCGCACCGCGGTTGTCGAAGGTCGCCTGGTAGGGACCGAACGAGAGGGTCTCTCGCCAGGGCTCGGCCTCGTCGATCGGCGGCGGAGGAGGGGCGGCTGCCTCCTCGCTCGGCGTGGGCTGGGTGGTCGGAGGCAACCCGGCCGGCTCCTGGCTGCGGGGAGCGCCATCCGGAGTGGGGCCCGCAGTGGGCTGCCCGCCGCGTCCCCGCAGGAGGACCAGGACGAGGAACGAGAGGAAGAGGGCTAGGGCGAGTCGGGCTTGCACCGGGAGGTCTCTACTTGCCGCGCGCGAGGCGGTCGGCCAGGAAATCGGGGAGCTCGGGCACGCGCCGAATCTGCGCGGCGGCCCGGTCGACGGGGTACTCGAGACGCACGAAGGTCACCGCCTCGCCGTCGAAGAGCACGTAGGAGAGGCGCGCATCCCCATCGCGGGGCTGGCCGACCGATCCGACGTTGACGATGCAGGGGTCACGGGACAGGTCGGCGAGGTCGAAGGGGCCCTCCGAACCGCGGGGACGGAAGAGGCGACCATCCTGATAGTAGACTGCGGGAACATGGCTGTGGCCGACGAAGCAGACACCCCGGTCCATGCAGCCGAAGACCGCTTGCAGCTTGGCGGGATCGTGGGCATCCCGAGGCAGCATGTACTCACGCACAGGGTCCCGGGGGGATCCGTGGGCGAACATGGCGATCGCATCTCGACCGGAACCTTCCAGGTCCCCCAAAAAGTCCCAGTAGGCGTCCGCCCGCTCGGGATCCGCCCCAAGCTCGTCGCGCGTCCACTCGATCGCCGCCCGCGCCTTGGGGTTGAAATCCTCGGCGTGGTACATGAGCGCCTGCTCGTGGTTGCCGAGCAGGCAAAGCCCCGGCTCCAGTGCGCCCCCCCCATGGACCTCGAGTTCCCTCGCCTCCTCGACGCACAGGCGCATGACGATGTCGAGACAGGGGCGGGGCCTGGCCCCATAGCCGACCACGTCCCCCAGGCAGACGTACCGCCGCACGCCGCGTCGATGCGCGTCCGCGAGGGCGACCTCGAGCGCCGGTACGTTGGCGTGCAGGTCGGAGATGATCGCCGTAAGGGGATAGTCCACCGGGTGAGCCCATGGCAAGCGGGATCGACCCGCCCAAAGGGGGCGGAGATTATCCGGAGGGGGGAGGGGGGGAGCAAGGGCTCGGCGTGCGGAGCACGAGAAGAGCGAAGGCCACGACGCTGAGAAGCACCCCGGAAAGCCCCCAAACCAGGGGGGCCCCGGCCAGGAGAGCAAGCAGGAGAGCCAGGGCCCAGGGGGGCATGCCCGCTGCCTGGAGCCGGTGTGCAAGGTGGCGGCGATCCCCGCGCCAGGGCGGGTCTCCGGCGAGGAAGCGCAGAATCGAGAGGCGCAACAGGTCGAGTAGGGGCAGGAGCAGCACCCAGGCCATCTGGGGACGCGCGGCGATCGCGACGCCGATCAGGTGACTGCCCCCGTCGCCCAGATAGGCGCGGGGCACGCCCTTGGACGGGGCCAGGTTCCAGGGCAGGAAACCGAGGGCAGCCCCGGCGAGGCCGGCGCTCCCCCCCCACTGGCCGGCGGCCCAGGCCAGTCCCGCGGCGGCCCCGTCAGCGTTGTCCCAGGTGTTGACCGCGTTCATCGCCACCAGGGCGAGCAGGAAGGTCTCGGCCGGCCCGAACGCCCCTGGGAGCGATCCCGAAGGATGGAGGAGGGCGAGGAGGAGGGCGACCAGGGCCTGTCCGGCGAGCTTCCAGCCGACGGGCAGCCCGCGGGGAAGGCGGTCGTCGATACTCCCCAGGAGCAGAGCGAGGAGCAGGGCGCCCCAGGGCCACTCCTCCCCCCCCGCCGCCAATCCCGCGGCGAGGGAAAAGCCCCCCACCAATGGGATCGCCGCGCGCCGGGGCTTGCGCTCCGGGTTCCCCTCCCAGCGGTCGATCCAGCCGGCGGCCAGGGCCAGCCGTATCGCGAGCGGCGTGACGCAGGCGCTGACGACGAGGGAGGCGAGGAGGTTCATCGAGAACGGTAGAGGCCCTCGCGGCGGATGTATTCCGCCACGGCCGGGAGGAGTTGGGGGCTCTCCTCCCCCCGAGCGAGGGCGGCGCGAATCTGCCGGGCTCGGCCGGGATGGGGCGGCAGGTCGAGCCGGCCCGCGCGGAGGCGCTCCCAGACCCCCGGCCCGAGCCGCTCGAAGCGCCCCCGGTCGACCTGCCAGTCGCGCTCGTCCCGCAGAACGACGATCGGCCGGGCGAGGGCGAGTAGCTCCCCTGCCCGATACCAATCGGCCAGCCCGGCCAGGTTGTCGCTCCCCAGGATGAACCAGCGCTCCACCCCCTCCGGCTCACCGACCGCCGCGGGGAGAGCGACCAGGGTGTCGTAGGTATAGGAGGGCCCCGCCCGCAGGAGTTCCAGATCCGAGACCGCGAGCCAGGGTTCGAGGGCCGCGACGAGGGCGGCCATCGCCAGGCGATGGTGGGGCGCAGCCAGGGTCACCCCCTCCTTGTGGGGCGGGCGGGCGGCGGGCATCAGGATCACCCGGTCGAGGTCGAAGGCCTCCCGAGCGCGGCGGGCGACCTCGAGGTGGCCGGCGTGGATCGGATCGAAGGAGCCCCCGAAGAGGGCCAGGCGTCTGGGGGAGGACAAGGTGGTTACTCCGGCAGGCCCTGGGGTAGAGGCCCTGGGGCGGCCCCAATCATCGGTCCCACCTGGACTTCAGTCCATCGGAGCCCTAGAATCGCCGCCTCGACTGCCCTTCCGAGACCCCACTGCAAGGTCTCCCGCGGGGAGCCCGAAGAGCGGCCCGAACGTCGGTGACGGCTGCCTAGGTCCCTCCACGTGAGCCCGCGCAGGTTTTCCCCGGCGGCACTCCCCGGGCAGCCCCATCGAAGCCCCCCGTTCATACCCTGATTATCCCCTTCTGATCGACTCCAGCGCCGCTGCGGACAGTCTCCAGGCCTCCCGGCCCCTGCCCTCGCCGACCCCGTGAGTTCGATCGGGCGTTCCCCCCTCCCCCCCAGAACGCATGCAGCGCTCCCTCCTCGCCTCTGTCCTCGCCCTGTTCACCGTCGCGTGCCAGGGCACCGGCCAGCAGATCAACGACCACTGGAACGCCGACTCGATCGCGCCCCGCATGGCGCGTTTCTTCCTCGGTTACGACTCCTCCCGGGACGGTGACTGGCGGGACTTCACCTGGGAGAACAAGCAGTCGATCAACCTGACCCTGCGGCGGCACTTCTTCCACCACAACCCGGACAACCCCAACCACCCGGATCTGCCCCTGCGCCGGCGGCCCAAGAACAGCCTGCTGCCCGACCCGGTGACCTTCATCCACGTCGAAGGCATCCTGCTCGGCTTCGCGGCGATGGGGGCCGGCGGCCCCTTCGTCCCCCTGCCCGTCGGATCTCTGATCGGCGTCTTCGAAGAGGGCGGACGCGACGAGTTCATGGAGGGCATCAGCGGCGTCGCCGGGGATACGATCGGTGCGGTCACCGCCACCTTCGTCCACAAGTGGATCCAGCCCGCGGTCAGCGGCACGGTGATGGGTTTCCACCATTTGGTTGATTAGGGGTGTTGATTAGGGCTCGATCAGGGCCCGGCTAGAGGGGGGGTCGACTGGTCAAGACCCCTCTCGCCCCGCAAAGAGCGCCACTGCCCGTTCGACCCGATCGGGCGCGTCGTGGGGCAACCAGTGGATGGGAAACTTGCGATACCAGGTGCGCTGGCGGCGGGCGAACTGGCGCGTGCGAAGGGCGATCCGCGCCTGGGCCTCGGACGCATCCAACTCACCCCGGGCAAGGGCCAGCGCCTCGGCGTAACCCAGGGCCTGGACCGCACTCGGTCCCAGCCCGCGCTCTTCGAGGCGCAGCGCCTCTTCGGGCCACCCGCTGGCGAGCATGAGCGCGGTTCGTTCCTCGATGCGCCGGTCGAGCTGGTCGACCTCGACGGCGAGCCCCACCAGCCGCGCGCGCTGCTGGCGCGGGCTGGCTCGCTCGCCCCACTCCCGCTGCCAGTCGGAGAGCGGCCGGCCGGTCTGCTCGAGGACCTCCAGGGCACGCACGACCCGGCGCCGGTCCGCGGGGTGCAGCCGCGCGGCACTGGCGGGGTCGCGCTGGGCCAGCTCGCGGTGAAGCTCCTCTGCACCGACCCGCTCCGCGTGCTCCTCCAGACGCGCCCGCAGGTCGAGATCGACCGGAGGACCCGCGAAGAGGCCACGGAGGAGAGCCGCCAGGTAGAGCCCCGTCCCCCCCACGAAGAGACCCCGCCGACCCCGCGCCTGGATTGCGTCCAGGGCCTCCTCCGCCGCGGCCAACCAGGCCTGGACGTCGAAGCGCTCGTTCGGGTCGACCAGATCGATCAGGTGGTGGGGTACCCGAGCAAGCTCCTCGGCGCTGGGCTTGGCCGTGCCCACGTCCATGCCCCGATAGACCTGCATCGAGTCCATCGAGAGGATCTCCATCCCCAGGCGCTGGGCAACCTCCAGGGCCAGGGCGCTCTTGCCGCTGGCGGTCGACCCCACCAGGCAATAGAGGGGCTCTGCGTCGAAGGGGCCGGGGGTCACCGCCGCATCCTAACCAGGCAACGGCGCCATGGAGCCCCCGGGCGGGCGCTCGGGAATCGCGCCGGATAGGATGCCTGGGCCATGAGCGCGCTGCCCCTCCTCCTCTTCCTGTTCCCCCTCCTCCAGGAT
>JALWOP010000109.1 GCA_027083445.1 Planctomycetota bacterium | reverse complement strand
GACAAAGCTGACGTGGGGGGGGACTTGCACGGGCGCAGACTAGCACCTGTTTGACCCCGGTGGTGCCACGGCCCCGTCACGAGAGCGCCCGGGCGTGGCCCGAATTCGATCGATTCGCGAGGATGCCCGGCAACATCGGAGTAGACTTCCGGCGCCGGCCGGATTTGGCCGATATGGACCTGTCTCCCATGCTCGACTTCGCTCTCCAGTTGCTCCCCGGCCAGCCCCTGCGGCTGCTCTGCATCGGTGCCCACGCCGACGACATCGAGATCGGCGCGGGCGGGACGATTCGGCACTGGATCGACTCGCACCCCGGTGGCGTGGAGCTCTGCTGGGTGGTCTTTTCGGCCGAAGCTCGGCGTGCCGACGAGGCCCGTGCGAGCGCAGAACACTTCGCTCGGGGTGCCCGCGAGTTTCGGCTCGATGTCGAGGGCTTTCGAGAGAGCTTCTTCCCCTCCCAGTGGGCGGCGATCAAGGAGAAGCTACACGCAGTAGGCGAGGAGTTCGCTCCCGACCTCGTCCTGAACCACCACGAGCGGGATCGGCACCAGGACCACCGCACCCTGGCAGAACTCGGCTGGAACGCCTTCCGCGATCATTTGATCCTGGAGTACGAGATCCCCAAGTATGACGGGGATCTGGGGCAGCCCAATCTCTATGTACCCCTCGATCCGAGCATCGTTGCCGATAAGCTGGAGGCCCTGCCGCGCTTCTTTCCGAGTCAAGCCACCAAGCCCTGGTTCGACACCGAGACGTTTCAGGCGACCCTGCGCCTGCGCGGTCTCGAGTGCAACTCACCTACTCGCTACGCCGAAGCATTCCACGCGCGCAAGCTGCGCATCGCTTGAATCATGAAACTGCTTGTCACCGGCCACAACGGCTACATCGGTCAGGTCATGGTCCCTCTCCTTCAGGATGCGGGCCACGAGGTCGTTGGGCTTGACACCTTCTACTACGAAGACTGCCAGTTCGACGGCCGTCCTCCGGTCGAGGCCATCCGCAAGGACATTCGCGACATCGAGCCCGCTGACCTCGAGGGTTTCGACGCGATTCTCTTCCTGGCGGCCCTCTCCAACGACGCTTTGGGTGATCTGGATCCGGCGCTCACCTTCGACATCAACCGCGATGCGACGGTGCGCTGTGCCGAGACCGCCAAGCAGGCGGGCGTGCCGCGTTTCATCTTCAGTTCGTCGTGCAGTCTCTACGGCGCTGCTGGGGACGCCCCCCTGACCGAGAACGCGGCCATGAACCCGGTGACCCCCTATGGCACGGCCAAGATCGAGGTGGAGCAGGCCCTCTCCCACTTGGCGGACGAACACTTCAGTCCGGTTTACATGCGCAATGCCACGGCCTATGGACTCTCGCCCTCTCTGCGCATCGACCTGGTCGTCAACAACCTGACCGCCTATGCCTATACGACGGGCGAGGTGCTGATGAAGTCGGACGGTTCGCCCTGGCGGCCTCTGGTGCACATCGAGGATATCAGTCGCGCGTTTCTGGCCGTCTTGGAGGCGGATCGTGACCTCGTGCATGATCAAGCCTTCAACGTCGGCCGCAGCTCGGAGAACTATCGCATTCGTGAGGTGGCCGAACTCGTGGCGCAGGTGGTGCCGGACTGCCATCTGGAGTTCGCGGAGGGTGCCTCTCCGGACCTGCGCAACTACCGCGTCGATTTCACCAAGATCGAGACCACGCTGCCCGGTTACGAGCCGACCTGGACCGTGCGCAAGGGCATCGAACAGCTCTACGCCGCCTACCAGGAGCACGGACTGACGCGGGAGGAATTCCTCTCCTCCAAGTACCTGCGCATCAAGACCGTCCTCGGGCACCGGGAAGCCGGACGCCTGGACGAGCGGCTGCGTTGGTGCTGATCGGGCGCTGGGCCGGGCCGGATCAGATCAGTCGTGGCTCGGGGATCGGCACGAGGAAGCGTCCACCACCTTCACGGAAGGCAGCTTGCTGCTCGAGGATCTCGTCGGCGAAGTTCCAAGCCAAGAGTAGGGCGACATCGGGCCGGTCCTCGATGAGTGCCTCGGCGGGCCGGATCTCCAGGCGACTGCCGGAGGTGAAGCGACCGTGCTTGTGGGGGTTGATGTCCACTGCGTACTCGATCGGATTGTCCTGGAGGTCGAGGTAGGAGAGCAGGGTGGTCGCCATGCCGCCTGCTGCTCCGTAAGCGACGATACGCTGCCCTTGCCGGCGTAGGTCCGCGATCATCGCGCAGAGCCCGGCCTTGATCCTCTCGACCCGTTCGGCGAAGGCGGCGTAGAACTCGGGGCTGGGGACCCCGCGCTCTTGTTCTTCCGCCAAGCGAGCCCGCACCGCAGTGCTGGGATCTTCGCGGCGCTCGAAGTAGACGCGCAGGGAGCCGCCGAAGGTCGGAGCGGGCTCGATGTGGTTCAGGTAGAGGCCGCGGGCGCGCCAGAAACGATCCAGGGAGGTTGCGGTCCAGTAGGTGGTGTTCTGGTGGAAGACGTTGTCGAAGGCGGCCTGATCGACGGTGGCGACGAAGTCGGGGACCTCGAAGCAGAGCGTGCCCTCCTCCTCCAGTAACAGGTCGACGGCCTGGGCGAAGTCGTCGAGGTCTTGGATCAGATTGAGGACGTTGTTGCCGGTCAAGAGCCGGGCCCGTTTGCCCTCACCGGCCAGCCTACGAGCCACCTCCGCACTGAAGAAGTCGCAGCAGGTCTCGATCCCCGCGTCGTTGGCTGCCTGGGCCGGGCCTGAGGCGGGGTCGACACCCAAGACCTCAAAGCCCGCATCGCGGAAGACCTTGAGCTGGTAACCGTCGTTGCTAGCGGCCTCGATCACCCGTGCTCCGGCAGGAAGCGGTGTGCGTGCAAGCATGGCGTGCGCAGCTTGGGTGAAGTGTCGCACCAGCCCGGGGGAGACCGATGTGTAGTAGGGGTAGTCCCCGCAGTAGAGGATTTGCGGCGGCACGTTCTCGGTGATCTGGACCAGGGCACACTGGGGGCAGACGACCAGACGCAGGGGGAAGAAGAGATCTTCTTCCCCGAGCTCCTCGGGGCGCAGGAGGCGGTCGGCGAGGGGCGACTGGCCGAAGTTCAACACCGTGGCCAGGTCACTGTGGCCACAGGAGCGGCAACCTTGGATCGCACTCACTTGTCGACCCTCCAGATCTCCCAGGGTCCCTCGCCGCGTTCGTGCATGGCGTTGAGTAGGGTGCGGTCTTTGAACGTGTCCATGTTTTGCCAGAAGCCCTCGTAGCGCTGGCCGAGCAAACGACCCTCACGAACCAGGCGCTGGAAGGGCTCTACGACCAGTTCCTCGTCCTTGTGCAGGTAGTCGAAGATCTCCTGACGCAGGCAGAAGTAGCCGCCGTTGATCCACAGGTCGGCGTTGCGCGTCTCTTGGATGTCGACGACGCGCTCCCCATCGTCCATGCGCACGACGTGGAAGCTGTGGGGCGGCTTGACCGCCAGGAAGCCGGCGATGAGCTCGGGTTCCGCGCGCATACGATCAACCAAGCGCGGAAGAGGGAAGTCCGTCAGGTTGTCGGAGTAGTTGGCCAGGAACATCTCCTCGCCTTCGAGGTGCTTGCGCACGCGGCGCAAGCGCTCCCCGATGGATGAGGAGTAGCCGGTGTCCACGAAGGTGATGTTCCACTCGTGGATGTCCTGGTGCAGGAGCTGGGGCTTGGGATCACTGCCCCGTAGAACGAAGTCGTTGGAGAGGAACTCGTCGTACTCGACAAAGTAGCGCTTGATGGCATCGGCCTTGTATCCCAAGCAGAGGATGAAATCCCGGTATCCGTAGGCCGCGTAGTACTTCATCACGTGCCACAGAATCGGGCGATAGCCGATGGGGACCATCGGCTTGGGAATCTTGTCCGAGTAGTCGCGCAGGCGCATGCCCTGGCCACCGCAAAAGAGAACAACCTTCATTGAGCGGCAACCGTCGAAGTCTCGAGGATTTGCAAGGTGGGGATGGGAATGGCCAGGCGTACGCCGCGCTCGGTAAGGGGGGTGAGCTGGCGTCCGATCTCGCGGGCCAGGTTCCAGGGTAGGATCAACACGTAATCCGGGTCGTCCTGTTCGAGCTTCTCGGGGGGATGAATCGGAATGTGGGTGCCCGGAGTGAAGCGGCCGTGTTTGTATGGATTGCGATCGACGGCGTATTCGATCAGGTCGGTTCGAATCCCGCAGTAGTTCAGAAGGGTGTTGCCCTTACCGGGCGCTCCGTAGGCAACGATGCGCTTACCCTCCTCTCGGGCGGCGATCAGGAAGCGCAGGAGCGCCCGCTTGCTCGCCTCCACCCTTTCGGGGAAGTCGAGATAGACCTCGAGACCGTCATAGCCCGCCGCTCTCTCGCGTCCGAGGAGCGCATCGACCCGTTCGCAGCGTTGCTGCGGTCCTCCCGCATGCTGGGCGTAGATGCGCAGGGAACCGCCATGGGAGGGCAGCTCCTCGACATCGAAGAGTTCCATGCCATGGGCGGAGAAAATGCGTTCGACGGTGAGCAGGGATAGGTAGGAGAAGTGCTCGTGGTAGATCGTGTCGTACTGGACCTGCTCGACGAGGCGCATCAGATGGGGGAACTCCATCGTGACGATGCCATCCGGAGCGAGAAGCAGGGGCAGGCCGCCGACGAAGTCGTTCAGGTCGGGGACGTGGGCGAGGACGTTGTTTCCCAGGATCAGATCGGCGAGCCCACGCTGCTCGGCCACCTCTGCGGCGGTTTCCTTGCCGAAGAATTGGACCAGGCTCTCGACTCCGACCTTCTTGGCGGCCTCGGCGACGGTCCAGGAGGGTTCGATTCCCAGGCAGGGTACGCCGGCCTGAACGAAGTTCTTGAGGAGGTAGCCGTCGTTGGAAGCGATCTCGACGACGAAACTCTCCCCACCCAGAGCGAAGCGCCGGCGCATCATCTCCGAGTAGTTGGCCGCATGGGCGAGCCAGGAATCCGAGAAGGAGCTGAAGTAGGCGTAGTCGTCGAAGATCTCGTCTGCGGCGACGTACTCCTGGAGTTGCACCAGCTTGCACGCGGAGCAGACCCAGACCTTGAGCGGGTAGAAGGTCTCGCCCTTGTTCAGGTCTTCAGCACGCACGAAGCTTTCGCACAGGGGGGAGAGACCCAGGTCGATGAAGATGTGCTCGAGGGGCGCCGAGCAGAAGCGACAGGTTGCCGCATGAGAGGTTTGATCAGGCACAACGGGTCTCCGGGTTCAAGCCCATCTCGGTGAGCGAGGCTTGGATCTCCTGCAGGTAGTTGGGATTCATGACGACGACGAGATCGGGCGGCTCTCGGAGGAGATCCTCGGGGGGGCCGATACGTTGCCCCGTGCCCGGGGCGTACATGCCGTGCTTGCGCGGATTGATGTCGACGACGGTTTCGATGCGCCCCTTGGGGTCGGCGATGTTGAGGAAGTTGACGCCGCGCGCGCCCGTGCCCCAGAGGGCGACTTTTTGTCCGGCTGCGTGGCGTGCCTCCAATTCTCGCTGCCAGCCGTCGATGGTCGCGGAGCACGATCGTTCGAAGGCTTCTACCGAGCGCGTCAAGTCGGCGATGTCGTCCACGGGGGCCAGGACTGCGCCCCGCTCACCTGACGCGGGTCGCGCTTCGACGGCCAGGAACTGGTCGGCGAAGGTCGCCCGGGTGGCCAGCACGTCATAGCCGCAGGCCGCAAAGAGGCGTGCGAGGCTGCCGGCACTCCAGTAGGTGACGTGTTCGTAGATCACGTCCCACAGGGAGGGGCTTTCCAGGGTGTAGCGCGCGTTGGGCACCTCGAAGACGACGGCCGCATCGGGTGCGAGGGCGGCGCGGACGCCGCGCAGCATCCGGCCGGGATCGGGCAGATGCTCGAGTACCTGGCGGCAGACGACTAGGTGCGCCGTCAGGTCGGCATGTGAGGGATCGAAGTATTCGCGGACGAAGCGCACCCGGCCACCGTCCAGCTCATCGGGGGATGAGGGGTCATAGCTCGGGTCGAAGCCGACGCCGCGGCATTCGCCCAGCCGGCACAACAGTTCGAGGAACTGGCCGTCTCCCGAGCCGATCTCCACCACGGTGCGACCGGCGGGCTTGAAGCGTTCGACGAGCTCGCCCGCGAACTCGCGCACGTAGCCCTGGAAGAACTCGGAAAAGTGGAGGGAGTTCTCGTACTGATCGGTGTAGACGACCCGCTCCGCGTCGAAGGCCTGATTCTCGATGGCGCCGCATGTCTCACAATAAGACAGGCGTAGGTCACCCCTGGGGCAGGCGCGGGCGCTCTCGGCATCCGGCCAGAGGGCGCAGACCAGGACCGGAATCTGGGGCACCGAGAAGAAGACCCGCGGGGCCTCCGCGCCGCAGGCGCTGCATCGACAGGCTGTCTGGGGTTCCATGGGGAGGCTCGGGTGCAGGTTCTCGCCGGGGAGAGGGGGGCCGTCAAGCGGGGCATCGACCCCTTTTGCCTGGGCCTTGAGGAGGGATGCCCCAAGAATGTCCATTCCTGAAGCAGGGCTCCTCCGCCGGCTCCCCAGCGCTGAATGCGAGTTCCTGCCAAATCGCTACGCTCCCGGGTCGCTTCCAGGCGATGTAGAATAGAGGGCACCGAGGGGCTCACCCTTGGGTCCCCCCCATCTCTCCTCCTGATTCGGGTACCCCTCTTGGGACGTCTTCCCCACCATCTCGTTCGCCTATTCCTCCTGGGTTTGGGTGCGGCCGGCCTGGCGTCCGCCCAGTGTCGAATCGAGAATTTCTGCTCCTCCAACCCCAATTCCACGGGGTCGCCGGCAGTGATCTGGAGCAACGGGCAGTGTGCCGTCTCGGACAATAACCTGCACCTGTTCGCCGGCCCCATGCCGAACGGTTTCGGGCTCTTTTTCTATTCTGCGGCGGTTCGGAACGGAGGGGCTGGGGTTCCCTTCGGCGACGGTCTGCTCTGCATCGGGGGAGGGGTACCGATCTACCGCTTGCCGGTTCTCGCCGTAAGTGGTGGTCAGATCGACTACGGCTTGGACCTGACCGCTCCGCCGGCCGCCGGCACGATCACGGCGGACTCGACCTGGTACTTCCAAGCCTGGTACCGGGATCCCCAGGGGCAGACTTCGACCTACAACACCAGCGATGGTTTGGAGGTCCACTTCCAATCGGAGCAGACACCTACGGTCGCTTTCGACCTTGCCTCGGGGACCGCGGGCGAAGGCGACGGTGCGCTCTCGGTGACCGTCTCGCTCTCCTCAGCTTCGGGGCTGGACGTGACGGTGCCTTTCACCGTCAGTGGATCGGCCACGGTGCCGGACGACGCGACGGTGGCTTCCAGCCCGCTCGTGATCCCGGCGGGCCAACTCA
>JALWOP010000108.1 GCA_027083445.1 Planctomycetota bacterium | reverse complement strand
GACAGGCCTTCCCACAGCTCGTCGGCGCTTGGCCAGGGCCCCCCCAGCTCCCCCACCGGAATGTGCAGGTCCACTCCCTGCCAGCTCCCCGCGGAATCGAGGCCCGCGAGGCGCGTACTCGCGGGCAGAAGGTCCCCCACGACCCGCGCCAGCCAGGGAGCTGGAAGGGGCAGCTCCGCCCGGAGAGAGCGGCCCTCGCCGACGAGCTGCGTGCCCTCCCAAAGCCCTTCGAACTCGAGACGTTTTCCCCCCAGGTCGAGGCTCACCCGGCGACCCCGCGCATCATCGTGCACGGAGAGCCGGCCCTCGAAGTTCGGACCGAAGAGCTCTCCCACGGGCACGTCGGCAATCCACTCCAGGAGGGCGCTCTCGAGCCCGGAGGCCTCGATGTCGAGGGCCACATCCTCGGCTCCGTACCAGGGCCAGCTCCTCTCCCCGGAGCTTCCCTTGCCGGTAGAACTTCGGATCGCAGAACCCTGAAACCGGGTCTGCATGCGCAGGGTACCGGGCACTCCCTCGCTGCCTTGGACCTCCCCGAGGAGGGTGATCTCGTCCGCCCCCTTCGGTTCGTGCTGGACGTTGAGGCGGAGATCCCGCAGTTCGAAGGCCGCTTCTCCCTCGACGAGCAACTGGTCCACTCGGGCATCCAGCGTATAGGAGAAGGAGGCATCGTAGCCGTCGGCGCTGTCGAAGTCCCCGATCCGCACGCGACTGGACCGGATCCCTTTGGGCGAGAAGGCGGCGAGTAGGTTCGAACCGCCTCGACCATCGGGAATCCAGCGCAGGAGCCTGGCGTGCAGAGCGATGTGCGCGGGCGTGTCCCGGAGACCGAAGAGCACGAACAGGGGAGGAAGGCTCACCTCGATCCGGGCCACCTCGCCCTCCTCCGCGTCGTGGACGATCACCTCGCCGGTCTGCGCCTCGAGCCAGTCGAGGTGAAAGCCCTCGACGGTAACCCGACCGGCGATGGCGTCGTCGATGACCTTCTCGAGCAGGGCACCGGCCGCCCCGCTGAGGAGGGTCGGTGCAAAGAGAAAAGCGGCGCCGAAAGCTCCGGCGAGAAAGGCGCCGCACCCCAGCCCCCCCTGGAGGAACCAGCCCAGGCATCCCCGGCGGCGGGGAGCGGATGCGGGGGTTTTTTGGGACGGGCGGAGCATACGGGCGGGGTCCAGATCCTCGCCGATCCTGGGCGCTGGGCAAGGGCCGGGAGGGAGTTACGCGCGGGAAGGTTCGATCTTCGCACTTCCCGCTCCCCCGCGCTGGGAAGCCCTCTCCCGCGATACCCGGGACGGGGCGGCCGATTCGGCCTAGTTCCAGTTCACATCGGGGGGGAGCTGGGAGAGGGTGCGGCCCACATCACCGAGCCCGCGCAGAAGCTCCCTCCAGACCGGCTCGCCCCCCTCGGGGTGGAAGATCAGGTCGGGGTTGGGGGGGGCCGGTACCCAGGAGCCGCTCGCCAGCTCCTGGTCGAGCTGTCCCTCCCCCCAGCCGGCGTAGCCGATCAAGAAGCGCAGGTCGCGGGAAGTGGCCTTCCCCTCACGCAGGGCCCGGGCCAGGTCGTCGATGCGCCCACCCAAGAAGAGTCCCTCCCCCAGGGGCAGCCCGTCCTCGATCACCCCTTCGAGACGATGGAGAAACTGCAGCCCCTCGTGGCCGACCGGCCCTCCGCCATAGACCGGGAAATCGAACCCATCCAGCAGGGGATGGCCCTGGGTCAGCGCCGCCAGGGAGAGCTCGGTCGGGTGGTTGACGACCAGCCCCAACGCCCCCTTCGCATGGTGCTCGACCATCACGACGACACTGTGCATGAAGTTGGGGTCGAGCATCTGTGGCACCGAAGCGAGCAAGGTGCCGGGCATGACGAGGCCCCGCTGACTAGCACCGGACATAGGGGCCAGTCTACCGCGCGGGGTGGATTTCTCGCCCAGGGTCCTCTACGCGCGGGATCTACTTCACCAGGGTGAAGATCACCTCGACGTGGGGGGTGTGGGGAAAGAGATCGAAGGGGCGCACGCGCTCGAGGCGATAACCGGCCGCCCGCAGGTAGGGCAGATCCCCCGCAGCAGCGGCGACGTTGCAGGAGACGTAGATCAAGCGGGGCGCGCCGAGGCGAGCCAGGGCGGGGATCATGCGCGCCTCGAGTCCGGCGCGGGGGGGATCGACGATGACGACATCCGGAGACCCCGCGCCCCCCTCCCGGGCCAGGGAGGCGAGCACGTCCCCTTCGATGAACTCGGCGTTTTCGATCCCGTTTTCCCGCGCGTTCGCCCGTGCGTCGCGCACGGCGGAAGGCACGACCTCGAAGCCCCGTACCAAGCCGGCCTCTGCCGCTAGGGCAAGGCCGATGGTTCCCGCGCCGCAGTAGAGGTCGTAGAGGGTGCCCCCCGCGACCCGAGCCTCCTCCGCGATGGCGGCGAAGAGGCGTTCGGCCTGCAGGGTGTTGGTCTGGAAGAAGCTCCCCGCGCTGATGCCGTAGAGGAGCTGCCCGACCCGCTCGTGGATGCGCCCGCTGCCGTGGAGCACACGCTGGTGCTCCGCCTGGGAGGTCGCGGCGGGACGGCTCTGGACCGAGTGCACGAAGGTCGTCACCTGGGGATGCCGTTCGAGGAAAGCCGCCGCCAAGGCATCGACCTCCTCCTCGGCCTCGGCGGAGGTGACCAGGTTGACCAGAGTCTCCCCCGTGCGGAACCCGTGGCGCAGGACGAGGTAGCGCAGGAGACCGGTGTGCCGGCGATTGTCCCAGGCGGAGAGGCCCCGCTCCAAGCAGAGATCACGCATCCCCGCCAAGAGCTCGTCCGCCCCTTCGAAGTGGATCGCGCAGTGCTGAACGTCGATCACCTTCTCGTGACGACCGGGCACGTGCAGCCCCAGAGCGAAGTCCGCCGGCGCCCCGCGCTCGCTTGGATCCTCGCGGAAGCGGCGCGTGCCGAAGGTGTACTCCATCTTGTTGCGATAGGCGAAGGGGCGCTGCATGCCGGCGACCTCCTCGACCGGGACGCCCAGTCCCAGGGGATCCACCAGCGCCTCGACCGCGCCGCGCAGGGCCCGTAGCTGGGCGGGATAGGCCAACTCCTGAAAGGCACATCCCCCGCAGTGGCGCAGGTGCGGGCAGTGGGCCGGACCCCCATCCGGCGAGGGCTCGAGCACCTCGAGCACACGCGCCTCGTGCCTGGCGCCCCGTCCGCGCAGAACCTCCAAACGTACGCGGGAACCGGGCAGGGCTCCCCGGGCAACCAAGCTCCAGCGCCCCACGCGCGCCACTCCCCGCCCCCGCTCGTCGAGTTCGACGATGGGGACCTCCAGCTTTTGCCCGCGGCGGGGCCTCGAGGTCGGATCGCTCACAGGCGGCAGTCTACGGCGTAGACTTCGCACGCGATGTCCGCCGTCAAGCGTTCCCTCTTGCCCCTCCTGGCCCTCGGCGTACTCGCCCTGCTCGTCTGGCGCAGCGCCTTCCTGATCGACGACGCCTACATCTCGTTTCGCTACGCGCGCAACTGGGCGGACCTCGGCGTGCCCACCTATCACCCCCTCGACCAGCCGCCGGTCGAGGGCTACTCGAACTTCCTGTGGGTGCTGCTCCTGCGGCTGGCCTATGGGGTGGGGCTCCCCCTGGAGCCCACCAGCCAGGCGCTCGGCATCCTGTTTGGAGCCGCCACCCTCCTCCTCCTGCAGCGCTTCCTGACCCGCGCCCTGGAGCTGCCCAGCCTCCCATCTGCCCTGGCCACCCTCTCCCTGGCGGCCTTCCCCCCCTTCGCGGTCTGGTGTACCGGAGGACTCGAGACGAGCCTGCTCGGGCTACTCTGCCTTTGGAGTTACGCAGCCACCGTGCGTCGATCGGGACCCTCTTCGGAGGCCACTTCCGGCGCGGATCTGCGTGCGGGGCTCTGGGGAGGCTTGCTGGCGCTGGCCCTCGCCCTGACCCGCGTCGAGGGGCTGGGCTGGGCCCTCGTCAGCGCCCTGGCCGCCGCCATCACCCTCGACCCGGGACACAGGCGTCGGCGTCTCCTCGCCTATTGCCTGCCCCTCGGCACCGGCTTCGCCGTCTTTCTGCTCTGGCGACACGCGGTCTACGGGGAGTGGCTGGCGAACACGGTCTACGCCAAGGCCGGACTGACCGTGAACCGGCTGCTCCACGGAGCCAAGACGACGGCCAGCTTCTTCCTGCTCTTTCCCTCGGCCCTCGCCGCCTTCGTCCTGGGGGCCCTGGCCCTCTCGCGCGGCGGGGAACAGCGGGAGATCCGGCAGCGCCGGGCCGCCTTCGCCCTGGCCCTGGGCTGGAGCGCGTTCGTCGCCTACGACTGGCTCGTCGGCGGGGATTGGATGCCCTTCTTCCGCTTCCTCGCCCCGGGGGCCCCCTGGATGGCGGCGCTCCTGGCCCTGGGCCTGGCCCGATTGCGGCCGGTGGTCGCGACGACCACGGCGCTCGCCCTGGCCGCGATCTCGCTCCTGCCCCTGTTCGACCTGCACCCCGTCCCGCGCTCCCTGCGCGAGGCGCTCGAGTTCCGCGAATTCAAGCAGATCGGCTTCCAGAGCGAGTGGGGACGGCTTCAGCGCAGCGTCCAGAACCTGGAGAAGGTCTTCCTGCCCCTCGGCCGGGCCCTGCGTCAGGTGGCGACCCCCGAGGACAGCCTCACCTTCGGCGCGATCGGCGCGGTGGGTTGGGAATCAAACATGCGCCTGTTGGACTACAACGGCCTGGTCGATCGTGAGGTCGCCCACCGAAAGGGGACCACCACGGGACGCAGCGCGGGCCACGACAAGGCGGTTCCGCGGGCCTGGTTCCTGCCGCGCCATCCGACGATGTTCCACGCCCTGCTCGTCGCCACGGGCGAGACCCGCGACACACCCGCGGTGCGCGCAGCCGTGCGCCGCCAGGGCGCGGCACGCATCGAGGAGCGTGTCTTCTCGAACCCAGAGGAGGAGCCCCTACGGGCGCTGACCCAGATCGACATCCACCCCCTGCGTCCCGAGCCCGGGATCGCGCCGGGGACCTGGCTGGTCATCCTGCACGCCCGCTGACGTTCCCTCCCTGGCGATGTGGTGGGGCCACACGTCCCGCTCGCGGTCGGGGTGGGGCCGATACTCCCCCTGGCCCTCCGGAAAGGGCACGCCGGCACTGTGCATCGCGGTATAGAGGCCGATGGCGACGGTATTGGCCAGGTTGAGGCTGCGGATCGAAGGGTGGATCGGAATGCGCACCGCCTTCGCCGCGGGGTGGGCACGCACGGCGGGAGCCAAACCGCCCGACTCACTCCCAAAGACCAAAGCGTCGCTGGGGGCGAACTCGACATCGAAGAGAGATGTGCCGCCGCGCGCGGAGAAGAGCATCAACCGCCGCGGAGCGGGAGGAGCGGAGAGGCCCAGGGCGCCCAGGCAGGCATCGAGATCGTCGTGGACATACAGATCGACCAGCGGCCAATAGTCGAGGCCCGCCCGCTTGAGGTAACGGTCTTCGAGGGAGAAACCGAGGGGGCGCACCAGGTGCAAGCGCGCCCCGAGGGCGGCGCAGAGCCGCGCGGCACAACCGGTGTTGTGGGGAATCTCGGGCTGGACGAGGACGACGTCCATGGGGTCACCAAGCGTCCATGGGGTCACCAAGTCCCAAAGGGAGCTCTCCCCGAGGACCCCGTTCCCAGGAAGTCGTTCACGTCGACCTCGGTCACCCGGCCCGCCGCGACGGTGGCGAGGAACTCGACCGTGCGACCCCGGACGCGGGTGCGGATCAGGTAGGTGCCGGGGGGCAGGGTGATCGGCGTGGGGCTCTCGTCCTCTTCGCCCACATGGTTTTGGATGCGCCGCAGGAAGCGCCCGTCCCGGGAGAGCACATCGTAGGGGCGGTGGGGGTGGTAGGTCGGTTCATCCCAACGCTCCTGATACTCGTAGGTCTGTGTGCGCACGATCAGGGTCCCGCTCTGGCCCGTGCGGCCCGCGGGACCGACCGATCCGAGCACCCCCTTGCCGACGAAGCTCTGCATGACGACGCGCTGGCCTTCATCGCTCTTCACCCAGCGGACAAAGGCCTCGACCACCGGGTCGTGACGCCAGAGCAGGTAGAGGGGCCGAGTGATCGGGTAGTCGAAGTTGGCGCTCTCGGGCAGCTCGCCGTCGATGGCGATGGGGTGCACACCGGGAGCACCGGCGAGCAGGGAGAGGCTGATCTGTCCGACACCGCCGGGGTGCGAGGCGACGGCGTCGAGGATGGCCCGGTCGGGAACGATCGTCTCGCAATCTCCATAGGCCTCGTCCCCGAGCACCGCCTGCCGGAAAACCTCACGGGTCGCGGACTCCTCGCCGACGATGAAGGGCTGGATCGCAAGGTCCGGTCCGCCGATCTCGTTCCAATTGCGAACCCGACCTGCGAAAATCGAAGCCAAGTCGTCTCGGGAGAGATCGGTGAGAGGATTGCTCGCGTTCAGGATGACCGCGATCGCATCCCGTCCGATCAGGGCCGAGTCGACCCCCGCCTGCAGGGTGCTGGGGTCGATCTCTCGTGCGCTGCCGGCAAAGCGGGCCGCCCCTTCGCGGATGAGCCGCTCCCCGCCGAGGCTCTCGGGGGTGGTGTCGATGTGGAAGCGGATCGCACCGTAGACCGGCTCGGCCTGGCGCAGAAAGACCGCCACGGTGGACGAGCCGACGTAGTCCACCTCGCCGGGCAGTCGCTGGAGGGGCGCGTTCGACCTGCAGGCGACGGCGAGGGCCAACAAGAGCAGAGATCCAAGGCGAGAGCGCGGAGAGGACATCGTCGTGGGATTCAGGGCAGCGGGGAGGAGGCGAACCACGGGCCCAGGGTAACCGGGATGGAGCGGCGCTAGACTCTTCCCATGGACGTCGAGTTGAACGGACACGAAGCGCGGGTGCTGGGGGTCCTGATCGAGAAGGGACTCGCCACCCCCGACCACTACCCCCTCTCCCTGAACGCGGTCACCTCCGGCTGCAACCAGAAGTCCAACCGGGATCCGGTGACCGATTTCAGCGCGGCGGAGGTCACCGTCGCCCTGACCGGGCTGCAGTTCAAACACCTGGCCGGGGTGAGCTCCCCGGCGGGCAGGGGGGTGGACAAGTACCGCCACAGCGCCGCCGAGCACCTGGGAATCGGCGAACGCGACCTTGCGGTGCTCGCTGAACTCCTGCTGCGGGGCCCCCAGACCGCGGGTGAGCTGCGCCAGCGGGCGAGTCGGATGCGGCCCATTCCCGACCGTGAGGCGCTCCAAGCGGTCCTGGCACGGCTGATCGAGCGCGGTCTGGCGCGGCGCCTCCCCCCCTCCCCCGGCAGCCGCGCGGAGCGCTACGCCCAGTGCCTCTGCACCGAAGGGGACGAGACGATCG
>JALWOP010000107.1 GCA_027083445.1 Planctomycetota bacterium | reverse complement strand
GGGGAGATCACCCTGCCGGCGAGAGCGCGGTGCAGGGCGGACGTGCCCGCGTTGTTGGGCCCGACCAACCCGACGACCAGGTAGCCCGCCTCGCCGGCGAGGCGGGGCAGAAGGTCCCGTTCAAGCCGCTGCCGAGCGCCCGCCAGGAGGCTGCCGAGCACCCCCTGCAAAACTCCCTCCCGCCGAGCCAGCTCCAGATGGAGCTCCTGCAACACCCCGGAGAGGCGGGGCCCGGGGGGGACGCGCGCTCCGGCGCGGGTTTGGGGGCAGGGCTCACTCACGGGATGAGACAGTCTATACGTCCCCAGGGAGGGACATTCACGGGAGACCGAGATCGGGACAGGGGAAGGGCCGCACCAAACTCCTTGACCCCTCGCGTGCCTCGGTTAGCTTCGAAGCATGCCTGCGGAACTCTATGTGGGAAACCTCGATCCCGGGACGAGCGGGGATGAAGTGCGGCGCATCTTCGAGGCCGCCGGCTGCCGGCCCAAGCAGGTGCGGTTGGTGCGCGATCCCGTCACCGGCCGCCGTCGCGGCTTCGGCTACGTCACCCTCGAGAGCGAAGGGGAACTGGCCGAGGCACTGGAGCGCCTGGAGGGGACCGCCCTCGCCGGTCGCCGCCTCTCCCTGCAGCCCACCCCGGGACCGGCCCGGCGCCGCTTCGTCGGCGAACGCGCCGAAAAGGATCGCGCGCGTTAGAAGCCCGGATCGCTCATGACCTGGGTTGGATCATGCGCGTTGGGGCGGCTCTAGTCATCCACCCAGGAGACGTTCGAACTCCGAGAGCAGCGGGCTGTGCCCTACCTCGAGCCGCTCGCGCACCTCCTCGACACCCGCCTCGTCGCCGAGGGCTCGCAGTACGAGGCCCAGGTTGATCAGGGTTCGATCGTCCTTGGGATCGTAGCGCAGAGCCTGTCGGTAGGCGTCCCGCGCCGATTCGAGCTCGCCGGCCCGGTGCAGGCAATAGCCTAGCCCCTGCCAAGCCTCGGCACGGGTGGGGTCCAGCTTCAAGCAGGCTTCGAAGTGACGCCGTGCCGCATCCAGCCGCTCCTGCCCGAGACGCGCCTTGCCGAACTCGAGCTGGAGCTTGGCCTCATCCAGGGCCTGGGCATCGATGCGGCCCACCTCGAGCTCCTGGGCCACCCCGGGCAGGCCGCGACGACGCATGGCCGCCTCGAACCAACCCAGCTCCTCCAAGGGATCGCGGCTCGGGTCGGTCAAGAGACGACCGGGGAAGGCTTGGGCGGCGAGTTCGCGCAGGCGTCCCGCCTCGAGGCCGGCCAAGCGCAGGTCCGCCTTGACCTGCTCCGGCCGAACCGGTCCGAGGTAGAAGACCTGCAGGAGACCGTTCGCATCGATCAGGAACGATGCCGGCACCGCCAGCCGCTCGTCCCGGTCGAGCAGGGCGGCGACGATCGCATCCAGGGTCGCCATCGTCTCCGGCGTGGCCGAACCGACGGTCCCGGGAGCGTCTCCGGTGGTGAACCGGGTGCGCGCGACGAAGTCGGCCACCGCCTGCGCCTCTTCGGGCGGATCGACACTGAGGGCCACCCGGTCGAGCCCCGCCGCCGCGAGCTCCGGCGCGGCCTCGGCCAGGGCGGCCAGCTCCCGCCCGCAGGGGGCGCAGGTCCGGGAGAAGAGGGTCAGAAGCAGCGCGCGCCCCGTGCCCCGCCCGCGCGCCCCGGGCTGGATCCCGAAGAAGCGCACACTGCGGGGAGTCGTCCCGGCTCCGGTCCGGGCCGCCAGGGTGGGCATGGGCAGGGGATCCCGCCGCACCACCCGGCGCGT
>JALWOP010000106.1 GCA_027083445.1 Planctomycetota bacterium | reverse complement strand
CAGTTGGGGGGAGACGCCCCGCGAGAAACGGGAGAGCGCGCAGCGGGCCGCCCACCTGCGGGAGCTGGCCGCATCCTGCCCGGATCTCCCCGCGCTCCAGGCGGTCGTCGCCGACTGCAACGCCTGCTCCCTCTGCCGGACCCGCACCCAGACCGTCTTCATGGACGGCACGGGCCCGGCTCGGGTCATGTTCGTCGGCGAGGCGCCGGGCTACCACGAGGATCGCCGGGGGGTCCCCTTCGTCGGCCGGGCGGGGGCGCTTCTGACCGACATCATCGAGAAGGGAATGGGGCTTGAGCGCTCCTCGGTGGTGATCGCCAACGTGCTCAAGTGCCGCCCCGAGAACAACCGTGACCCCCTGCCGGTGGAGAAACGCCTCTGCACCGCCTGGCTGGACCGACAGATCGAGCTGGTCGATCCCGAGGTCCTGATCGCCCTTGGGCGCCATGCGGCGGGGCACATCTTGAATCGGGACGCTCCGATGGCCGCGCTGCGGGGCCGGGTCTGGGACCGGAACGGCCGGCGGGTCGTCGCCACCTACCACCCCGCCTACCTCCTGCGCTCCCCTTCGGAGAAGAAGGAGTGCTGGAAGGACATCCAGCTCGCCATGGCCGAGCTGGGGCTCTCCCGTCCCGGCTGACCCGCGGGGGAGTCATCGGTAACCCGAGAGGATCGTGGCGGTAGGCGCTGTCGCGGAGTGACCGCCCCGCTCTGAATCGTTGACCGGTTCGGGAGGCGGGGGTAGGCTACTCGCTCTTCACGCCGCCGCCGGACGGGTCCGAGGGCCCGATCGGTGGGAGGTTCGAGCCGTAAACATCCCCTGATTCAGAGCCCGACCCCGGAATCGCCGGTCCTCGGGCAGCCTGTGAGAAGGGGGGCGGCCGGGCCACCCCGCGGGCGACGTCCTGAAAACCACCCCCCAAGAGCGATCCCCGCGATCGGTCTCCACAGGGTTCTCCCGCGCGCCGGGCTGCCCGCCCCGCGGAGACCGAAACCGCGCCGGGACCGCCACCTCAACCCGCCACCTCAACCCGACCGTTCCCCCCCGTTCCGGTTTCGCTCCCTGCGGGACCATCTCTCCCTCCTTGAAGCGCGATCGCCTTCGATCGCGTTGATCCTCCGACCGTCGCGCCTTCGTGCGCGCGCCAACGCGCGCAGTGAGGCGGCTTTAGGCCTAACGCACCATGCGGCTGTACCCCATCCCGCTCCTTCTCGCGGCGACCGTCGCCTGCCGATCCTCCCAGTCCATTCCCACCCCCCCGCCCGGGGAGACCACGGGCCATGGGTCTGCCGTCCAAGACGGGCGGTCCGATGCGGGATCGGAAGCAGCGGAGGCGGCGGCCTCTCCGGCGAGCTATCAGCCCTCTTCTTCGATTGCTTCCGGGCCGGCATCCAGCGCTCCTATCGCCGGGAAGGCGGGCCAGGATGACGTGACCACCGCCCGGGACCTGGTCCAGCGCTCCCAGGAGGCCCAGGCATCCCTGGCCCAGGAGTACATCGAGCGCGCCAAGGGCGAACTCGATCGGGCCGACCTGCAGGCCGCCCTGGCCAGCGCCTCGGCGGCGGTGGACCTGGCGCCCTCGAACCCCGAGGCGCGGGAACTCCTGCGCCGGGTGCAGGGGCTGCTCGGCGACGACTACTCCAGCGCGTCACTGGCCTTCGAGGACGAGTTGCAGCGCACGATGGTGCGGCGCGCCCAGGCCCGCCTCGAGGCTCAAGACCACGTCGATCGCGGGGAGCAAAGCTTCCGCGAGGGAGACTTCGACAGTGCGATCACCGAGTTCCGCCAGGCGGAGATGGTGCTGCACTACAACCCGCTGATCGCGACCGACTCCCTCGACGAGCAGCTCATCCGGGGCCGCATCGCCGAGGCGGTACGTCTTCGGGATCGGGCCGTGGCCGAGGCCGAGGAGGCCGCACGGGTCGAGAGCGAACGGCTTCGCCAGGAGGCCGAGCAGCGCGAACGGGACCGGCGCGAGAACAAGCTGCGTGAGTTCTACGAGTACGCCAACAAGGCCTTCCTGGCCGAGCGATTCTCCGAGGCCGAGGATTGGTGCGATCTGATTCTGGTCGAGGATCCGGGCAACGAGGCCGCCCAGAACCTGAAGGCCGTCGCCCGGGAATCACGCCACTTCAAGGCCGACGAGGTCAACCGCAGGGACCTGCGTGAGCAGTGGCTGCGTACCTTCGAAGAGTTGGACACGATGAACGTGCCCCAGACCGATGCCTTGACCTATGACATCGAGCGCTGGCGCGAGGTGGTCCACCGCCAGCCCCTGAGCCACGCCCAGCTCGATCCGACGGTCAACGCCGACCGCCAAGCGATCC
Organism: Planctomycetota bacterium; assembly: GCA_027083445.1. Classification (GTDB taxonomy): domain Bacteria; phylum Planctomycetota; class UBA1135; order UBA1135; genus JALWOP01. The sequence goes on along the minus strand of JALWOP010000106.1, from coordinate 5,066 downwards.
TCGACCGCCTCGATAGCGTGCGCTTCGCTCCCAACTTCGGCGGTCCGGACAACGAGGGCACGCCCCTCGAGTCGGTGGCGGCCTACCTCCAACAACTGACCGGCATCAACTTCCTGATCTCCACCGCGGTCACCGAGGAGCTCGACGAGGAGGAGACGGCCGTACGCCTGCACCTCGGGGAGCGCAGCGTGCGCAACGTGCTCGAGCTGATCGCCACCACCTCCGAGAGCCTGCGCTGGAAGGTCGAGGACGGCGTGGTCAAGTTCGTCACCGCCGATGAGATGATCGGGGGCCAGATCCAGGTCACCTACGGAGTCCAGGACCTGATCCACCCCATTCCCGACTACCCCGGCCGTGACATCAACGTGGCCCCCTCGGGCGGGCTGATCGCCCCCGATGAGGACATCGTCGAGCGGGAGACCAACGTCATCGAGCAGGGCATGCTCGAAGACCTGATCTTGAACAACATCGCTCCCGAGTCGTGGGATCTGGACCCGGCCAACACGATTCGTATCACCGACAACGGGATCATGACCGTCAGCCAGACCCCCGAGGTGCAGGAGCAGATCCAAGACCTGCTCGCGAGCCTGCGCGAAGCGACGGGGATCATGGTCGACATCCAGGCGCGCTTCATGAAGGTCGAGGACACCTTCCTCGAGGACATCGGCATCGACCTGCGCGGCCTGGGGGCCCCGGGCCTCGGCGACGGATCCTTCGCCTTCAATGACTTCGGCGATCAATCGGCCGCCGACGACCTGGCCGACGGTCCGGGTCGGGACAACACCCTGGGCGCCTTCTACGACGAGGGCCAGGACGGAGACATCCGCCTGCGGGTCGAGGACCTGTACGACACGGGCCTGGGCAACGACGACTTCCGCAACTCCGGCGGGCTCTCCTTCCAGTGGACCTTCCTGAACGACCTGCAGCTCGAGCTCATCCTGCGAGCCGTCTCCAAGTCCGAGCGGGTGCAACTGGTCACCGCCCCGCGCATCCTGGTCCACAACACCGCCCGGGCGAACCTCTCGATCCTGAACCAGGTCGCCTACGTTCAGGACTTCGACGTCGAGATCGCCCAGGCGGCCTCGATCGCCGACCCGATCGTCGCGGTGATCCAGGACGGGGTCATCCTCGACGTCCGCCCGGTGGTCTCCGCCGATCGGCGCTTCATCACCCTGGAGCTGCGCCCGACCGTCGCGGTGCTCAAGCGACCGATCGAGGAGCGGGTCACCACCCTGGGCTCCCAGAACTCGGTCACGATCATGCTGCCCGATGTCGAAATCCAGCGCGTGCGCACCTCGGTACCCCTGCCCGACAAGGGCACGGTGCTCCTGGGGGGCATGAAGGAGTCGACCAAGCAGGACCAGCGCTCGGGAGTCCCGATCCTGAACAAGATCCCCATCCTGAGCGCCTTCTTCGAGCGCAAGGGCAATTTCGTCTCGAACCGCAAGCTGCTCATCCTGCTGACGGCCGAGATCGTCATCCCCGACGAGCGCGAGCCCTCCAACGCCGAAATGGGGCTCGCGGAATAGGCCCGAGCCTCCCCCCCGGACCCGGCTCCATCCTCGGGGCACCCCCTGTCCCCCTCGGGTCCGTCGTTCATCGGCGGGAGGCGCCTCGCACAGGCGCCTCCCGCTACTTTTCCACCACCCGCAGGAGTTTCACGGACCCTCCTCCCGCGAGGAGCGCAATGAATCGGTTGCAGACCCCATCGGCATCACTACAAGGGTGCAAGAACCCTTCGTTCCTCCGACCCGGTGATCCCGGTCCCACCGAAGCGCGCCATCCCGAAGAGGAGCCGGCTCTCCCCGCCGGCAGCTCCTACTCCTCGCCCCTCTGATTGAATCGATCCCCACCGACCCGCCGCGGAACCGACCGCTGAACCGACCGGCGGCGGGCCGACAACCCCGGGCCGAAGCTCCAACCCCTCCGGCCTCTCACCACTCCGACCTCTCACCCCTGGCATCACCCCTGGGAACCCCCACCACCATGACCCGCTCGAACCTCGTCCGTTCGTCGCTCGTCCTGGCCGCCGCGGCTCTGCTCTCGGCCCCGGCGTCGGCTCAAAACGAGGCGGAGATCCGCGCCGACCTCGAGTTCGCCCGGGGCCTGGCCACCGACTGGTCCTTCGTCGGCCTGGCGACCGAAGTCCTCGACGACGCCCGCGCCAAGCACCCCAGCGGCAAGCTCCTCGAGGAACTCGCCCTGGCGGAGTGCGAGGTGTACGCCCAGGGGGCGCGCATCGAGCGGGACGACGCGCGGCGAAACACCCTCTTCCTGGAAGCCCTGGACCGCTACAAGGGCTTCCTCGACCGCTACTCCTCCTCCGAGCTGCGAGCGGCGGCCGAGACGGGGCTGGTCAGCACGGCGGTCAACTTCTCCAAGTCGGTGGAGATCTCCCTCGAGACCCTGTCGGGAGCCGAGGCCGAGGAGCTCAACAAGCAGAAGATCGACGTCCTGGAGGATGCGGTCAAGCTGACCGCCGAGTTGATCCAGGCCATCTCCGACACCCCGCCCGACGAACGCACCGCCCAGCAGAAGGCCGACGCCGCCAGCCTGATGCTCAACCGGGGCCGCATGCTCAAGGACATCGGCGCCGCCCAGGAGAACGGGACCTACTTCTTCGAGCAGGCCATCATGACCCTCGAGAACATGGTCTTCTTCTTCGGGGAGGGGACCCCGCAGGCACTGGAGGCCTACAACGCCCTGGGAGATGTCTACCTGGCGATGGGCAACATCCAGGATGCCTACTACATGTACGAAGGCGTCCTCAACCAAGCCTGGCCCGCGGACGAGAGCACCCTCGCCGAGCTGATCAAGGAGCGTGAAGATCAGGGCGACCCGATCACCGATTCCGAATGGGCGCGTCGCTACTACTTCCTGGAACTCTCCATGGAGGGTCTGCTCGAGTGCACGCTCGACCTGGGTCAGACCGAGCGCGCCTGCGCCTTCGCGATGCACTACTACGATGCTCGCCAGCAGAAGGGTCTCACCTGGAGCGTGCCCCAGGGGTACTCCTCGCTCTTGAAGTGCGCCGAGGTCTTCCTTGAAGCGGGCGGGTACATCGGCGGCAACCAAACCACCGGCGATGCCCACTGGTACTCGACCGAGGAAGAGATGAAAAAGGCGGTCCGCAGCCGCCGCCTGCACGACACCGCCATCTCCTTCGCCCTCAAGCTGGCCAACATCGTCAACACCGAAAACAAGGGCAACTTCCTGCAGGTGCGTGCCCAGAAGCTGATCGCCGAGATCGCCAACCGCCCGGGTGTCGTGGTCTCGGTCGATGTGCTCATCCAGGCTGCCGAGGGCAAGTACTACGACGGGGATTACCCCGGCGCGGTCGAAGCCTTCAAGCGCGTCCTCGCCACCCTGGCCACCCGGGATCGCACCGAGCAGCTCGAATACGGGGCACGGGTGTACAACTTCCTCGCCAACGCCTATCGCCGGTCGGGCCGCGACCTGGAGGCTGCCATGGCCTTCCATGCCGGAGTCGATGCCAACCCCGACGATCCCGAGTACACCGAAAAGAACGCCAACGGTTACCGGGCGATGATCTCCTCCCTCGCCAAGCTCGCCCCAAACGACGACTTCCTGAAGGAGCAGTTGGCCGCCGCGGAGAAGCTCTACCTGGAGCATGCTGGGGATGCGACGAGCAACAAGTGGCGCATCCTGATGTCCAAGGCCCTCGAAAAGGAGCGCGAAGAGCTCTGGGACGAGGCGATCGAGATCTACCGCACGATCGCGGCCACCGACAACGACTATGTCGAGAAGGCGCGGGTCGCCATCGGGGTGGCCCTCTTCAACAGCAAGCGGGGCTCCGAAGCTCTGAAGACCTTCAACGAATACCTGGAGTGGGCCAATAACCCGGCCAATACCGTCGACAGCCCCGTCCGCAAACAAAAGCGGGCCGAGGCCCTGGCCACGGCCGAGTTCTACAAGGGCCTGATCCTCTATCTCGTTGCCCGCAAGTCGAAGGCCCAGGCCGACTGGGAAAAGGTATCCGCCCTCTTCGACGGCTTCCCCGACCGCCACCCCCAGCAGACCAAACTCGCCCCGGTCACCGTGCGCTACTTGATGGAAGCCCGCCTGGGACTGGGAGATCTCGAGGGGGCCCGCAAGGCGATGGATCAACTCGTCGCCGACTACAAGGACAGCTCATCGACGGCAAAGGCTTCGGTCACCTACTACAACGCTCTCAAGAAGCTGCGCGATGCGGCGGCGAGCGAAGAGGAGAAAACCCAGCTCCTGCGGGAGATGGCCGGTTTCCTCAAGATCGCCAACTCGATCCTGAGCCCCGACTTCAAGCGCCTGCGTTACGAGAGTCTGCACTGGCTCGAACTGGGAGAGTACGGCGAAGCCGAGCGCGTGCTCTCGGCCCTCTCGTCCCAGTTCGCAACGGATGCCTCCCATGCGGCCGACCTGACCTCCAAGGTCCTGCCGGATCTGGGCGCGGCCCTGCTGGAGAACAACAAGGTCGAAGAGGCCAAGGCGATCCTCGCCCCCCTGGTGATGGACGAGTCCGCCAAACCCACCAAACGAACGGTGCTCAACTTCAGTCGCGCGGTCGCCGGCTGGCTGATCGGAGGCGGTCCGGGCAACCCGGTGCAGGAGGTCGCCGGTGCCGGGGGCAGTGACGAGGAGTTCCAGGCCGCCGTCGATGCCCTCTACCGCATCTGGCAACGGGACAAGTGGCAGTGCCAGTGGTACGAATACCGGCTCATGCACCTTTGGACCTACGTCGCCTGGAGTCGTCAGGATTCCCGCAAGAAGGAGGTGGCCAAGTCCCAGTTCACCCAGTTCAAGGCCGTTTTCGACAAGCCGGGATACATCCAGGTCGACCAGGCCTGTGAAGAGGATCCCGACCCGGCCCTCAGGGCCCGCTTGGGCGGCGGCGTCCTCCAGTCCCGTCTCCAGTATCTCGAGCGACAGGTGAAGTGATGCGGAGCGTTTTCGACCAAAGAACAAGGTTAGTGCTAAACAATAAATTATATTCTTAACAAATTTTTTAAACTATTTAAGTGAGTGTTCATTGTTGGGATTTCTTTATTGGCGTCAATCCAGTTGTTTAA
>JALWOP010000105.1 GCA_027083445.1 Planctomycetota bacterium | reverse complement strand
ACACGAAACACCGAGATGGCCGGCCACGCCACCCGACCGCTCCGAAAGGGCTCCTCTCGAAAGCGAGAGCCCTTCCTCCGCTCGGTCAGGTAGCCAGCAAATTTACACCGCTACTGATACACCCCCCCCTGTCCTCTCGGAATGTTCCTGGGGCGCATGATTGCAAATGTATCCCCGAGTTGGGCATCAGGGCCTCGCCGGGAGGATGCGGTGGGAAACTCACTCTTGCACCCTCTTCTTTGGTCTACGGCGCTTGCGACCACAGCCACGACCCACTTCTGTGTGAGATGTATGCCGATCCCGGGCTTTGCTTCGCATCGGTATCGGTTGTAGATACATCGTGCGATCCACCTATTACCACGTATGATTCGATGGGGGTCACTTGCGATAGAAAGGGCACATCGTCAACTTACCACTGCTGTAGCGGGGGCGGGGGAACCTGGTCGTGGAGCTTGAGGTGTACTGACTGCAATGGGAACTAGAGGGTTGTTCATAACAGCGGCAGTGTTGGGAGCCGCTGCTCTTGCGGCGTTCCTAAGGACGCAAGACTCCGCCGGTGTCGCAGTGTCGCCGCACCCGAAGGCAAAGGGCTCCGCAATGACTCCGAAGGCGGCCTTTGAAACTGCCGGGGGCAAGCGAGTCGATGCTGTTAAGGATTCCCCCGGCGAACCACTCTACGCCAGCCCTCCGGCGGACGATGAACCGTCATACGACGAACGGATGGAGGCCAAGTATGCTCAGTTCACACGAGAACAACTCAGGAGCGAGGTCATCGACTCCTTCGGCCAACTGCGGGGAGAGCTTCTAAGTGCCGAGGTTGAGCGCTACGTTGCCAGCGGCATGGCGGAGCGCGTCCCCGAGGAAGATGCGTTTATAAGTGGTAGGTCGCTTCCCGGTGTCCAGCCGGCGCTGCACTTGGATACCTCGACCGGCGACTATTACAAAGTGCTGCTCACGGAGGAAGATAGTCCGCAGTTCTTCGAAATCGATCGAGAATGGCGGTGGCTGTGTAAGAGGGTATATGGCCATGAAGATATCATGTTGGGCAAGATGATGGGTGGAGACGAGTAGGGGAGAGGCGACGACCTCGCGCTGGCGATGCTATCAATGTCCATGGCGCTTTAGCCGGATTGGCGGAGGAGGAACTGCTCGTTCCCTGGGCGCTGACAGTGGCGCGCCATGTGCTCATGGACTACTGGCGTAGGCCGCCTGCCATCGAGATTATCGATCCCGACAGAGTACCGGCGACAGGGATACCGCGTCGAACCGGAACGCCGAGGTCGGCGGCTGGCTCACGGGGATGATCGCGCTTCTCCCGGAGAACTCTCGCCAGGCCGTACGAATGTTCGAGGTAGGGGGTCGTCCCCTGCGGGAAGTCGCCGAGGCATTGTCCCTCTCGCTATCCGATGCCAAGAACCGCGTACAACGCGGGCGTCGAAGTCTACGCCAATTGGTGCTCGACTGCTGTCATCTGGACTTCGATCGCCGGGGCAACGGGATCGGCTACGAGCAGCGTCAGTGTGGCCGCGAGCAGTGCTGAGCGGGGACCCAGCCACTTTGCTGCGCTGCTGCAGAGTGCCGTGCCAGGAGGAGGCATTCCTGCTTCAGGCGAAGCCCGAAGGGGCCTTGAGCCCTCCGAGTCAGGTGCGAGCCTGTCGACTCGGACGGTTGGGTTGACGACAGGGGAGCACGACAAAGATCGAGGCCCCACTCGCCGTGGCAAGTGGGGCCCCGTCAGGCGGAGAGTCGCGTCCGCCGGGGAAGGGCTATTGGCGACCGGTGATCATCACGTCGTCGAAGTCACCGCGCTCCTTGCCCTCGCTTCCATAGGACTTGAAGCGGATCTGAACCGAGGGCTTGTTCGAGACCTCGGCGGGCAGTTCGGTCGCGATCAGGCCCCAGTGGGTGGTCGTGACCGTATCGATCGTCTTCCAGCTTCCGCTGCCGACCTTGTAACGCACCTTGAAGGTTTCACCGGCGTCGTAGTTCTTGGTACGGCGGGCGTAGTAGAGCTTGATCGTGTCGTATCCCGTCGTGTTCAAGGTGACCGTCGCGTTGCCCTTTTGGCGCACGCGCACACCGTAGGTGCTGAGGTGCGAAGCCTGGGTTCGAACCTTGGCGCGTTGGGTCGACCAGGCGGGATCCATCACACCGCTCTCAAAATCATCCTGGAAGAGGACGATCTCCTGGCGGCTGTCGTAGTTGGGGATGCAGGAGTTCTCGGCCGTCGTGCGGATGATGCCCGCGATCTGGCTGTGGAAGTAGGTCGTGATGTTGGCCATGCCACCGCACAGGTGGCAATAGCTCATGTTGGTGCCCTGGACGCACTGGGTCGAGCCGGTGCAGTTGTCGTAGCAGGTGTCGATGGGCGGGCAGTAGTCGTGCGTGTGCGAGGCCCCGCAGTTGTGGCCGGTCTCGTGGACGAAGACGACGAAATCCCAGGTGTTGGAGCCCGGGGAGACGGGGAAGGTGAGGCCCCCGTTGAGGTTGCCACTGACCGCGAAGCCGTTGGTCTGACTGCAGATGGTGTTCAGGTAGGCGACACCGCAGCCCAGGTTGGCACCCGAGAGGAAGTGCGCCAGGTGGGCACCCATCGGGATGTTGCCCTTCCAGGCGTTGCGGAACTCCGCGAGCACGTCGCCGCAGCCGCCGCCGTTGTCCTGGGAAGTCCACCCGTCGTTCTGCGTCGTGTGGAACTGGATGTAAGGGAAGGTCAGCACGACCCCCATCTGGCTCTGGTAACGGTCGCTGGCTGCGCCCAGCAGGGCTGCGGTGTAGTTCTCACAGGCCTGGAGGTCGCCCCAGTTGAAGTAGTACTGGTGGTCACTCTCGATCGCCATGCGCAGTTCGAGCAGCGGCTGACCGGCGATCTCCTCGCCACCACCGGGGGGCAGAGAGGGGCTCACCAGGCGGGCGTTCTCGGCAAGCGTGTCCGCGGCGCAGGTGAAGCCGTCCCGCGACCCCGCGACGCCTTGCAGAGCACGGTCGGAGTAGACGCGGCCCTTGGCGTTGGCCCAGCCGGCAAGCTCGCCGGGGGCGGCGGTGATGTGTGTGAACTGACCCCCGTCGAAGATCCAGCCATAGCAGCCGTAGGAGGCCAGGCAGAGGTTGACGCTGGAAGAGTCGTTGCCGACGACGTTGCCCTTCCAGAGAGTCTGGTCCTTGGGGTCGTAGGTCGAGGGGGCCCCATCGACGAAAACACCGTAGTGGCTCGGGTCGAGGGGGATGCGGACGAGGGCCAGATCGATCAGCGTGCCGTCGGGCATCGGAAAGCCGGTCAGGGTGACGGCGTCCAGGGTGGTCAGGGCTTCGAGCTCGACCTTACGGGGTTGGAACTCGAGGACCTCCGCCTGGGCATCGAACGAGGTGACATCGGCGGGGAAGGGCATCACCTCCTGGGCCTGGAGCGCAGGCGCAAGGCAGAGAGCCGTCACGAGGAGGGTGCTTGTGGGGATCGTGGGCATGAAAGCTGGGGAGGAGAGAGAATCGGCGAGGAGAAGACTCCGCCTGCGGCGGTTGGCCGCGGGCGCGGAGTGCACAGAAGCTTACAACGGGACGGGAGAGCCTCCCGGGGTGTTCCCTTCGAGGGGGGAAAGGAGGCGTCACAGAAGGATCTCGGGACGATACAGTTCGCCCGTGACCGAGCTCCAAGTTCGCTGCGCCACCTGCGGCGCGGACATCCTCCTCCCCGAGAACCTGCGCACGGCGGATTGCCCATACTGCGGGTCGAGTTCGGTCGTCGATCGACCCCCGTCGGTCGATCGACCCCTCCCGACCTTCGCGCTGGGCTTCGTCATCGACCAGGCTCGCGCTCAATCGATCGCGAGGCAGTGGGCGAAGAGTCGCGGACCGTTTTCTCACGGGGGGATTCGCCGCGCCGTGGCGGACCGCACGCTGGGGGTCTACGTCCCCGCCTGGCTCTACGGTGCGCGGGCGGGTGCTCAATGGAGTGCGCGCATCGGCGAGGACTACACGGTCACCGAGACCTATGTCACCACCGACGCCAAGGGACGTCCCGTGACCCGCACGCGGACGCGCACCGAGACGGAGTGGCGACCCTTGTCGGGGCTTTGGGACGCCTACATCATCGACGTGGTGGTGACCGCTTCGAAGGGCATCGACAACGATGCGCTGGAATCGATCGAACCCTTCGACCTGCGTGCCCTGCGGCGCTACCGGCCGGAGTTTCTCTCGGGTTGGACGGCGGAGGAGGCGACCCTCTCCCGCGCGCAGTGTCTCGCCCAGGCGCGTGAGGAGTCCCAGGCCGAGGTCTATGAACGCGTGAAGGCCTTTCTGCCGGGGGATCGGCAGCGGGACCTGCGCTGCGAGGTCTCCCTCGAGGATGAGGTGGCTGATCTCGTCCTCTTGCCGGTCTGGGTCTTCACCCTGCGCTACGCCGAGGGGAAACCTCCGCTGCGCCTCTTGATCAACGGCCAGACGGGGCGTGCCGTCGGACACGTGCCCCTCTCCGCCCCCCGCATCGCCTTCGCCCTGCTCCTGGGCTTGGGTCTGATCGCGTTTCTTCTGCTGGCTTTCGGAGTGGGTGACCTGTGGTGAGCACTCCCTGCAAACGCTGCGGATCTCCCCTGGAGGATGGGGATCTGCGTTGCCCCATCTGCGCCTTGGTTCTCCCCGAGAGAGAGGGAACGGTTCGGGCGGATGAGCCGAGTGTGCGCGTCATGCGCTGCCAGGGTTGCGGCGCGGCGGTGCGCTATTCCGCCGAGGTACAGGGGCTGCGCTGCGCCTTCTGCGGAGAGGTCATGCGGATCGAGGAGGTGGTCGATCCGCCCGAGCACACCGCTGCCTACCTGCCCTTCACGGTCGAGGGGGAGCGGGCGCGTGCGGCCCTGCGGAGTTGGCTGGGGTCTCGCGGCTGGTTCCGACCCCCCGACCTGCGCAAGCGCGCGGAGTTGGCGAGTCTCCGACCCCTGTGGTGGGTGGGCTGGGTTTTCGATGCGCGGGCGAAGGTCTCCTGGACCTGCGACTCCGATGCCGGCGCGAACCGAGCGGACTGGGCTCCGCACAGTGGGCAGTTCATCCTCTCCTGCGAGGAGGCCGCCATCAGCGCCTCGCGGGGTCTCACCACCGAGGAGGCAGAGACTCTCTTTCCGAGCTACGACCTGCGGACGGCCGGCGAGGCGCCCGGCGCGGTCGAGGGGGCTCTGGGTCCGCCGATCGTCGAGGAGTTCGACGTCCAACGCTCCCAGGCCCGCAGGCGACTCTTGGCGGCGATCGATCGGGTCGCCGAGTCCCGTGTCCGGGAGTACGCACCGGGGAGTCGTCTGCGCAACGTGCACGTCGTCTGCTTGCTGCACGGGTTCGAAAGCCGCGGCCTCGCCTTCCCGGCTTGGGTCCTCGCCTATCGCTATCGAGAGCAGCTCTACCGGGTGGTCATCAGCGGCCAGGGCGAAACGACGATTCTGGGCAAGGCACCCTGGTCCCTGCCGCGGATCCTGCTCGCGATCTTCTTCGGGATCGTGGCCCTGCTTCTGCTGCTCGGGCTGGGCGGCCTCGCGACGGGAGCCCTGGCCTTCTAGCCCTCCAGGAGTATCGGGGGGAGTGGGCTGGATCCCAGCGCCGGCGGACCTCCGAGACCCGTACGAGTACGCCGCCGAGTGCACCCCGAAGCATCGGTTTGGCGGCCGGGCCGTGACCGATTCTCGGAAGCCAACGCCCCCCCGCGAGCGGTATCGATCTTAGGTCGCACCGAAGGTTTTCTGAAGGTGGGGGCCCGGCAAGCAGCTTGGACTGCTGGGAGCACGAATCACACATACCCGTCCGTCTGTGCGACTTGATAGACAACCTAATGAAGTTGTCCCTCCGTCACGTTCCATTCAAGCACTTGGTGTTCCATTTTGCCGAACCGTTCTAGCAAATCGGCAAGCTTGTCCAGGTCCGCAGGGTAGGCCTCCAGCGAGAATCCTACGACTTCGCGCTCCGGAGGTGCTTGGTTGTTGTTGAACTTCAGCTCGACATGGCATCTACCTGTCGCATCGGTCTGAAGTGCACGGAGGCGGAAGTAGAAGGCGAAGCGATCTTCGGGGCGTTCGGATCCGAGTTCCCAGATGGCGGGATCCTCACCTCGCCTGGGAACCTTTCGAAGGTCAGCCGCCAGCGTTCCCAGATCCTCGGAGTTTGCATAGACCTCTAGTTCGCCGCGCTGCCTGCCGTTCGATGCGGCGACGACCAAGTTGAGGTGGTAGGGCTCCTCGTACGGATACCGTTTGATGCGGATGAAAGGTTTCACTACTGCATGCCTGACGTCTTGGCGTTAGCCGGCACGTCACTACTCGCGGATCCTCACCGTGTCTTCCTCCACTATCCAGAGCTTCCCAACCGGGGACTCCTTGGGAAGTAGAGCCACAAGACGGCCGACAACTCTAACGAGAGTTGCCGCATCCTGACTCCGCAAGCGGAAAACGACGATTCCCGCGCTCTTCGACGGTGGGTAGGTCCGAATGTCAGCGAAGTCGAGGTCTAGCGACACAAGCACCCGTCGTTCTTCCGCGCAGACCTCGGCGATCCGTGGATCTGGTGCGCCGGTGAGCGTCTGGTCACGCACCGATAGTGCGTCATGTCCCGCCTCGCGAAGCTGGCCGACGCACTGAACAGGCAGGTTCTCGTCGACCTTGAATCTCATCGTGGCCTAGGCCGACAGCGGTACGAGTCTCTCGCGCGCGAGATCGGCCGCGTAGGCCAGCGTTGCCCGAACGGCATCGGCGGTCACCATCGGGTACGACGCGAGAATCTCGTCCACGGACTGACCCGCGGCGAGATTGTCCAGGATGACCGAGACCATGACACGCGTTCCGGCCACACACGGCTTACCGTGGCAGACTTGAGGGTCGACTGTGATGTACTTGCGCCAGTTCATCGACGGATCCTTTCGTACATTGTCTGGGCCTCAGGCCCTGCCGTCAACCAGGCCGCATCCTCAGCCTGTCTGACGATGCGAAGAGGATCTATCCGTCGTATCTGGGTCAACGAAATGCCGACAGGCCCGCGTAAGACCGAAGCCGCATCAGCGCGGGACCTTCGCAGGAGCGCGGTCCGTGGGCAGGGACCTGAGCGGCTGGTGCGTGCTGGGCTCTCGAGCGGGCGTGATGTACGGCTCTCTCCATGATGCGGATCAGCGTAAGACCCGAGCGATGGGCGCCAAGCTGGCCCGGAAGCGAAGGGGACGGCTCACGACGCCCCCGCTGCGGTCTGGGGACCTGCTCCTAGGGCTCGGGATGGGCGGCCTCGCGAGGGGAGTCCCGACCTTCTCGACCACTTGGAGTTTCGGCCGGGGTAGGCTAGATCCTGTTTCCTGGAACGGCTACGACGCAGTTCCCGGGTGGTGCCGACGGGATCGCTTCAGGGTAGAGAGGGGCAGAGTTGGGCGGGAAGCGAGGGATTGTAAGCCGATGGAGCCATTC
>JALWOP010000104.1 GCA_027083445.1 Planctomycetota bacterium | reverse complement strand
GAGGAGAGTGGTGGCGGGGGGGCCTCGGGAGAGTGACCACCCCGGCGTGCGCCGCCGGCCGGGGAGCCTATGCTGGCGGCGATGCTCCGCGCCCTCCTCTGCTTTGTGGCTCCAGTCTTGGCTCCGGCGTTCGGCCCAGCGTCAGCCGGTAGAGCACCCCTCCACCCCGGACCTCCCTTCAACCTGCAGCTCGAGGTGGACGAGGAGGGGGTGCTCTTCCTGTTCAACGGCGAGCAGCGCTACCTGAACGGCCTCCTCGGGCTCGACCCGCAGCAGCGCTACGCGGGCACCCTCACCAGCGAGGTGCAGACCGTCCTCGATGAGCATGCCCTGGCGCTGCTCCGCGAGCACGCCAAGCTCGCCCTCGAAGGCCGCAGCGTCGAACCCCGCATCGAGAAGACGCTCGTCTTCGAGTCGGGACTGGCCAACTACGAGCCGACCGTCGAGGTTCACGCCCGCTATCCCTGGCCGGGGGTTCCCTCGGAGCTGAAGCTCGAGTGGGATCTGTTCGCGCCGGACGGCAGTCAGGTGCCGGGGGTGGTGCGCTTTGGTGACTTCGACTTCCAGTTCTTCAGCCTCGAGCCAGCTGAGCCGGGGGTGAGCTGGTACCCCACAGAGGTCGAGCTGGAACCCGGCACCCTGCAGCGGCCCCCCGTCGCTCCCGGCGAGCGAAGCGGAGCCCTCTACTGGCCGGAGCTTTCGCTGCTCTTGCTCACCGCCTTGCTTTCGGTCGGCTTCGGTCGGTTCGCGTCGCGCTCGGGCCCGGGAGGGCTCCTGTCGGGCAAACCCGGATGGATCGCGGCCGGCGGACTCGTCGCGGCCGGCGGACTCGCAGCCTGGGACCTCTCCCGTCCCGCCGCGGTGCGCATGCCGAGCCGGGAGCAGTGCGCCGCGATCTTCGCTCCCCTGCACCGCACGATCTACGCCGCCCTGGGGGCGCGAAGCGAGGATGAGATGTACGCCATCCTCGCTTCGGCCGTGGCGACCGACTTCATCGAACCGCTCTACCTGGAGCTGCGCGAGTCGATGATCCGCCGTAGCGACGGGGGCGCCTGGTGCCAGGTGACCTCGATCGACGACCTGGACTACCAGGTCGACACTCCCCCGCGCCTCGCCCCGGGAGAGGTGCCCGCCTTCGACATCACCTGGCGTTGGCGCGTGGAGGGGCGCGTGACCCACTACGGCCACACCCACACTCGACGCAACCTCCAGCGGGCGCGCTACCACGTGATCCACGACGGGGAGGGGTGGAAGATCGCCGGACGGGTGATCCTCGAGCACGAGCGTTCCGACGATGGAGAGGACTTCTATCCGGTCGATCCGCCCGAGTTCGACCCTCCCTCCGAGGAGGACTCCGATGGATAGGACGGCGGTAGCGGGTGGAGTGAGCCTGGAGATCACGGGCCTGGAGTTCCACTACCCCGGTTCCCCCTTTCGCCTAGAGATCGAAAAGCTCCGTCTCGAGAGTGGTCGTTCCGCCGTCGTCATCGGTCCTTCGGGGTGTGGCAAGACGACCCTGCTCGACCTCTGCGCCGGGATCCTCGTCGCCGAGCGCGGCCGCGTCGTCAGTGCCGGTTTCGATTGGAGTGCCCACGGCGAAGCAGCCCGCCGTCGCCGACGCATCCAGACGGTCGGTTTGGTCTTCCAGGAGTTCGAGCTCCTCGACCACCTGACCGTGGGCGAGAACGTCGTTCTGCCCTACCTGATTCACCCTGCCCTGCGGCTGGATGGGGCGGTTCGTGGACGCGCGCGGGAGCTGGCGGGGGAGCTGGGGATCGGCGCTCTCCTCGATCGGCGTCCGCGCCATCTCTCCCAGGGGGAGCGCCAGCGGGTGGCGATCGCCCGTGCCCTGCTTCCCGAGCCCGCGTTGATCCTGGCCGACGAGCCGACCGGCAACCTCGATCCCAAGACGACGCGGACGGTGCTCGACCTGCTCGTTTCGAAGGCTCGCTCCCGGGGGGCGACCCTGCTCGTCGTCACCCACGACCACAGTCTGCTCGACGCCTTCGACCGGGTCATCGAGCTGGGGGGGGTGGCATGAGCGGCGCCTTCCTGCTGGCACGGCGCTACATCGCCCACCACCCCGTGCGCTCGAGTGTGCTCGCGGCAGGGGTGGCGCTGACCCTCTTGCTGCCGATCGCGGTCCAGCTTCTGGTCGCGCGCTACGGGGACTCCCTCGTTCGCCGTGCACGCGAGACACCCCTCGTGCTCGGGGCACCGGGGAGCCGTTATGACCTGGTGCTCGACAGCCTCTACTTTCAGGGGCGCACCCCCACGCCCCTCTCGATGGCCGAGGTGCAGGAGGTTCTCGCGGGGGGGCTGGCCGTCCCGGTGCCGCTCGACACCCGCGGGAGCGCGGGGGGGCACCCCCTGGTGGGCACCTCCCCCGATTACTACTCCCTGCGCTCCCTCGTCTGCGCCGAAGGGGAGCTGCCGCTCCTACTCGGGGAGTGCGTCCTGGGTGCGCGCGTGGCCCGGAAAGAGGGGCTCGGAGTGGGGGACAGCCTGCTCACCGACCAGGCGGCGCTCTACGACCTCGCCGCGGCCTACCCCCTCAAGATGCACGTCAGCGGGGTCTTGGCGGAGACCGGGGGGCCCGACGACGGGGCGGTCTTCTGCAGCCTGGAGACCGCCTGGGTGGCCGCGGGGATCGGCCATGGCCACGGGGCCGCGGAGGAGCAGAAGGGGACGGCGGTCCTGCGCCGGGATGAGCAGGGGATCGTGCTCGGCGCGGCCCTGCGGGAGTGGAACGAGGTCACCCCCGAGAACATCGACAGCTTCCACTTCCACGGGGGGCCCGGTGACCTGCCGGTCACCGGGGTCCTCTTGGCGCCGCGCTCGGACAAGGCGCGCACCCTCCTGCGGGGGCGTTACCAGGGACGGAGCGACGTGCAGGTGCTCGTTCCCCTGGCCGTGATGGAGGAGCTGCTCGGGGTCGTCCTGCGGGTCAAGATCTTCTTCGATGCCAACTCCATCCTGGTGGGGGTGGCCACCGCACTCTTCCTGGCGGTGATCGTGACGCTCTCCCTGGCGGTGCGGCGTCGTGAGCGGCTGACTTTGAAGAAGCTGGGCTGCGCCCGCTCGATGGTCGCGCGTTTGATGGCGACGGAACTGGCGCTCATCGTGGGCGCGGGAGCTATCCTCGCCTCGGCGGGAGCGGCGCTGCTCGTCGCCCTGGCCGCCCGCGGCATCGGGCCCCTCTAGCTCGGATGATTGCGATGCAGATTCCCAAGAAAACCCAAGGGGCTTCCTGTCGCACGCCCCTCTACCTCCTCCTGGCACTCCTCTTGGTCGCATGCGGGGGGGGAAGCCCCTCCCCGAGCGACTCACAGGTGGATGCCGGCGGTAGGAAGGCGCTGCGTATCGTCACCACGATCTATCCCGTGCGCTACCTCTGCGAGCGGCTTGCTCCGGAGGGGGCGCAGGTCGAGTGTGCCGCTCCCACCGATGTGGATCGACTCTTCTGGAAGCCCACGCCCGAGGAGCTGCGTTCCATGCTCGAGGCGGACCTCATCGTTCTGCAAGGGGCGGGGATGGACCAGTGGCGCACGACGACCAGCCTGCCCTTGGGACGTCTGGTCGTCACCTGCCAGGGGCTCGAGGAGCATCTGCTCGAATTCGGCAAGCCGGTGACCCACAGCCACGGCGGGGGGCCCGCGCACACCCACCGCGGGCGCGATCCCCACGTCTGGCTCGACCCCGTGCTCTACTCCGCGGAGGCCCGGGCGGTAGCGCGTGGGCTGGAAAGCATCCTGCCCGAGGAGGAGCTTCCCGCTGAGAGGGAGCGGCTCCAAGCCCTGCTCGACGACCTCAGCGGGCTCGATCACGCCTGGAGTGAGATCCGCGTTCCAGAGGGCAGTTGGCTCTACGCTTCCCACCCCGCCTACAACTACCTCGCACACCGCTACGAGTGGCCCCTGGTCAACCTGGCCTTCGATCCCGACGAGCCCCCCTCAGCCGAGGCGCTGGATGCGCTCAGCGCCAGCCTCGGCGAGAAGCCGGGGAGCGTGATGCTGATGGAGTCCGAGCCCTGCCAGGAGTTGGTGGAGGCGCTGGCGGAGAAGGGGCTGGCGGCGGTGGTCGTCACTCCGGCCGAGGTGCTCCCGGATGGAGCCGCCTCCTCCGGCGAGGACTTTCTCACCGCGCAGCGCGGCAACCAGGAGCGCCTGGCCGCTGCGCTGGCGCGCTAGGCGGATCGCGCCGCCCAAGGGGGAGCTGGGCCGGTCCCTAGATGGCATGTCCCTGGATGGCATGGGGGGGCGGGGATGCCGGATCACTCGTCTTCTTCATTCCCTTCAAACTCGATGTCGATGACCCAGCTCTCGACATCGGGGTCGAGTTCCTTGGCCAGGCCGATCAGGCGGGCGCTCTCCTCCTCGTCATCATCCTCGAAGAGGCGTCCCAGGTCGAAGTAGAAGGTGGCGACGAGGGGATCCAGCTCGATGGCCCGCTTGAGGTACTGCTTGGCCTTGCCCTTGTCCTCGTAGCGCAAGAGGCGGGCGTAGTTGTAGCAGCCCATGGCGGAGAGCCCGCCCGCCTCCTCGGCCTCCTTGAAGAGGCGCAGGGCGCGCAGGCGCTTACCGACCCGTTGGGCGGCGGTGGCCGCCTTCTCCTTGGCGTGGCTCGACTCGAATTTGAGGTCGTTTTCGATGTAGGCGTAGAAGCGTTTTTCGAGCTCGGGGAGATCCGACTCCTCGAGGCCGAGACATTCGAGCAGGAAACGCAGGGACTCCTCACCCTCGACGGTCTTCAAGCCGAAGGCTCCCAGCACCCGGTGCACGCCTTTCTCGCGGGCCAGGCCGAGGAGGTAGCGGTCGAAGGCCTTGCTCATCTTCTTGTCGCTCTTGAAGAAGTGAACCAGGGCCCAGCCCCAGGTGTAGTCGGTATAGGCCGGCTTGGTGACGATCTCGCGGATGGAGAGGTACTTGTCGAGGCTGATATCACTCTTGACCTCGGCCAGGCGACCATCCTGGATCAGCCCCACCCGTAGCTTGCGGGTTTCAGGATCGTAGAGCGAGCCGCCGTAGTACTCCGCCACACCCTCACCGGGCCAGTGGGGCATGTTGAACTTTTCGTCGATCAGCTTCTGCACGTAGTGCGAGAGCTCGTGGTAGAGCACCATCTCGGTTTCGACCGGGTCGAGACGGTCATAGCAGGCGTTGAGGTCGTAACGCCCGACGAACTTGAAGTAGGCCAGGGCTCCGGGCGGGGCACCGGCCACGCGCTGGTACTGCTTGCTGTCGCGGTAGAAGTTGACCAGCATCGGCTTCTCGCGCCGATTGCGCTTCAGCCTCCAGAGCTTGGCGAAGTAGGCGTAGTAGGCCTCGAAGCGCACCTTGAGCCCCTCCGCCATGTGCTCGGGGAGGGTGTACTCCCACTCGAAGTTCTTGGTCTTCGCGTGGTAGCGGCTCCCCCAGGTGCTGTGGGCCTGCGCCTCCTCGATCTCCGCGCGGCGATCGGCAAGTTCCTTCTCCAGCTTGCGGCGCTCCTTCTTGGGCAACGCCTCGAGGTCGGCGTCGATGAAGAGCTCGTGCACCATGGCCTCGGGCACGAATACATCTCCATGTTCGAAGTGGATGGTGACGCCCTCTTCACCGCGTTCCATCGGCGGTCCGTCGATGATGCGACCGTCGGTGGTCATGAGGGTGTCTGCTCGGAGCGGTACGCCGGCGAGGAGGGCGAGCACGAGCGGCGTGAGGGCGCGGCGAACCGCCGCGGAGCGAGAGGTGGGTTGCTGCATGTTCGAACCTACTTCAACCAGTCGTGGTACGCCTTCTCGAAGCTGGCCCAGTCCTTGTCGGTCCAGTCCCCGAAGACCCGCTCGTAGGTGGCCTCCATGAGCTCCTTCTCCCGGGCCCGCCACCGTTCGGCGCGCGATTTTGCCAGGGCCTCTTCCTCCTCCTCGGTCTGGGGCTCCTTCTCGTTGGCCCAGGAGGCGTTTTCCTTCTCCTTGACCTCGTCCAGGACCTCGGCCAGGGTCGTGATGTAGCGCTCGAGCAGATCCTTGGCCACCTTGCAGCGCTTCGAATCCTTCTCCAAGAGGAAGCGCACCAGCATCGTCGCCTCCGCCCGGTGGGCCCAATAGGACTCCGCACTGGCACCGGCGGAGTCGGACTGGAACTCCTCGCGCGTGAAGCGCACGAGATCCCGCAGGGGGGTCGCCTTGCCTTGCGCCAGGTTGAGGCGCGCGTTGTCCCAGTCGGATTGGTCGACGCGGAACTCGAGCTTACGCCCGTCGCGTCGGGCCCCGCCGACGTACTCGTAGATCCCGATCGAGATCCACTCGGGTAGGGCGGAGAGCAGGTCCTCGTCCCGCTCGGCCAACCAGAGGTAGAACAGGCGTCGGTTGACGTCCTCGACCTCGTAGCCGATGAAGCCCCCGTCATCCTTGTAGGTGACGATCTCGCTGCCGGGATAGATCCAGACGGCACCGCCCGAGGTTCCCGAGACCACCCCGCGCTCGAAGGCGGCTGCCTCTTCCTCGGTGTCACAAACCCTCACGACCGGCGCCCGGGCGTATTCGCCCTTACCGATGTAGTCGAACTCCTTCTCGATGTAGTCCAGGACGAGTTCCAGGTGCTCGCCCAGCCGCTTGGCCCACTTCTTTTGGTTGTGCTCCAGCACGAGCACGTCCCCGAAGTACTCGTGGTCCCAATCCTCGGGTAGACCGGCGATCGCCTTGTCGTGCATCTCGCGTTGGGACTTCATGCGCACGGTGCGACGTTCCTTGGGGGAGCCGGTCGAGAGCTTCTTGCGCGTGTAGAAGGTGATCGAACTGACGGCGCCGTCGTTGGTCGGCAGGATGTTCCCGTTGCGTTCGATCTCGGTGAAGGACTTGAAGGAGCGGTCCAGCACCTTGGAGAGCTTCTTGTATTCGGTTTCGAGCACCTCGATCTGCATGGCGAAATCGATGTCCACCGTATGGTAGATCCAGGTGGTGATGCGTTTGGGACCGCTGCGGGCCAGCTTCTCGACCTTGATGTCGTAGCGCGTGACTTCGAGCCCGTTCAGCTTGAACTCCTTTTTCTTGTCGACGAACCAGCCCCCCCCCTGATAGGTGCGGTCGAGGAAGTCCTCATAGTCCTTGTAGGGGTTTCGGATCGTGACCTTGATCACATCCAGGCCGTCCAGCTTGTCCTCCTCGCGGGTGACCTTCTTCTTCTTCTTGGGGGTATCCCGGCGGAAGGCGATCACAAGCAACTCGGGCTTGTGCTCCATCGTGTAACCGATGTCCTTGTCGGTGTAGAAGTAGCTCTTGTCCGAGAGGTACTTGGCCACGAGCCAGCCCTCGTCGGTCTTGAGCGGGATGCTGGTCCATCCCTTGGGCGGTTTGAACTGGAAGCCCAGCCGCTTGGCCCACTTCTTTTGGTTGTGCTCCAGCACGAGCACGTCCCCGAAGTACTCGTGGTCCCAATCCTCGGGTAGACCGGCGATCGCCTTGTCGTGCATCTCGCGTT
>JALWOP010000103.1 GCA_027083445.1 Planctomycetota bacterium | reverse complement strand
ACACGAAACACCGAGATGGCCGGCCACGCCACCCGACCGCTCCGAAAGGGCTCCTCTCGAAAGCGAGAGCCCTTCCTCCGCTCGGTCAGGTAGCCAGCAAATTTACACCGCTACTGATACACCCCCCTCTACTTGGCTCAGCGCAGGGCAGGCTTCCAAGTGTTGCAGTTCGATCCCAAGCAAGTGCTGGGAGGGAACATCTTGGTGGATTGGGGTCTGGTCCAAACGCCGGGTGCCTGCCAGGGAGTCGCTCTTACGACATTGGATACGGGCGAGAAAAAGTTGCTCGTCACCGATGTGAGTGGCGGGATCCGGATGTACGGGGAGTAGTGAGGTAGACGAAGATGCGGATAGCGATGATGCGAAGAAGTCTGTTTGCGGTGACGCTCGTGGCGCTTTCTGCCTCGGCCTTCTCCCAGGAGCAACTGATGGAGGTCGTGGGCCGTGTGAGTGGGAACAGAGTGAACTCCGTGGCCCCGGTGGGGGATTTGACTGGCGACGGTACGCTGGATTACGTCGTCGGGACCGATACCCATGGACCGTACGGTGGGTTCGTGCTGGTCGTCGATGGAGCAAGTGGGGATATCATTCGAGAGCACTCCGGCCCACTCCACCACCAAATCGGTTGGTGGATCGTCAAAGGTATCGGCGATTTCGACGGTGACGGTGTGCCGGATTACTGCACTGGCAGCGAACTGAGTGGCTACCTGAACGCGGATGGCGAGGTCTGGGTCTGGAGTGGCAGGACGGGTGACCTGATCACCTATATCAGTGGATCGAAATACTCGGAAGAGTGGTTCGGCAACTATATCGCCCCTCTCGGAGACGTGGACGGCGATGGATTCACCGATTTCGCAACCGGATGGAGGTCCGAAGGGGAGCTTTGGATCGTCGGTGGTCCTGACGGGCACGTGATACGTGCCCGCGATTTCCATGGGGAGGCCGACATGTCCGTTGCGAACCTCGGCGATGTCGACGGGGACGGCTTCAACGATTACGTCGTGGGTGCGCCGTCGGTATATGGAGTCTTTGTCTTCTCCGGCAAGACCGGTGACGAACTCTATCACATTGAGCCCCCCGATCAGGGATTCTGGGCTTTCATGGGGCGCGGTGTGGCCGGGATGGGCGATCTCGATGGGGATGGGATTGGTGATTTTGCCGCCAGCGGCGTCTTCCACTACTTCTGTAGCGGTGTACCGGGCAACCCGGAGCGCAGCGGCTGGATCCGCTTCTTTTCCGGCAAGGACGGCCACTTCCTGAAGCAGTTGATTCTCGGTCCGGTCTCTCACGAGAAATCCCCGGCAGGCTGTCCCTTCTGGTGGCTGGATGGGGGCCAGGATGTCAACGGGGATGGAGTCGGAGATCTCTTGACCCGTGGGTGGAGGACCTTTGACACGTATTACCCAGATATCAATATGGCGGCGAACGGAAATACGGCGGTCTTCTCCGGTCGTACCGGCACGATGCTTTGGCGCGAGTACCCCGGCTGGCAGGGTGCCTTGATGGGGGACATGGATGGGGACGGCATTTCGGAGTGGGCGCACGGGAACGATCACTATTTCCGAGCCGGGGGACTGCTCGCCGGTCGGGTGCGCATCTTCAAGGGCTTTGCCGGGGACGGGGAGCGCATCTGCTGGTCGGCGCCCAACTCCACCGGTAAGGCGGCCAGCCTCGAACTCGACGGTCCCATCAGCGTCGGCAACAACGACCTCAACATCAGCATCGAGGATGGCGTTCCCGGGGAGCCGGCCTTCTTCTTCTACGGAACAAGCGAGGTGCAGCGCCCCATGGGCAGCGGCGTGCTCTGCGTCTCGGGCGGCATCCACGGCCTGATCCCGATCGGCGACCCGGTGCAGCTCGACGAGAACGGCTACGGCACGGTCGCGGTCGACATGACCGAGGGCCAACTGGCCCACGGCCCCGCCCCTTGGAAAGCGGGCCTGACCCGCATCGTCCAGGCCTGGTACAGCGACCCCGCCAGCCCCGCCGGCTTCGGCCTGACCGACGCCTACCGCATCACCTTCGTGCCCTAAGGGGAGTACCCCTCGGGGGCTTTGGCTCGGAGCTGGTTGGGGAGACCCCCTGGCCGAGGCCCCTGGGGCCGGTGCAAGGCCGGGTCAGTCGCCGGGTCAGTCGCCGGGGCCCTTTTTCTTGGATGCCTTTTCCTTCGCCGGCTTGGTGTCTTTCGACTTGGATGCGCCCTGCTCCTTGGCTTTCTCCTTGGAGCCGGCGGAATCTCCGGCACCGCTCGCGGATTCGCCCTTGGCCTGCTTCTCATCCGCCTTGTAGGAGTCGGAGCGGTAGTCGGTCAGGTAGAACCCCGAGCCCTTGAAGACGAATCCGGCCCCCGTTCCGATGTGACGCTTGAGCTTGAGAGCGCCACAGGCGGGACACTTGCGCTTGGGGCGCTCGGACATCGACTGGAAGAGCTCCAGGTGCTTGCCGCAGGCCTGGCAGGTGTAGTCGTAGGTCGGCATCAGGCTTCTTCCGCTGCTTCGCTGCCGCTCTCCGTTCCTACCTCGCGCCCCTCGTCCGCCTCCCCGGCGGAGGCCTCCTCGGGGGCAGCCTCCTTGGGTGCGGCGGCGACCCGGACCTGGGCGTGACGCAGGACCCGGTCTCCGATCGTGTAACCCTTACGCACCACGTCGACCACCGATCCAGGTTCACACTCCGTGGTCTCCACCGTGGAGACCGCCTGGTGGAGAGCCGGATCGAAACGGCCATCGGTGGAGATGGGCGCGACCGCTTGGCGCTCCAGGAGCGACCAGAGCTGGTCGCGGGTCATCTCGACACCGCGTTGGAGGTTTTGGGCGTCGCTGCTCTTGCAGGGCGAGGCCAGGGCCATGTCCAGGTAGTCGAGCACCGTCAGCGTCTCCTCGAGCAGGGTCGAGCGCTCCCGGGAAACGGCAGCCTCGATCTCCTCGAGGGTTCGGCGCCGCAGGTTCTGGAAGTCGGCCCGAGCCCTCTGCCAGTTGGCCAGGTACTCGTCCCGCTCACGCTCCAGGTCCTCTCGGCCGCTCGATGCCTCTTCGGAATCCCCCTGGGGGTCCTGGGGAGGAGTCTCGGGGATCGTTTCAGCCGCTGCCGGCTCGTCGTGCTTGCGCTTCTTCTTGCCCATGGTTCTCAGGAGAAACGGTCCATGACGCGTTCGAAGAACGACTTCTTGCCGCCCTTGTGCGCCTCGATCTCACCGAACTCCCGCAGGAGTTCCTTCTGGCGGTCGGTCAGCTTGGTCGGGACATCGACGTAGACGCGCACGAGTTGATCGCCTCGCCCACCTCCGTTCAGTCGTGGCAGGCCCTGACCCCGCAGGCGGAAGACCTTGCCGCTCTGGGTTCCCGGAGGAACGGTCATCTCGACCCGACCGCGCAGGGTCGGGACTTCGACCCGGTCGCCGAGGGCGAGCTGGGAGAAGTTGAAGGGGACCTCGGTCAGGACGTCGGGGCCCGAGCGCTGGAAGACCTTGTGCTCCTTTTCACGGATGATGACGTACAGATCCCCACGCTGTCCGCCGGGAGGACCGGCGTCGCCTTCACCGGCCACCCGCAGGCGCATACCCTCCTCGATCCCCGCCGGGATGTCGATCTCGATCTCCCTGCGCTCCTGCACCCCGCCGCTTCCCCGGCAGGCCTTGCAGGGAGAGGGGATCACCTCGCCGGTTCCGCGACAGGTCGAGCAGGTGCTCGCCATCGAGAAGAAACCCGCGTTGCGCGTGACCTGCCCCGCACCGCCGCAGGTCGGGCAGGTCTCCTTGCTCGTACCCGGCTCGCAGCCGCTGCCCTTGCACTTCTTACAGGGCTCGACGCGCTTGAGAGCGACCGTCTTCTTGGCCCCCTGATCGATCTCCTCCAGGGTGAGGTCGAGCACGATCTTCAGGTCGCGCCCCTTGCGGGGCGCCGAGCGGCGGCGGCCTCCACCACCCCCGAAGAGGTCCCCGAAGATTCCGCCGCCGCCGCCTCCGCCTCCGAAGATGTCTCCGAAGGCCGAGAAGATGTCCTCCATGTTGGAGAACTGGGGGCCGCCGCCCTGACCAAAAGCGGTGTGGCCGAACTGGTCGTACTGCTTGCGCTTCTCGGGGTCGCCGAGCACGTCGTAGGCCTCGGCGGCTTCCTTGAACCTCGCCTCCGCCTCCGTATCGTCCGGATTGCGGTCGGGGTGGTACTTCATCGCCAGACGGCGATAAGCCCTTTTGATCTCCCCTTCGTCGGCATCCCGGGAGACTCCCAGGACATCGTAGTAGTCGCGTTTGTCCGCCATTGGGTCGATGAGTGGGGGGGGAGACGAAGAAGGGTGACGGGACGCCCCGTCCCGTCACCCGTCACGAGCCAGGTTACCCGGTGCGAAAGAGTCGGGGTCAGGCGATCGAGCCGAGGACGGCTTCGTCGTCGTCCTTGAGCTCGGTCACCATCGAGTTGGTCGTCAAGAGCAGGCCGGCGATCGAGGCGGCGTTTTGCAGGGCCGAACGCACCACCTTCGCCGGGTCGATCACCCCCGCCTTGAACATGTCCACGTACTCACCGGTGAGAGCGTTGTAGCCGGTGTTCTTGGACTTCTCACGCACGGTCTCGGCCACGACCGAGCCGTCCTCGCCGGCGTTCAGTGCGATCCAGCGCAGGGGCTCCTCGAGGGCGCGTTCGACGATCAGGGCGCCGAACTTCTCGTCACCCTTGTAACGTCCCTCGGCCACGGCGTCGGCCGCCCGCAGGAGGGCCACTCCGCCACCGGCGACGATGCCCTCCTCGATCGCGGCGCGGGTCGCATTGAGCGCATCCTCGACGCGGTCCTTGGTCTGCTTCATCTCGGCCTCGGTCTCTCCGCCGACCTTGATCAGGGCCACTCCGCCGGAGAGCTTGGCCAGGCGCTCCTGGAGCTTCTCCCGGTCGTAGTCCGAGGTGGTCTTTTCGATCTGGGTGCGGATCTGGGCGCAGCGCTCCTTGATCGCCTTGGGGCTGCCGGAGCCCTTGACGATGGTCGTGCTGTCCTTGGTGACCAGGACCCGGGCCGCACTGCCGAAGTAGTCCGCGGTGACCTTGTCCAGCGGGACGCCGAGCTCCTCGGAGAGGCTGGTACCCCCGGTCAGGACGGCGATGTCCTCGAGGTAAGCCTTGCGACGCTCGCCGAAGCCGGGTGCCTTGACGGCGCAGACGTTCAGGATGCCCTTGAGCTTGTTGATCACCAGGGCGGCCAGGGCTTCACCCTCGATGTCCTCGGCGATGATCAGGAGCGGGCCTCCGACCTGCAGCGCGGCCTCCAGGGCGGGCACCAACTCGCGCACGTTGGAGATCTTCTGGTTGCAGATGAAGATGCTCGGGTTCTCGAGTTCGCAAACCAGTTTGGAGAGATCGGTCGCGAAGTAGGGGGAGAGGTAGCCCTTGTCGAACTCCATCCCCTCGACCACTTCGAGCTCGGTATCGACCGCCTTGTTCTCCTCGACGGTGATGACGCCCTGGTCCCCGACCTTTTCGAAGGCCTCGGCGATGATGGCTCCGATCTCGGGATCGTTGTTGGCCGAGATGGTGGCCACCGCGGCCTTGTCCTCCTTGGAACGTACCTTGTGGGACTGCTGGGCAATCGCCTCGACGGCATGCTCGACCGCCTTGTCGATACCCGCGCGCAGGCCGATGGTGGAGACGCCGCTCGCCACGTAGCGCAGGCCCTCGCTGTAGATGGCCGAGCCGAGCACCGTGGCGGTGGTCGTGCCGTCGCCGGCTACATCGTTGGTCTTGTTGGCGACCTCGAGCACGAGCTTGGCGCCCATGTTCTCGAAGGGATCCTCGAGCTCGATCTCCTTGGCGACCGAGACACCATCCTTGGTGACGTGCGGCCCACCGAAGGACTTCTGCAGGATGACGTTGCGGCCCGCGGGGCCGAGGGTGACGCGCACCGTGCGCGCGAGCTTCTCGATACCGCTACGCATCTTCTCGCGGGCGGCGTCGTCGAACATGATTTGCTTGGCCATCGGATCGGTTCGTTTCGGGTTGTGCGGTTGTTCGGTTCGTGAGGAGGATGTGAGGGGCTGTCGCGGGGGGGCTAGAAGCCCATGCCTCCGCCCATTCCCATGTCACCCATGTCGCCCATCTCGTCACCACCGGCGGGCGCTTTCTTCTTCTCGGGCTTGTCGGCGATCAGGGCATCCGTGGTCAAAAGCAGGGAGGCGACGCTGACCGCATTCATCAGGGCCGACTTGGTGACCTTGGCGGGGTCGACGATGCCCATCTCGATCATGTCTCCGTACTCGCCCTTCAGGGCATCGAAACCCCAGCTCTTCTTGCGCTCGCGCATCACCCGGTGGGCGACGACCGGGCCGTCGAAGCCGGCGTTTTCGGCGATCGTCTCGATGGGCGCTGCCAGAGCGTCGTGCAGGATCTCCAGGCCGATGTTGTAGTCCTCGTCGTCCTGCAAGCGCAGACTATCGAGCACGTGACGTGCGCGCAGAAGGGCGGTGCCGCCGCCGGGCAGGGTTCCCTCGGCGACCGCCGCGCGGGTCGCGTGGAGGGCGTCTTCGATCAGCGCCTTGCGCTCCTTGACCTCGGTGTCGGTGGCGCCGCCCACGTTGATTTGGGCGATCCCCCCGGTCAGCTTTGCCAGACGCTCCTGAAGCTTCTCGCGATCGTAGTCGGAGGTCGTGGTCTCGATCTCGCGCCGGATCTGGGCGACACGCGCTTCGATCGCCGCGCGTTCACCCTTGCCGCCGATGATCGTCGTCGCGTCCGAGGTGATCGTCACCTTGCGGGCGTGCCCCAGATGGCTCAGCTCGACCTGGTCCAGCTCGATGCCGATGTCCTTCATGATCGCCGTGCCTCCGGTCAGGGTGGCGATGTCGATCAGCATCTGCTTGCGGCGATCACCGTAGCCGGGGGCCTTCACCGCGCAGACGTTCAGGATGCCGCGCATCTTGTTGACGACGAGCGTAGCCAAGGCTTCGCTCTCGACATCCTCGGCGATGATCAGGAGCTGACCGCGATCCTTGGTCTTCTCCAGGAGGGGCAGCAGTTGCTGCACGTTCGAGATCTTGCCCTCGTGGATCAGGATGAGGGGCTTCTCGAAAGAGCACTGCATCTCACGGGGGTCGGTGATGAAGTGCGGCGAGAGGAAACCGCGGTCGAACTGCATGCCCTCGACCACGTCGACCTCGGTATCGAGGGTCTTGCCGTCCTCGACGGTGATGACGCCGTCGCGCCCGACCTTTTTCATGGCATCGGCGATCAGCTTGCCCACCTCGGGGTCGTTGTTGGCGGAGATCGTGGCGATCTGGCGCACTTCGACATCCTCCCGGATGGGGTTGGCCATGCGCTCGAGCTCGCTCTCGACCGCCCGGGCCCCATCGGAGAGGGCCTGATTGATGCGTACCGGAGCGGCACCGGCGGTGATCGCCTTCAATCCGCCGCTGAAGATGGCGGAGGTGAGCAGGGTCGCGGTGGTCGTTCCGTCGCCGGCGACGTCGCTGGTCTTGGCGGCGACC
>JALWOP010000102.1 GCA_027083445.1 Planctomycetota bacterium | reverse complement strand
GCAGGGGGTCACTCACGGGCAGGGTCGAGGGGCACGATCAGCGGGCACGCCGCACCCAAGCGCGGGCCAGATGGGAGAGCAGGTCACCGGCGAGCACGATGCCGGCGCCGAAGGCGACGAGCAGGAGGAGTTGGTCGTAGAAGTTGCGCGCCCGCGCTTCGACGATTTCGTGACCCAGGGAGGCGATGCCGAGCATGCCCAGCACGGTAGCTTCCCGGACGCAGGTTTCGAAGCGATAGAAGAAATAGAGCAGGAAGCGGGGCAGGGCCTGGGGCATGGCCGCCAGCAGGGCCAGGGAGCGCCGCGGTGCGCCGAGCATGCAGAGGGCGCGTAGGGGCTCGGGAGGCAGATTCTCGAGGGTATCACCGTAGAGCCGCCCCAGGATGCCGCCGTTGTGGATGGCGAGGGCCAGGACCGCAGGCCAGGCTCCCAAGGGTAGAAGCTGCACCAGGAAGAAGGCCAGGATGTACTCGGGGACCGCCCGCAGGAAGGCACAGCCCAGACGGGTTGCGAGGCGCACCAGACCCCAAGCTCCGGCGCGCTCGGAAGGGCCGAGCAGATAGGGGTCGGCCACCGCCAGGGTGCGGGCCGCGGGGACGGAGAAGATCGTGCCCGCCAGGGCGGCGAGGACGATGGCCGAGACGGCGATCCAGAGGGTCGCCGCGGTGGCCTGTGCGCCTCCGCCGTTCCAGACCCCGGCGATGAAGGCGCGCAGGGTCGCCCAGTCGGCGTGGCCGCCGCGCATGGGGTAGGGGACGGCCTCGACCGTGAGGAAGCGACGCAGGTTGGCGAGGCGCCTTGGGGTGAAGAGCTCACCGACCTCGATCTCTCCCGAAGCCCAAACCAAGAGGGTCAAGGCCGAGAGGGCCAGGAGCGAGCCTCGTAGGACCCAATCCACCCGGGCCTCGCGGCGCAGGGCGCGAATCGTCTCGGCCCGGCTCGTCAAGCGACCACCCTCCGGCGCAGGGCGGCACTCCACGCCTCGAGCAGGAGCACCAGGGCGATCAGGGCATAGACGTAGGTCCAAACCTCCCGGAAGTGGGCGTCACGGAAGGCGAGCTCCAGGTGATAGCCCAGGGTCGGGTAGCCGAAGAAACCGAGCACGGCCGAGGAGCGCAGGGAGCACTCGAAGCGGTAGAAGGTGTAAGCCCACAGGTCGGGCAGGGCGCGGGGCAGGAGACCGAACAGAACGGCCGAGAGGGGCGCGGCGCCCAGGTCGCGCAGGGCTCCCACCGTATCCCGGGGGGCCTCGTCGAGCATCTCCGAGAAGACCTTGGCCAGGGTGCCGCCGTAGGGGATCGCGATGGCGACGACGGCGGCGAAGGTGTTCAATCCAAAGGCTGCCAGGAACAGGACCGCCCAGAGCAACTCGTGCACCGAGCGCATGAGGGCGATCAGGATGCGAACGGTGACGAGCAGGGGACGCCCGATGGCGCAAAGGATCCCACCACCCAAACACTCCTCACGCCACCACACCTGCGAGGCGAGAAGGCCCAGGGGCAGGCCGATCAAGAGGGCCAGGCTCATCCCGGCCACGGCGAAGGCCACGGTGCGCCAGAGGGCCTGGGCCACCTTGAGGCCGAAGGGAATCCAGTCCGGGTGCGGGCCGTCCGGATAGTCGAGCGCGGGGTGTAGGGCGGCGAGGAGGAAACGCCCGGCCACCCGCAGACCCCCTTCGCCGGGCAGGAGGCCGCTCGGCGTGAGGCCCAGGGCCAGGGTGGAGCCGAGGCCTGCGGCCAGGAGCAAAAGCACGGTTGCCCCGCGCGGTCCCAGGGGTCTGGGTCGCCTAACCAACCTCACCTCCTCGCAGCCCCTGCAGGTCATAGAGTTCGCGCAGGCTCTCGGGGGGGATCTCGGACCGCGGTGCATCGAAGGCGATACGGCCTTGGCGCAGGCCCACGAGCCGGGGGAAAAGGCTGCAGGCCAGGTCGATGTCGTGCAGGCTGGTGACCAGGGTGAGCTCGCGTTCCCGTGCCAGGGAGATCATCAGTTCGAGCAGGGCCCGCCCCCGGGCGGGGTCGACCGAGGCTACCGGCTCGTCTGCCAAGAGGGCCATCGGTCGCTGGAAGAGGGCGCGGGCGATGGCGACCCTCTGCTGCTGTCCCCCCGAAAGGGTGTCGGTGCGTTGGAACAGTTTCTCCCCGATCCCGACCCGCTCCAAGAGGGCGTGCGCCTCCTCGAGATCCTCCCGCCTGGGCCACAGGAGGGCCCGGGCCGCAGCGCACAGACCACGCTGCCCGAGGATTCCTCCGATCACGTTCTGCCCGGCGCGCAGGATCGGTACCAGGGCGTGGCTCTGGTGGACGAAGCCGATGCGCGATCGCAGGGAACGCAGCTCGCGGCGGTGCAGTCGGGCCAGGTCGCGCCCGCCGAGGCGCACCTCCCCCGAGGAGGGGCGCAGGGAGCCATTCATGAGGCGCAGGAGACTCGTCTTGCCCGCGCCACTGGGGCCGATGATCGCTACCTGCTCCCCCGGGGCGATCGAGAGATCGATCGGACCCAGGGCGGCGCGACCGTCGTAGCGCACGGTGGCGGCGTGGAAACTGAAGGATGCGGTCACGATCCGCTCGAGCTGGAGTGGGTCAGTTCCGGGCGAAGCCGATGTTGCGCATCGTCTCCTCCAGGGGGGCGAAATCCTCGTTGCTGGCGGGGATCAGCCCCTCGGGCCGCAGGAGCGCGTTCAAGAGCTCGGGATCCTCGATACCGACCAGGGCAGCCTGGAGCCGGTCGGTGAATCCCTTGCCGTAGCGCTCCTCGAGCAGGGGATGGGCCGTCCAGTTGTAGTCGGGGTAGCGGGGGGTGACCCAGATCACGCGGCAGACCTCGGGATCGATCTCTCCCGCCGCCACCATGGAGTCGTACTTCTTGTAGCTCAGCGCCCCGGCGTCGACCGTTCCATCCTGGACCTGGAGCGCGGTCAAATCGTGGGCTCCCGAGAAGCGATTGGGGTGGCCGAAGAACTCCTCGGGGGTCTTGCCGGTGAACTTGCGCACGAAGTACTCGGGCATCACCCGACCCGAGGTGGAGCCCTCGGAGCCGAAGGTGAAGGTGTGCCCCTCCAGGGCAAAGGGGAACTCCTCGGTGCGCTCGATACCGGTGGAACGGTTGGCGATGAAGTAGGAGTAGAAGCGGGGGTCGACCCGTCCCTGGGCGATGGCGCGGGCGCCCGGCACGGCCCAGCGGGCTTGCACTCCCGTGACGCCGCCGAACCAGGCGAGCTGCACGTCGCCCGCCTTGAACGCCTCGACCGAGGCGCCGTAGCTCGAGGCGGGTTTGTACTCGACCGGTACGCCGAGCTCAGCAGACAGATAGTCGGCGATCTTGTCGTACTTCTGGGTGAGATCGGACTGGTTGGCGTCGGGGATGGCGCTGAAGGCGAGCGGCTGGAGCGGGCCCTCGCCGGAACGGTCACGGCAAGCCCCCAGGGGTAGGGTGATCGCCAGGGCGAGGCCCAGGGCGAGGGCTGGATTCCGAACCTGTGCGTAGAGCGCGTGGAGGAACCGACGCGGGGCGTGGGGAAGTCGTAGCGAGGGCATGGGGAAAGGATGCGGACGAAGGAGCGCGGGGACGCCTAGCGTAGTGGTCCCGGGCTCTCCGTGCTTCCCCCGGGCGGTAATCCCCTGGTACGGCCCGCCATCTGGGGGAGAGGGCGATGGGGGATCCGGCCGCGCCCGAAGGTCGTGGCACGGGAGCCGGCACCACCGGCTTGAGCCCGGCTCGAAGGGGGTCCATACTCCGCGCCCCATGGCCAAGAAACGCGCTCGCCGCAAGACCGTCCGCTCGCCCAAGGCTGCCCCGGACGAGCTCGTGGTCGCGATCATTCCCGTCCGCAACATGGTCCTCTTCCCCGGGGTCGTGCTGCCCCTGATGATCGGCCGGGAGACCTCGGTGCTGGCGGTTCGCGCCGCGGTCGAGGAATCCCGCCCCGTGGGGCTGCTCCTGCAGCGGGACGAGGGCCTCGACGCCCCGGGCGAAGCGGACCTCTACCGGGTGGGGACTCTGGCCCAGATCGTGCGCTACTGGCAGACCCCCGATGGTCAGCACCACGCGATTTGCCAGGGGGACGGTCGCTTCGAGGTGATCGAGTTCCTCCGCTTCGAACCCTACATCCTCGCCCGGGTGCGGACGATTCCGCCCCCCAAGGAGGGGGGACGTCGCATCGGGGCCCAGTTCGTCGCGCTCAAGCAGCGCGCCCAAGAGGTGCTCGAGCTGGCGCCGGGCGCTCCCGAGGAGATGGCCCAGGCGGTGCGTGCCATCGAATCGCCGGCCATGCTGGCCGACATGGTCTCGACCTTCGTCGACGTCTCGCCGGCGGACAAACAGGAGCTGCTCGAGACCCGCAACCTCGAGACGCGCCTCGATCGGTTGAATCACCTGCTCGGCGAGTGGGCGGAGGTGCTGCGCCTCTCCCACAAGATTCGCCAGGAGACCAAGGGGGCGCTGGACAAGGCCCAGCGCGAATACTTCCTGCGGGAGCAGTTGCGGACGATCCAGCGGGAGCTGGGCGAAGAGGGAGGGGTGGCCGAGGAGCTCGGCGAGCTAGCCGAGAAGATCGACTCCCTCGAGCTGCCTCCCGAGGCGGAGCGGGAGGCGCGCAAGGAGCTGCGGCGCTTGCAGCGCACCCCCGAGCAGGCCGCCGAGTACTCGATGCTCCGGACCTGGCTCGAACTGTTCACCGAGTTGCCCTGGAACCGCCAGAGCAGCGACAACCACGATCTCAAACGGGCGGAGACGATCCTCGACGAGGACCACTACGGTCTCCAGCGGGTCAAGCGCCGTATCCTCGAGTTTCTGGCGGTGCGTAAGTTGAACCCCTCGGGGTCCGGCCGCGCCCTCTGCCTGGTCGGTCCTCCCGGGGTGGGCAAGACCTCCCTCGGCCGCAGCGTGGCGCGTGCCATGGGACGCGAGTTCGTGCGCGTCAGCCTGGGCGGGGTCAGTGACGAGGGCGAGATTCGCGGACATCGGCGAACCTACATCGGCGCCATGCCGGGGCGCATCCTCGATGGGCTGCGGCGGGCCAAGACACGCAACCCGGTCTTTCTGCTCGACGAACTCGACAAGCTGGGCCAGATGGGCTTCCACGGCGATCCCTCCTCGGCGCTCCTCGAGGTGCTCGATCCCGCCCAGAATCACACCTTCGTCGACAACTACCTCGGTGTCCCCTTCGATCTCTCGGGTGTGCTCTTCATCGCCACGGCCAACGTCCTGGACACGCTTCAGCCCGCTCTGCATGACCGACTCGAGGTGCTGCGTCTACCCGGCTACACCGAGGAGGAGAAGGTCGAGATCGCCAGGCGCTACCTCGTGCGCCGGCAGCTCGAAGCGTGCGGCCTGGCGAAGGAGCGCTGCCGCATTCACAAGAGCGCTCTGCGCGAGATCACCCGCTACTACACCCGTGAGGCAGGAGTGCGGGCCCTCGAACAGCGCATCGGCGCCGTCTGCCGCCACGCGGCGGTGCTCTTTGCGCGGGGGCGTCGCCGCAAGCCTTTGGTGGTCGATGGGTCGGCCGTGCGAGAGATCCTCGGGCCGCGGCGCTTCGAGAGCGAGGTGGCTCTACGCACCTCTCGTCCCGGTGTGGCGACGGGTCTGGCCTGGACCCCGGTGGGAGGAGAGATTCTTTTCATCGAGGCAGCGCGCATGCCCGGCAGTGGCGAGCTTCTGCTCACCGGCCAGCTTGGGGATGTGATGAAGGAGAGTGCACGCACGGCTCTCACACTCGTGCGCTCGCGGGACCTGGGGCTCGACCCGGAGCTGTTCCGTCAGAGCGACCTGCACGTTCACCTGCCGGCCGGTGCCGTTCCCAAGGATGGACCCTCGGCCGGGGTGGCGCTCTTCGTCGCTCTGGTCTCGCTCCTGACCGGACGACGCGTAAGGCACACCGTCGCCATGACCGGCGAGGTGAGCCTGCGCGGGCTGGTTCTGCCCGTGGGGGGGATCCGCGAGAAGGTCTTGGCCGCCCGTGCGGCCGGCATCCGGCGCGTTCTCTTGCCCGCGCGCAACCGGGCGGACTTCAGCGAGATCCCCGCTCCGGTGCGCAGGGGCCTCGAGGTGGATTGGTTGGAGACGGTCGACGACGCCCTCGCCGCGGCCCTCGTGGGCTCATAGGGCCCCTGCTCAGGCGGCCATGTCTTCGGCGAAGAGGCGATCGGCCCAGAAGACGGCCTCGGCATAGAGATCTGCGACGCGCCTGGGTGAGAGGTCGAGCTCGTCGGCGATCAGGGAGTAGACCGGCAGATCGCCCTGCTCGCAGGCGAGGACCAGGCCGAAGGCGCGCGAGAGGGGCGAGCCGTCACCACGAATCGCGGAGCCGATGCGGCGCTCCAGGCCGATCCCGCCCAGGGCCTCCTCCAGGGGCTGGTCCATCAGGGCGTCGATGGCGGAGAACATCCCGGTCAGGAAGAGATCGAGGGCCTCGACGTCGAACTCGGTCTCGTCGGCCAGGGTTTCGCAGAAGCGAGCCCGCACCATGCAGGTCCGCACCAGCTCGACCGGCTTGTCCTCCCCGATACCCGCCATGGCCATCAGGGTTCCCCAGCGACGCAGGGGACGCTCTCCAAGATGGATGAGCGCCTGGCGGATCGAGTGGATCTCGTCCTTGAGGCCGAAGCGAGCGGAGTTCAAGTAGCGCAGGAGCTTGGCGGCGAGGGACATCTCCCCCTTGATGATCGACTCGAGGCGCTCCAGGTTCAGCTCCGGACGCATGACCTCGCGCAGGAAGCGCACGTACTGGGCCTTGCTGCGGGGCAGGTCCCGCCGAGAGGTCGTCTCGGGCTTGCAGAAGAAGTAACCCTGAAAGAGGGTGTAGCCGAGGTCGCGCGCCTCCTCGAAATCCTCGGGGTTCTCTACCTTCTCCGCCAGGAAGGTCAGCCCCTCCCTCCCGTAGCGCTCGATGATCGCCGCCCGCTCGCTCCGGTCGCTGGCCATGAAGTCGACCTTGATGATGTCCGCGAGTTGCACGAGGCGGTCATAGCCTGGGGCGTCGACGAAATCGTCGAGGGCGATGGTGTACCCGCTGGCGCGCAGCCGGCGTAGGGCAGCCACCACGGCCGGCTCGGGCTGAACGGTCTCGAGGACCTCGATCACCGTCAGTTGAGAGGGGAGCAACTCGAGGAAATCGAGCACGAGTAGGTTGCGCGGCACGTTGATGTAGCCGGGCTTGCCGTCGGTCAGATCCGGCAGGTGGTTCACGAGCAGGCTGCCGTTCAGGAGCTCGACCGTGGCCTGGTCCGGATCCCGTCCGTCAAAGGCGTCGGTCCAGCCCGATCGGTGCAGGAGCTCGTAGCCTTGCACCACGAGGTCGGCATCGAAGATGGGCTGGCGGGCGATGAAGGTTTCGAGGGACACGGGGTAGCGGCTAGGGGGACTCCCCCTGGATCGGCGCGGGCGCTGGAGCAGGTTGAGATTCCCTCGGGTTCTCCAGCATCTTTCGGCCCGGGGAGGGGGTGCATTCTTCCAGGGCAGGGGTGGAGC
>JALWOP010000101.1 GCA_027083445.1 Planctomycetota bacterium | reverse complement strand
GGTCAGGCGCTGGCGAACCATACGCCGGAATCCCAGGTCGAGGATCCCCCGGGTGACCCACCAGGGCGAACTGGCGGTGATCGCCAGGACCCAGATCAGGTCGTAGAGGAGGTAGAGCAGGGCCATCCAGGCCCCGGGATTGGGATCCCTGTCGATCGGCCCCACATCTGCCGGGGAGCTAGCCATCGGTTTCGGGCCCATCTCTTCGGCGATAGCTCCCGCCCTCCATCTCGGCTACGAGGCGCCGTGGCACTTCTTGAACTTTTTCCCGCTGCCGCAGGGACAGGGGTCGTTGCGGCCCACGCCGCTGAAGTCGGGTGCCTCCGCGGGGGGGGCGGCCGCCCGCTGCCGCCGCACCAGGTCGAAGGCCCCGCTGGCGGGCACCTGGCGGCGCATGGCACGCTGGGCCATCTGCCGGTTGTAGGCCCGGCGGGCGGCGGCGGCCTGGGCTGCGGTCGGCGTCCTTCCCGCGGGTGCTCCCGCGCGGGCTCCGCCTCCCGAGACCATGCCCTTGGGCGCCAGGGCGGCGCCTTCGCCCTGGGCCTGCTCGTCCTGCTGCTCCTCCGGGCGACGCACCTCGATGCGCAGGATCAGGCTGGCGACTTCGTTCTCGATGGCGGGCAGGAGCTGCTCGTGGAAGAGCTGGGTGCCCTCCTGCTTGTAGATCGTCTTGGGATCCTGCTGACCGTAACCGCGCAGGCCGATCCCGGTCTTGAGTGCATCGATCGCGTAGAGGTGATCCTTCCACTTGCCGTCGATCGCGTTCAGGAGCAGGTACTGCTCGACGCGCTGGGAGAGTTCCTCTCCCAACTCCGCTTTCCGCTCCTCGTAACGCGCATCGAGAGCCTCGATCACCGCGGTGATGTCCCGTTCGCGCTCTTCGCGTTCGGTGGCCTGCTCGGCCGCCTTGGGGTCGAGTTCGAAGCCGAAGGTGCGGTGAAACCACTCGCGGAATCCCTCGGGGTCCTCGGCGTAGACACCCGCCTGGCGCTCGGCGACGTTGTGCATCATCTGTTGCACCCGCGACAAGCCCTCGGAGACCATGAGTTCTCCCTCGAGCACCGCCTGGCGCACACCGTAGATGGTCTTGCGCTGGGTGTTCATCACCTCGTCGTACTCGAGGAGGGATTTGCGGATCTCGAAGTTGCGATCCTCGACCTTGTGCTGCGCCTTGGCGATGGCGCGCGTGACCATCTTGGACTCGATGGCCTGCCCCTCGCTCATGCCGAGCTTCTCCATCGCGTTGGTCACCCAGTCGCGATAGAAGATGCGCATCAAGGGATCCTGCAGCGAGAGGAAGAAGCGACTCTCGCCCGCATCCCCCTGACGGCCTGAGCGGCCGCGCAGTTGGTTGTCGATGCGTCGCGCCTCGTGGCGTTCGGTCCCGAGCACGTAGAGGCCGCCTAGAGCCAGCACCTCCTTTTCGTCCCGCTCACACTGGGCGCGCACCTCCTCGCGTACGGCATCGATCTCCTCGAGGTGCTCGATGTCGCCCTCGGTCAGCCCGCGCGCTTCCAGGGCCTCCGCCAAGCGGTGTTCGAAGTTGCCGCCGAGTTTGATGTCGGTCCCCCGGCCGGCCATGTTGGTGGCCACGGTCACCGCTCCCCGTTCGCCGGCCTTGGCGACGATGACCGCCTCGCGGGCGTTCTTCTCCGTCTCGCTGTTCTTGGCGTTGAGCACCGAGTGCGGAATCTTCGCCTTGCGCAACAGCTTGGAGACCTTCTCGGAGTTCTCGACCGAGGCGGTGCCGACGAGCACCGGCTGGCCCTTCTCGTGCAAGCGCTCGATCTCATCGACGATCGCCTTCCACTTCTCGTCCTCGGTGCGGTAGACGATATCCGGACCATCGATGCGGGCGATGGGCTTGTTGGTCGGGATCGAGACCACGTCCAGGTTGTAGATCTTGTGGAACTCTCCCGCCTCGGTGAGGGCCGTCCCGGTCATGCCGGAGAGCTTCTCGAACATACGGAAGTAGTTCTGGAAGGTGATCGTCGCCAGGGTCTGGGTCTCCTGCTTGGGCTCGAGTCCCTCCTTGACCTCGACCGCCTGGTGCAGTCCGTCCGACCAGCGCCGCCCGTGCATCTTGCGACCGGTGAACTCGTCGACGATGACGACCTCGAGGCCTTTGGTGCCGCGACGCTCGTCGTTCACCTCCTCGACGACGTACTCCTTGTCGAGGTGGTAGATCTCGTGGGCACGGATGGCGTTCTCGAGGTAGTGCGGCCAATCCTCGAAGCCCGGGTGATAGAAGGACTCGATGCCCAGGATCTCCTGGGCCCGCAGGATCCCCTCCTCGGTCAGGGAGGCGCTCTTCTCTTTCTCCTTGACCTCGTAGTGCACGTCGCGTTCGAGCTGGCGCACGACGGCGTCGGCCTCGTGGTACTTGCCCACGTGCTGCTCCGCGGGCCCGGAGATGATCAGCGGGGTCCGCGCCTCATCGATCAGGACCGAGTCGACCTCGTCGACGATCGCGTAGAAGAGGTCGGTCTGGACTTGCTCCTCCCGGCGGGTCTTCATGTTGTCCCGCAGGTAGTCGAAACCCAGTTCGTTGTTGGTGCTGTAGACGATGTCGCAGGCGTAGATCGGCTTGCGATCCCAGGGGCTCATCGAGGCCTGGATCGCTCCCACGGTGAGACCCATGTACTCGAAGACGGGGCGCATCCAGTTGGCGTCCCGCTGGGCCAGGTAGTCGTTGACCGTCACCAGGTAGCACTTGCGCTGGGCGAGGGCGTTCAGCACGAGCGGCAGGGTCGCCACCAGAGTCTTGCCCTCCCCGGTCATCATCTCGGCGATCTTGCCCTGGTGAAGCACGATGCCTCCGACGAGCTGCACGTCGTAGTGGCGCATCCCCAGGGTGCGCTGGGAGGCGACCCGGGTCATGGCAAAGACCTCGGGCAGGGCGTCGTCCAGGGTCATCTTCCCGGCCGCGATCGCCTCGCGTAGCTCCCCCATCTTGGCCTGCATCGCGGCCTGGTCGAGGCCCTCGGCCCAGGGTTCCAGCTCGTTGATGCTGCGCACCAGGGGAACCATCCCGCGCACCATGCGCTCGTTCTCCGAGCCGAACAAGCGCTTGAGGCCCTTGCCGACGCGCTCGCCAAAGGCTCCCAGAGTGTCGGTGAGTTCGTTCCAGTCCATTCGCGTCCTTGTCTTCCCCCTGCGAGACCGGTCCTCCCGGAGTTTGAGGGCGGACCATTAAAGGCCACGGGGGGCCCCCTGCCAAGGCGGGGGGCCTCACTCCCTGGGATTCGACCCCTTGCGCTTCTCCGCCAGCAACTCCCGGATCATGCGGTAGAGGGCCGCTACCAGGTAGGGCTTGCGCAGGAGCCCCGTCGCCCGGGAGAGGGTCGAAAGGTCGATGTCGGTGGCGGTCGCCAGGAGAATGGGCAGCTCCGCAAAGGCCTCCTGGGCCCGCAGACGGGCCATGACCTCCTCTCCGTCCATCTCCGGCATGGAGTAGTCGAGCACCAGGAGGTCGATGCTCGGGGGGCGCGCCATGCGCTCGAGCACCTCCAGCCCGTTGAAGGCGGTCTCGACCTGGTAGCCTCGGGCCGAGAGGACCGCGGCCACCCCCCGGGCGACGTCCCGCTCGTCGTCGGCGACCAAGAGGCGTCCCTCCTCGGCCCCCTGCGTCTCCACCTGGGCCAGCCCCTCCATCAGGGTGCGCAGGGCCTCGTGGGTCGGCAATCCGGCGGCCTGCCAGTCGGCTTCGATGCAGTGCTTGAGGGTGGCGTTGAAGCGGCGCAGCTCCAGCCAGCCGGCGTAGTCCGGCATCTGTTCGGTGATCTTGAACTCGTCGTGGGTGTCGACCGAGAAGAAGTACTCCTCGCCGACCAGGTACTCCTGGATGACGAGTTTCATGAAGAGGTAACGGTGGTTGCCGAGCTGGAGCGTGTAGCGTCGCGCCGAGCCGCTCGCCTCGCCCGATCCAGGCCCGCGGAAGACCCCGAGTACCTCCTCGAGGGTCTCGCAACCATCCAAACGGTGCGGATCGACCAGCGGCTTGCGCGCCGAGCCGGGGGGCCATGCGTGTTGCATGTAGATCGCCACGGCGCGCCGTACATGGGCGGGGGTGAGGCGATCGAGACGCATGGCGGCTTCAGGAACGCGCCGCCAGGGGCGCGGGCTGGGGAACTTGGAAGCTGCCGCGATACTCCTCGAGCGTCTCGACGCCGAGCTCCTCCAACAGGGCGCCGACCCGGGCCGCGAGGCCGGCGAGGAGGCTGGGGTCGGAGAAGCTCGCCGTCCCCACCTGGACTGCGTGACAGCCCAAACAGAGGAAGGCCAGCGCCTCCTCCGGCCCCCCGATCCCGCCGCAGCCCACGACGGGCAGGCCCGTCGCCTGCAGGCACTCCCAGGCGCAGCGCAGGGCGATGGGGTGGATGGCGCTCCCCGAATAGCCGCCGACGACCGTATTCAGGAGCGGACGCCTCGTTCGCCAGTCCACTCCCAGGCCCAGCACGGTGTTGACGGCGGTGAGCCCGTCCGCGCCCCCCGCCTCGGCCCCCTGGGCGATCTCGCCGATGCGGGTCACGTTGGGCGAGAGCTTGGCGAGCACCGGCTTGTCGGTGACCCCCTTGACCGCCCGCAGGACTCGCTCGGCCACCTCTGGGTCGGTGCTGAAGGGCAGGCGTCCCCCGCTGACGTTGGGGCAGGAGAGGTTCACCTCGAAGGCGTCGATCTCGGGTCGCTCGGTCAGGCGCTCGGTCACCCGGGCGAAATCGTCGACCTCTTCGCCGCCGACGTTGGTGATGACGCGAGCTCCGCGCTCGGCGAGCCGCGGCAGGGTCTCCTCGATGTAGGCATCGACGCCGCGATTCTCGAGCCCGATCGAGTTCAAAAACCCCGCGCGGGTCTCGGCGATGCGCGGCATGGGATTGCCGGGGCGGGGCTTCAGGGTCACGGTCTTGCTGACCCAGGCTCCGAGCGCCTGGGGGGGAACGAAGCCCTCCATCTCGAGGCCGTGGCCGAAGGTGCCGGAGGCGGAGAGGATCGGATTCGCCAGGGGCAATCCGGCGAGGGAGACCGAGAGGTCGACCATGGGTGACCAATCTAAGCCTCCCGCGGATGGGGAGGCAACCGATCGCCGTTTCTCCGCTCGTGCTCAGGCGGCGACTTCGGCCTCGGAGCCCTCGGACGCTTCGGCCTCCTCCGGTGCCTTGCCCCCCATGCCCGACAGGATCATCAGCAGCGCACCGACCGAGATGCAGGCGTCCGCCACGTTGAAGGTGGCGAAATGCCAGTCCCAGATGCCGAAGTAGACGTCGATGAAGTCCCGCACCGGTCCGAAGGGGGGGTGGCCCTCGACGAAGAGCTCGCCGTTGAAGAGGTTGTCGTAGAGGTTGCCGGCGGCCCCGGCCAGGATCAGTACCAGGGCGATCAGGTAGAGCGTCTTGCCCCGTGGCGCACGCAGGATCAAGTAGGAGACGACGATCAGGGCGACGCCCCGCAGGGGCACGAGCAGCCAGGGCAGGCCCGCACCCTGGCCGAATGCGGCTCCGTAGTTCAAGTTCCGCATGAATGCCAGCCAGTTACCCACTACTGGGTAGCGTGCGTAGCCCGAGGCGGTCACCTGCAGGTCGGCGTGCTCCAGGAAGCGGAAGACGGCGGCCTTGGACCAAAGGTCGAGGGCCACCAGGGCGGCTGCACAGGCGAAGGCCGCCAGGGAGCAGCGGAGGGGACGGGAGGTGGCGGGCGAGGCCTCAGCCACCCTCGGCCTCGAGTTCGCGCTGGCAGGCGATGCAGTGGCGGGCATGGGGCATGTACTTGAGGCGTGTGCGGGCGATCGGTTTCTCGCAGGATTGGCAGAGGCCGAAGGTGCCCTGCTCGATCCGTTCCAGGGCATCCAAGACCTCGCGCATGGTCTTCTCGTCCCTCTCGAGGAGTTCCAGGGAGAGTTCCATGGAGGAGAGTTCCGTACCCACGTCCTCGGGGCTGGCGCTGCGGGTCTCCCCCGAGAGGGCTTCGTTCTCGAGGGTACGGATGTCGCCGGAGAGGACGGCCAGCATCTGGCGCAGGAGTTTCCGGTAGGGCTCGATTTCCTTGGCGGTGAGTTTCTTGGAGGGCATCTCGTCGTCAGAGGGAAAGGGCTCGGCCGCAGTGTCCCCCCATCCCACCGTCTGGGGGTCCCACCGTCTGGGGGTCCCACCGTCTGGGGGTCCCACCGTCTGGGGGTCCAGAGTCTCGGGGACTCAGTGTCTCGGGTTGGGAGTCCCGCGGGGGGGGCGCGGAGTATAGGCGCCTCCCCTGGGGGACTCCAGACCCGCCTTCGGGTGCGGGACTTGCATTCGGCTGCGGGGAGGAGGAGCCTCTCCGCGTGGACGATCGGGAACGGAAGGGAGCGCCTCCCGCGGCTTTCGCGGGCGCGATCGAGGATTTTCTCGACGTGGGACGGGTGGAGGTCGGTCTGGCGGGCACGACCCTGCGGGCCTATCGCGGGGACCTGGAGCGCCTGGCTCTCTGGCTGCATCGCCGCGGCCTGGAGGGCTTCGAGGCTCTTTCGAGCGCCCTCCTGGTCGACTATCTGGGGGAGCTGCGTCGCTCCGGGGCGGCGGAAGCCAGTGTGGCCCGGGCCCTGGTCTCGGCCCGCATGCTGGTGCGCTTCCTGCTCGGCGAGGGTCGTTTGCGGCGCGACCCCAGCCTGCACATCCCGGCGCCGGTCCTCTGCCGCCTGCTTCCCCGTCACCTCTCTCCCGAACAGGTGGAGCGTCTGCTCGAGGTGCGTGGGGGTCGGGACTGGATCTCCCTGCGTGACCGCGCTCTGCTCGAGGTGCTCTATGCCTGCGGCGCGCGGGTCTCCGAGGCGACCCGCCTGCGGACCGACGACCTCGAGCCCCGCCTGCGGGTGCTGCGTCTGCACGGCAAGGGGGACAAGATGCGTCTGGTCCCGGTGGGCGCGCGGGCTCGGGAGGCTGTGGAGCGCTGGCTCTCCGAGGGCCGTCCCCGGGTGGCCCGCCGGGGGCGTGAGGCGGCGCTCTTCCTCTCCCGCTCCGGCAGGCCCCTGGGCCGGATCGACGCTTGGCGCCGGGTCCAGGCCGCCGCCCGCGCCGCCGGTCTGCCGCGGGTCACGCCCCACACCCTGCGCCACTCCTTCGCCAGTCATCTCCTGGCGGGTGGTGCCGATCTAAGGGCGGTCCAGGAGTTGCTCGGCCACGCATCGATCCGCACCACGGAGGTCTACACCCACCTCGATCCCGAGCACGCCTTGAGCCTGCACCGCCTCTACCACCCGCGGGCCTGACCGGCGTGGCCGGCCCCCTGGGCGCGGGGTTGCTAGGGCACGAAGGTGATGCGGTAGGCGTCGGTCAGGCCGAAGCCGGCGGGGCTGGCGGGGTCGCTGTACCAGGCCTGGACGATGCGGGTCAGGCCCGCTTTCCAGGGGGCGGGGCCGTGGGCCAGTTGGCCCTCGGTCATGTCGACCTTGACCGTGCCGTAGCCGTTCTCGTCGAGCTGCACCGGATCGCCGATCGGGATCAGGCCGTGGATGCCCCCCGAGACGCAGAGCAC
>JALWOP010000100.1 GCA_027083445.1 Planctomycetota bacterium | reverse complement strand
CCTACGAGCTGTGCAACGACATCGACGACGACTGCGACGGCAGCACCGACGAGGAGCCCACCGTCGATCCCCCGTCCTGGTTCCTCGACGCCGACGGCGACGGCTACGGCGGCGATGAGATCGTCCAGTGCATCGCCCCCGCTGGCTACGTCGCCGATGGCGGGGACTGCAACGAGCAGGACATCACCATCAACCCCGGCGCTGACGAGCTGTGCAACGGCATTGACGAAGACTGCGATGGAACCCCTGACAATGACGCAATCGATGGTCTCACTGGGTACCCTGACCTCGACGGTGACGGATATGGCGACGATGATGGTGCCATTGTCACCTGCGAGGGCCTCGACGAGCTGCTGGAGAGCGGCGGGGACTGCGACGACACCGATGCCTCTGTCAACCCCGATGGCACCGAGGTCTGCAACGATCGCCTCGACAACGACTGCGACGGCACCGCCAACGACTGTGCTTGGGACAGCGAGGTCGACATGACTCGGGAGACCACCATCTCCGGCATTGTCACCTACGAGACCTTTGGCTGGTCGGGAACGTATGGCGACCTCGACGGAGATGGCAACACCGAGATCATCATCAGCAGCTACTATGGCTATGATGCCGATCTTGAGGAACGACCAGGTGTGGTACGTTCCTTTGCGTTCCCCATCACATCGGACATGCTGAGCACTGATGCCGATATCAACATCTATGGGGAGGATGACACGGATGCATTTGGTGCAGGTCTGGCTGTGGATGATGTCGATGGCGATGGGTACGATGATCTTATTGCTGGGGCGTACTCCATTGATGTAGGGGATTCTACCAATGTGGGAAAGGCCTATGTCTTCTATGGGCCACTCTCAAACGACATGACTGCAGAGAATGCAGACTGGACCTTGAGCGCAGATGAAGAGTCGGCTGAGTTTGGCGATGGTGCTGATGAAGTGGGCGACATCGACAACGATGGCATCCCCGACTTTGTGGTTCGCTCACAGTTCTGGGACTACAATGACAATGGTGATTCGGGTGTGGTGCTGCTGTACACCGATGCCTTGACAGGCAATAACGACAGCAAAGATGTAGCAGAGGCGCTCTTGTACGGAGAGGAATCTCTGGATCAGTTCGGCCAGGATGTCGTTGGCATCGACGCTGATGCTGATGGCTACCTCGAGCTGCTGGTTGGTGCTTCCGATGCAGAGTCCAACTATGGCGCCGCCTACCTGTTCGCATCCCCCTCCGGCCTGACCAGCAGCGCTGATGCTGACATGACCTGGATCGGTGAGGACTCCGGCAGCAACACCGGCATCACCATCGACAACGGCGGCGATCTCAACAACGACGGCGTCGACGACATCCTCATCGGCAGCACGCAGGCCGGTGACGGTGGTGCGGCCTATGTCGT
Organism: Planctomycetota bacterium; assembly: GCA_027083445.1. Lineage (GTDB taxonomy): Bacteria > Planctomycetota > UBA1135 > UBA1135 > JALWOP01. The sequence continues at coordinate 450 of JALWOP010000100.1, read as the reverse complement.
GTGGGGTGGCGCTAAGCTGGACAGCTTCGGCCTCGAAGACGCCGACATCACGATCCGCGGCTCCGACGAGCACCAGAAGTTCGGCTTCCTCGTCCGCGGTGTCGGCGACATCAACGAAGATGGCTTCAACGACATGATCGTCGGCGAGGCGGTCTCCCCACCCAGTGGACTCTACCTCTTCTACGGACCCCTCTCCACATCCGCCGTCCTGGAGAGCGATGACGCCGATGTCTTCTTCGCCGGGGACACGGACGAGGACGAGGACTATGAGGTTGCTCTCGGGCCAGAGGACGTCGACGGCGACGGTGTGCCCGATCTCGTCGTCGGCTCTCACCAGAACGAGCTGTCATCGGGCGACGAGGTCACCTGGGCAGGAGCCGTCTACATCATCTCCGGCGTCGGCATGTAGCTCCCGCTGTCCGCCCTCTCCGCCACCGTCGAGCTCGCCAC
>JALWOP010000099.1 GCA_027083445.1 Planctomycetota bacterium | reverse complement strand
GCCCTGGCCGGTTCGCCCCCCGGGCCACTCTCCCCTCGCGGGGCGCCGCGTGCTCGTCGTCGCCGGTGACCTGGAGCGGGCCCGCGACCTGGCAGCGCGACTGACCTTCCAGGGCTGCATCAATCGCGCCCTGCGCCCCCAGGAACTGGAAGAGGCCCTGGATGGCGAGGGGAGCTGGCCCGTGGTCATCGCGACGGGAGAAGTCCTCTCCCAAGGAAGCTCGAGCCGCATCCCCCAGCTCGTGCTCTGGCTCGCGGGCCGGGCATCCCCCCCGGCGGAGGAGGCGGCGCGTGCGGCGGCTCTCCTTCCGGCCGATCCCAGCGACGACGAGCTGCGCCTGGTCCTGGGACGGGTCTTCGAACGGATCGATCTGGCGGCTGAGAACCGCCGTCTGCGCAGCGCTCTCTCCATCCGCAGCAGTTTTGGCGGCATCCTGACCCGGGACCCCGCCTTCAGTCGAGCCATCGATACCCTGCGGGCCGTTGCCGAAACCCGAGCCACGATCCTGCTCCTCGGGGAGAGCGGCACCGGCAAGACGCGCATGGCCCAGGCGGTCCACAGCGCGAGCGATCGCAGTCACGGCAGGTTTGTCGTGGTCAACTGCGGCGCGCTGCCGGGAGCCCTCCTGGAGAGCGAGCTTTTCGGCCACGTCAAGGGCGCCTTCACCGGAGCGTTACGCGACCGTGCCGGGCGCTTCGAGGAGGCCGACGGAGGCACGATCTTCCTGGATGAGATCAACAGCGCTTCCCTCGACCTCCAGGTCAAGCTGCTCCGGGTGATCCAGGAGCACCGCTTCGAGCGCCTCGGGGAGGGCAGCACCCGCGAGGTCGACGTGCGGGTCATCGCCGCCTCCAACCGCGACCTCCTGGCGGAGATCGAGGCCGGGCGCTTCCGGGAAGACCTCTATTGGCGCCTCAAGGTCGTCGCCGTCGAGTTGCCTCCCCTGCGCGAACGCCCCGGGGATGTGGCCCTGCTCGCCGAACACTTCCGGGAGCGCTACAGCCGCGAATACCAGCGCTCCGTGGAGGGGATCGACGTGGAGGCCCTGGCCCTGCTCACCCGCCACACCTGGCCCGGAAACGTGCGCGAACTCGAGAACGCCATCGAGCGCGCCGTGCTCCTCTGCAGAGGCTCCCGTCTGACCCCCGAGGATCTGCCCCCCGAGCTGCGGGGCCGGGGGGGAGGAGCCGAGCCGGGAGCCGGTTCCCTGCTCCAAGGTCTCGAAAACCTCACCCGACTCCCCCCCCTCAAGGAGGCGCTGGCAGGACCGGAGCGCCAGATCCTGATGCGAGCCCTCGAGCTCACCGCCGGAAACCGAAGCCAAGCCGCGCAAATGCTCGGTATCAACCGCAGCACTTTGTTCAATAAGATGCGCAAGTACGGCCTGATGGAGATCCCCTTCCAGGCCGCCCCCCCTCGCCGATGAAGGTATCCCGCAGCACCGCCGTCGTTCTCGCGCTGGTTCTACTCGCCCTGCTCCTGCGCGTCCTGTTCGGCGGAGAGCGCTCCACTCCCGCCGAGCTGGTCTCCCAGGCCCAAGCGAAGTTCGAGAGCGGCAATGAGGATGGTCGCATCCTGGCCCGCAATCTCAGTCGCGTGCTCGACGACCCCCGTAGCGAGGGCGATGAGGAGCTCCTCACCGAGGCGCTCCTGTTGCGCTCACGCATCTACGAGAGCGTGGGTGACCTGGGCGCCGCCCGGGCCGACGTCGAACGTGTGCTCACCCTCTACCGGGATGGAGACGAGGAGCTCGAGCTACGCGCCGCCGAGCTCGAAGCTGCCGAGGGGCGTGTCAGCGAAGCCCTGGCCCGGGTCGAACGGCTCGGCCGACGTGCTCGCGCCGACGTCAAGGTCTACAGCGCCCTGGGCGAGCTGCACGAGAGATTGGCCAAGGGCGCCCGGGACACGGCCCTCCAGCGCGTGCGCGCTGAGGTGGTCGGCGGCGACCTCGACCAGATCGAAGCGACGATGAACGAGCTCTGCGCGCGGGACCCCGACGACCCCGTGCGCCGCCGGCTTGCCGACCGCCTGAGGACCCTGGTCCCGACCGCTGTCGGGGACCTGCTCAAGACCCTGCTCGACGCGGCCCTGGTTGCCAGCACCCACAACCGTGCCGCCCGAGAGGCGCTGGCAGAGGCACTCCGGGGAGCCGAGGACACCAGCAGCGCAGTCCGTCTGGTCGATCTGTTGTCACAGGCCGGCCATCCCGACCTGGCCGTGGACCTCGCCTTCGTCCTGCGCCGTTCTCCCGTCATGCGCGCGGACGCGGGCCTGCTCGGCTCGACCTTGGAGGCTCTCACCCAAGCCGGAAGCCGGCAGCGGGCGGTCCCCTTGATCCGCGAGTGGGACTGGGCCAAGGGCCATCCAAGCCCACAGCTCTGCCATAGCGCTCTACGGCTCCTGCTCGACCTGGGTGAGTACCGCCTCATGGCGCCCGTCAGCGGGGCCCTGCGACGCACTCAATCCAACGGCAGCGGCTACGCCGCCGACTTCTATCAAGCCTTGCAGACATCGGAGCGGGCTGCCGCGGGGGGAGAGCGGCGCCAGTGGGTGCAGGCCATTCGCCGCTGGACGGAGTTCCTATCCGTGCGAGACAGGCCCGAGCCGACGCCCGGGGCTACGGCACTGGGCCACATCATGCGCGCCCGCGCCCGGCGCGCCGTCGGGGACCGCGACGGTGAGCGTGAAGACCTCTTGAGGGCGGTCACCCCGCCCGAAGACGCAGCGGAGGATGTCTGGCTGCGCTACGTCAGCGCGGACGACTACGCTCGCCTGGCTGAGCTCTCCGGCGCAGCCCGCAACTCCGGCTATCGCGGTCCCGAGGAGCGCTGGACACGCGCCATGAACCTGGCGCCACGCCGTTGGGAGGAACTCCTACCCCGCTGGATCGAACTCGGGCGCGCCTCCCTCACCAAGGGCGCCGGCTTCACCTTTGCCGAGGTCTACGCTTCCGCTCGCCACTCCGGGGGCTCTTTCCCGGTCATGGATGTCGGTCCCGAGACCCTCTACGAGATCGGCCGTGAGCACCTGCGCCTCAAACGAGCGCAGAATGCGATCACCGTTGCTCACCACCTCCTGGGACTCTATCCAAACCTGGTGCCGGCCTACGACCTTTTGATCGAGGCGGAACTCTCCCACGGCTACCGGGTCCAGGTCGTCGCCGATATCCTCGATCGCCTGCTCCTGACCGGACCGGATGAGCGCGTTCGCGGCTACCTGGCCCAGATCGGCGAAGCGGCCCTGACCCCGGCCCAACGACTCGAGTGGATGCGCCTCGACCCCGCCGGCATGGGGCGCCGCATCCTCGCCCAGCAATCCCTGGAGCACGGGCGCCCGGCGGAAGCCCTACGCGCCCTGGGCGAGCCGCCCGAGGTGCCCACGGACGAGGCGAGCAGCCTGCGCCTGGTTCGAGCCCGAGCCCTCTATGAACTGGGCCGCAACGCCGAGGCGCTGGCCACCCTCGAGGGACTCGCCGCCGACCCCGACTGGGGCGACCGGGCCGCCGAGCTGGGCCTCCTCGCCGCCGCCCACCTCGGCGAGGCAGGAGCGGCGGAGCGGGCAACCGAGGCCATGCTCTCCCGTCTCTCCAGCGAGAAGCCCCCCAAGAAAGCCGCCCTCTCCGGCGCCCTCGCCCTGCTCGACGGGGGGTTCCCCACGCCGGCTGGACGCCTGCTTGCCGCACTCGACGCGACCCCCGTGACCCGCGGGGGAGATGTGCTCGAGGGCTTGGTCCTGCACGCCCTGGCCCTCGATGACCGCGAGGCCGCCCTCGAGGCGCTGGAGCGTTCCGAGGCCTTCTTCGATGACGGTCGCGTCGAGCTGAGGCGCCTGATCCTGGCCATCGACGACCGCGAATGGCGCAGCCTGCCCGGCCTGGCCCTCTCCCTGCGTGCGCTGCTTGGGGAGAGCGCCTCCCCCTGGCTCGAAGCGACGCTGCTCTGTCTGGAAGAGCGCTATGAGCAGGCGAGTGAGTTGGCCGAGGCCGGCCTGGCCGCCGAGCCGCGCTCCGCCCCCTGGGCGCTCTTGGTGGCCGCCACGGCGGAGTTGGCCGCCCGTCCCACCGAGCTTCCCGAATGCCTGGGCCCGGCGGCGGGCAGCGAGACTCGCGCCGTGCTGCGGGGTGACGGTAGCGGCCGCATCGATCCTCGAGAGGTGCTCGGGGTCCTCCTGGCCGAGGATTACGCGGGCTGGGCCGAGACCGTCCCCGCCATCTGTGCCGATCTTCGCGAACGTGGAGCGGGGGACCTCTGGCCGCGCTTCTTGATCGCCAGCGCCCGAGAACGCCAGGGCCACGACTCGGAGAGCCTTGCCGCCTACCGCGACCTGGCCCAGGACTATCCCGCCTTCGGCCCGGCCTGGGACGGATGGGAAAGGCTCACCTTGACCCAGAGCTCGCTCAGCGCCTGGAGCCCCGAGCGCATCCACCTCCGGGCCCAGCGCAAGGCAGCGCGGGGCGGCCTCGGTGCCCCGGAGCTGGATTCGAATATCGACGCACTCTGCGCACTCGAAGACGCAGGCCGGCGGGAGGCGGCAATCGAGTTGCTCGACGCGCAGCTCGAAGAGCTCGAGGGCCCCCTGCCCCCCACCTTCGCCCGCCTCGCCGGCAGCCTCTATCGACTCGCCGGGCACCCCCGCTCGGCGGCCGCCGTCCTGGATCGCGCCCTGCCCCATTCCTCTCGGGTGAGTGACGGGGGTGTTCTCGCGGATCTGGTGGAGGTGCTCTCCCTCGCCGACGGGGAGTCGATCCCCAAGCGCGACTCCCTGCGCGCGGAGCAGATCGAGAGCCGCCTCTCCGCCCTGATCGACCGCTACCCCGCCGACCCCCTGCCCGTTCTGGCGTGGTGCCGCCGACGAGAGGCCGCCGAGCAGGAGCGCAACCCGGCCTTGGTCGTCGACCTGGTCGACCAGGCTTTTGAAGCGCTGCGCGAGCGCACCACCGGTCGAACCCTCGAACAGTTGCGGCCGGGGATGAGCCAGAGCTGGGGCCAGCTTCTGATCGAGGTCGATCCCGAGTTGGCTGAGCGCTTCCTGCTCGAGGATCTTGCCCAGACCCCGGGCGAGCTGGTCCTCTGGCGGCTGCTCGCTGCCAGTGTCGCGACCCAGGGCCGCATCGAGGACGCCGGCGACCTGCATCGGGCACTGGTCGACATGTCCGGCGACCCGAAAGAACACCTGGAGTACGCCTGGTTCCTCCTCGAACACGGCGGGAACTCGACCGAAGTATTGGGACAGATCGCCGCCGCCCGCAACCTTTCCGAGGATGCCCGCACGGAGAGCGGGCGCCTGGCCTTCGTTCAGGCCCTGGCGCAACTGCGGCTCCAGGAGCGTCCCAGTATCACGCGCCTACTTTCCACCCTGGGCGAGCTTTGGGAACGAAGAGACGTCCAGCCGGAGGTTCCGGTCCTACTCCTGGGGCGGACCTACGTGCAGGTCCTGGTGCGTCGAATGCAGTCCAAGGACCGGCGCATCCTCACTGCGGTTCTCGATGAACTCGATCAGCGCAAGGAGGGCGATGTCTACATCCCCGACTTCACCCGCGCAGTGCGTATTCTCGCTCCAGCCCTACCGCGGGGAAGCCAGACCCAAGCCGATGGGGCCTCGACGGAGAAGAGCGACGGCCAGGAGCCGAAAGATACCCAGGTGCGTGAAGGAGACCACCAGCGGCCGCGGCGCAAACGCGACCGCAAGGACGCGGGGAAGGCTGCCGGCGAAGCCGAGAGCCAGGGTGGCGCCGACGCTCCGAAAGCCGAGGCCCCCGATCAAGCCGTGGGGCCCGAGAAGCTCCCCGGAGCTTCGAATCCATCCGAAGAGCGCTCGGGTTCCTGAGGGGGCGCCTCGTCCCACCAGCCCCTCTCCGCAAGCACCTCGCGCATGGTGCCGAAGCGGAAGCGCTCCAAAAGCCGTTCCAGCCGCGCCAAGCTCCGGTCCAGGTTCAAGTAGTGGCGAAAGCGCTTACCGGGGGAGGCCGGCACCCGCGGCTGGTCAGGATCGAACTCCCAGGGATGCAGGTAGATCGCCGCCGGCCGATCCAGCCGCTCCAGCCGCGAGAGCAGGAAGCGGTGCAGGCCACCGGGAAGGAGGCGGAAGTAGCCCCCCCCACCGATGGGCCAGTTGCGCCCCAGGAAGGGCAGGGTGGAGACGGGAAACTCGACCAGGGAGCCGGCGGGACTCTCCAGGCGGCTGATCCCCGGATCGAAGCCCGGGATACCGTAGGTCGGGTGGCGCACCGGGTGGATGCTGGAATCGTAGCGATACCCGCGCCGCACGAGTCCTTCGACGGCCCACCAAGTGCGCCGCGTGAGGGTGAAGGTCGAGGCGCGAAAGCCCAGGGGCCTGGGAACCCCGGCGGCCACGATCGCCTCCTCGGTAAGGCGCAGGTGATCGTCGAATCCCTCGCGACCGACGGCATCCAGGAAGCGGTGGTCGTAACCGTGGCTGGCCACCTCGTGCCCCGCGGCGTGAACCCGCCGAACCCAGTCGGGTCGCCTCTCCGCCACCCATCCCAGGAAGAAGAAGGTTGCCCGGGCATCCGCCTCCTCGAGGAGCCGCAGGATGCGCTCCATGCCGATATCGAGGCGGCTCGCGACCTCATCCCAGGCATCCTCTGGATAGAAGGCACGCAGGTTGGCCACCTGGAAAAACTCTTCGACGTCGAAGGAGAGAGCGTGCAGGACCCTGCCCATCAGCGACACGCCTCCAGGGCGGAGACCACGCGACGGGCATTCCCGCGCCAGGTCAGGTCCTGCTCATCGATCGAGCGGCGAGCTGCCGCCCCCAGCCGCACGCGCAGCTCGGGGTCGCGGGCCAGGCGACAGAGGGCCTGTCCCAGAGCCGCCCCATCGCCGGGAGGCACGAGCAGAGCGTTCTCCCCGTCGCGCAGGACCTCACGCAGGTTGGGTTGATCCGGAGCCAGGCAAGCGAGCCCCGCCGCCATGTATTCATGCAGCTTGAGGGGCGAGGCGTAGGGGTTGATGGCGGGGACGAGTCCTACGTCGAAAGCGGGCAGCAGGGCAGGGATCTCCCCGTGGGGGCGCGGCCCCGTGAAGTGCACGCGCGACTCGACGCCCACCCTCTCGGCGGTGGCTCGCAGGCTCTCTTCGGCCGGGCCCATACCGACCAGGACCAGGTGGGCCTCGGCCAGGTCGGGCTCGACCAGCGCTTCGACCACGAGATCGAGTCGGTGCCACTCCCGGTAGTAGCCGGTGAAGCCGAGCACGAGACCGATCTCACCATCGAGTCCAAGGGCGGCGCGCGCCCGCGCCCGATCGGGCCTCTGGTAGAGCTCGGGGTGGACCCCATTGGGGGTCACGATGATCCGCCGTCGCTCGACCCCCATCTCGACCAGCATCTCCCCCAGCACGGCGGTAACGACGCAAATGCGGGTCGCCCTGCGGAAGATATCCGTCTCGATGCGCGTGGCCAGTCGCGGGAAGGCGAGCCCACGAGTCCGTGAGAGCTCGAGCACCATCGGAGAGTTGACCTCGAGCATGAGAGGGATTCCAAGACGCTCCGCCGCTCCGACACCGGCGGCGTTGCCAAAGGCATAGCGTTCGTAGATGGCGTCGGGGTCGAAATCCCGCG
>JALWOP010000098.1 GCA_027083445.1 Planctomycetota bacterium | reverse complement strand
AGGAATGGGGGCCAGGTGGGACGCGCGGGGCGGTGAGGGAGGGGGGCGTGGGTGGCAGGCGTGGCTGAGGGGAGGGGTTCGGGACGCGGCGATGCTGGCCGCTTGGTTGGGGGTGGGGGCGGGATTCCTCGCAGCTCCGATAGCCGCTCTGGCCGGCGCTCCGTTCAGCCCCGGCGCTGGGGTGCAGCGGGTGGTGACCCTGGCCGCTCTGCTCGCCGGCGCCTATCTCGGTGCGGAGCTTTGCCTTTTCGAACGGCAGGGCCGGTCGAGATTCCTCGCGGGCGGCCTCGGCCTGCTCGTCGGTGTGGCACTGAGCCTCTGCCCAGGGGCGCAAGGAGTGGACGCGGCCCTGGCCCACGGGGGCTTTGCGGCTCTCGTGCTCCTCGCCGGCCTCTCCCTGAGTCGCCTACTCGCAGGCAGGACTGCGAGAGCGCGCCGGTGGGTGGCCGGCGCGCTCTCCTTGCTCTCTCTGATGCAGTTCGCCTACTTCGGGTTGGTCCGCCACCTGCCAGTGTAGGGCCTTTAGTGTAGGGCCTTTAGTGTAGGCCTTTAGTGTAGGGCCTTCAGTGTAGGCCCTTTCCAGGGGCGAAGAGGCGCTCAGGCGTTCTCGATCAGCTTGGCCGCTCGCTTCGCGGCGTGGGTTCCGGGGAACTTGTCCACCACCCGCTGGAGGCTCTTCGTCGCCTTCTTGATGCCGCGCTTGCGGGCCACCTCGAGGGCCTTGTCGAGGGCCTTCTCGGCGGCCAGCTCGTTTTGAATGGCTGCGTCCTTCTCGAAGTTCGACAGTTGCTTGGCGATCGCCTGCCCCTCGGGTCGGCGGGCGAGCTCGTCCGAAAGCTCTCGCAAGACGCCGAGGGCGCGGGTCGTGTCCCCCCGCTCCATGCCAGCCTTGACCTGGCGGATCAGGTCGGCGATGTGAGCGTTGAGCTCTTCGCGTAGCTGCGCGGCGCCGGGGCTCTCATCCCCGTCCAGGCGGGCGAGGGCCTTGGCGAGCTCCCCGGTCGCGGCCAATTCGAGGGCCTCTTCGGGAGCTCCTTCCACCTCACCGGTCCAGGCGAAGATCGACTTCTTGGCCGGTTTGCGGGCGCCTTTCAGGGCCGCTTGCAGGCGCTTCTTGGTCAGCTCCGAAGGGTGGCCGTCCCAGATGAGCTTGCCCTTGGGATCGATCAGGTAGGTGTGGGGGATGCCCCGCGCACCGACCATCTTCCCCAGGGCCGATCCGGTCGGAGAGCCGGCACCGACCAGGAAGGGCAGCTCGTACTTGGCCGCATAGGGAGCGACCTTCTCGACGCTCTCGCTCGAGAGGGCGAGGACGACCAGACCGTCGTCGGCGAAATCCTCATAGAGGCTCTTGAGGTGAGGCCACGCCCCACGGCAGGGGCCTCACCAGGTGGCCCAGGCTTCGATCAGGACGGTGCGACCGAGCAGGGAGGCGTTGCTCGGGGCCTGACCGTAGTGACCGATCCAGGCCGCTGCCTGGATCGGAGCCGGAGTGACTTCCTGGGTATCGCCGAGGGGAGCGCTCGGAGAGGTACCCGCGATGGGGAGGGCGACGAGGAGCGGTAGGAGAGGATTCATGGTTGCGATCGGGTTTCGAACGGGTGAGGGGATTCATCCTGGGCGGTCCGCATCCGGGGGGCAAGCGGCTTTGGCGCGGCGGGCGGGGAACTTACATGGCGGGAACGGCAGAGCCACCGCCCCTCGACGGGGGAATCGGCCAGTGCCCCGGGTAGGATTCCCCCGCCCCATGCCGACGAGCCCCGTTCGAGTTCCCTGCGCTTTCGCCCCCTGCCAGGCGCTCGGTCACGGATCCGTGACCCTAGCCGCGTCCCTGGTCCTGCTCTGCGCCTGCGGACGGGCCCCAGGAGGGGATGCTGGAGGGGACGCTGGCGGGGACGCGCCCGCGACTCCTCAGCGCATCGTCTTGATCAGTCTCGACACCCTGCGCGCCGACCGTTTCACTCCCGAGAGGATGCCGCGGACCGTTGCCCGTGCCCGGCACGGCCGCCGTTTCACGCGTCACTACGCGGCCACCTCGACCACCCAGCCGACCCACGCGGTCGTCTTCACCGGCCTGCCCCCCTGGGAGAACGGGGTCACGCGCAACGGCCAGCGGCTGGCTCCCGAGCGGGTGACCCTGGCCGAGCGACTGCATCAAGCGGGTTTCGAGACCCGGGCGGTCGTCGCCAGCTATCCCCTCAGTCCCCCCTTCGGTTTCGACCAGGGGTTCGATCACTATGAAGCGGACTTCAGCCGCAGCCGGGAGGGGAGCGCCGTGCCGGGGAACGCCCAGGGCGGGCCGAGTTTCTACTCCCTGGCACCCGCGGTCACCGCGAAGGCACTTGCGGCGCTGGATGCCATGCACGCTCCGCGCCAGTTCCTCTTCGTGCACTACTTCGATGCCCATGAACCCTATGGGGACGATGGGGCGGGGTCGATTTCCCTCGCGCAGATCGAGCGGGTGATCCGTGAGGAGGGGGGAGAGGATGTGGCGGCGCTCTTGACGGAGATCCTGGCCGGTTATGACCGGGATGTGGCGACCCTCGATCGCTGCCTCGATCGGCTCCTCGCACGGCTCGAGGAGGATCCTTTGCCGACCTTCGTCGTCGTCTTCGCGGACCATGGCGAGAGTTTGGGCGAAGGGGGGATCATCGGCCACGGCAAGGATCTTTGCGCCGAACAGATCCGTGTGCCTTGCTTCGTGCTCGGACCGGGGGTCGAACCCGAGCAGGTGGAAACACCGGTCGGTTCGCTCGATGTGCACGCGACCGTTTTGGCCTGCGCGGGCTTGCCGGAGGTTCCCGGACGGGGGCGCGACCTGCGCGCGGAGCTGTTCCCCCAGCCGATTTCCGGCATGCGGCGCACCTTCATCAGGCCCTACACGGATCTTTGTTTGGACGGAGAGGAGCGGCACCTCGCGGGACTGCGTTTCTATCTCGTCGACGGCGAGGATCTCTTCGTTGGAAACGCCGGCGCGGTCGAAGCGATGCACGGCACCCCGGCGGAGCGCCTCGCCCTGCGCGCCGAGGATCTGCGGGAGCGCTTCGGGCGTTACGCCGCGGAACTCGAGGGGAGGGATGCGCGGGAGGTCGACGATAGGATGACGCGCAGCGCTATGAGAGCCCTGGGATACGCCCGATGAATCCTCTTGCACGGAGTTTGAGTACCCAGCGCGGGCAGCGCCGAGCCCTGGCGCTCATCGTGCTCGTGGGGCTTGCGCTGCGCCTGGCCCATCTCTTTTTTCTGCGCTCGAGTCCCTACTTCGAGCAGCCGATCATGGACATGGAGTACCACGTCCGCTGGGCGCGGGCCCTGGCGGCTGGTCAGGGGTTCGAGAGCGGCGAACCCTTTTTCCGCGCGCCCCTCTACCCCTGGTTTCTGGCCCTGTGCATGAAGCTCTTCGGGCCGGGCCTCCTGGCGCCCCGCCTGATCCAAGCCGGCCTTGGGGCGCTCTCGGTTTATCTCACCTACCGCCTCGGTCGTCGCGCCTTCTCCCCCGCGGCGGGGCTCTGGGCCGCGCTCGCGGTGGCGACGAGCTGGGTGTTGATCCACTTCGACTCCCAGCTCTTGATCCCCACCCTGATCGTGCCCCTCGATCTATTGGCCCTGGAGCGCAGCCTCGCGCTGGCCGAAGATCCGCGCCCCAAACCTGCGGCGTTGACCGGCGCGCTCTTTGGGTTGTCAGCTATCGCCCGGCCGAACGTGCTGCTCTTCATGCCCCTGCTCGCCGGTTGGCTCCTGTGGCGCGTGCGACCCGAGTGGATGAGAGGCCTGCGCCTGGTGGGAGCGACCGCCCTGGGATGTTTGGCGCCCATCCTGCCGATCACGGCGATCAACGTGGCGCGCGGAGACTTTGCGCTCATCTCGACCCAGGCTGGGGTCAACCTTTGGATCGGCAACAATCCCTCGAGTGACGGCAGCACGGCGATCGTGCCGGGGACGCGGGGGGGCTGGTGGGAGGGGCGCGAGGACTCGGTCGCACTCGCGGAGCGGGAGGCGGGTCACCCGCTCACCCCAAGCGGTCTCTCCAGGCACTACACCGCGAAGGTCCTCGACTGGATGCGGCAGGATCCAGGGGCCTTCCTGCGGCACCTCCTGTGGAAGGCGCGTCTGTTCTTCCTCGATACGGAACTGGGGAACAACCTGCCGGTCTCTTTCTTCGCCAGGTACTACGATCCTCTGCTGCGTTTCTCCCCGGTGAGCTTCGCGCTCCTGGCCGCCCTCGGTTCTCTCGGCCTCGTCCTCGGCCTGCGGGGGCGCGGCGGGCGCATCTTTCCCCTGTGGGGATTTCTGTTGTCCTACGCCGCGAGCGTGATCGCCTTTTTCGTCTGCTCGCGCTATCGAGTTCCGATCCTACCGCTCCTAGCGGTCTTTTCGGGCCATGCCCTGGTCACGGCGGGAGAGTGGGTGCGGGCCCGGCGCCTGGGTGCCCTGGGCGCCGCCGCCCTCTTGGTGGCGGGCGTGGCCTTCGCCACCACCCAGAGACCTGCAGCGGTGATCGATCCACGGACCAACGGCTACCTCCTCCTGGGCCAAGCCGCCCTCAGGGACGACCATCCCAGCGAGGCGGAGGAGTACTTTCGGCGAGCCCTGGCGATCTACCCCGCCAACGTCTACGCCGAGGTGGGGCTGGTCGATGCCTACCGGCGCGAGGGACTGTTCGACCAGGCGGTGGCGACCGCCGAAACCGCCCTCGACCGTCTGGCCGAGTTGCGCCGCGCCCAGGGCAAGAAGGCCCCCGGTGAACCGGAGCTCTATGCTCTCCTGGGCCAGAGCCTGATCGACCGCAGCGGCCCGGCCGAGGCCGCCGCGGCCTTGGAGCGCCGCCTCGAGCGGGACCCCGGGGCCTGCCCCGGCTATGAGATCCTGGCATCGATCTACCGTGCCGCCGGGCAGACAGGTGCTCTACGGCGTCTGCTTCAGGCCCGCGAGGCAGCCGGTTGCCACTGACAGTTGCCATCGGGAGGCGAGGGCTAGAGTGGGGGCTCAGCGCGAGAGCCACACCCGGTGGGGAACCCCGGAGCGGGAGGAGCCGGTGAAGAAGTCGGGGGCCCCATCCCGGTCCAGGTCCCCGCTCGTGACCGAACGGATCGAGAGCACCGTGTCGCGCTGCCAGGTCCCTTCGTTGAAGGGGGCGCCGGGGGTTCCGCGCAGGATCTGCCAGCCGTGGAAGGACTCATGGCCCAGGAGGAGCTCGGGGTAGGCATCACCGTCGAGGGGAACCAGAGCGGTGCTCGAAGTGGCGATGTCGTCGACGACTCCGGCCAGGGTGAACTGGCCCGATCCGTCGCCTAGATAGATCACGCTTCCGTTCGGTGATCCGGAGACGATGTCGGTGGCGCCGTCGGCGTTGATGTCGCCTGCCGAGAGGGAGACGGTGCTACGGGAGTCGAAGGGAGTGGCGGTGGGTACCAAGAGGCCCGCCTGGTTTTCGAAGAGGGTGTCGGGGACGTTGGCGGTGTGGGCGAAGACGAGGTCGAGGTCCCCATCCTGGTCGTAGTCGATGGGGGCGATGTCGGGAGTGTGGTCGTTTCCCGGCAGATCCTGGCCGGCCTCGAAACCGAGCCAGCTCCCCGCTCCTCCCCCCACCTGGGGACAGCTCCGTCCCCGGTTGTAGTAGATGCGGTCCGCGGTTCCGTCGACGGTGCCGATGACGAGTTCGGGGAAGCCGTCGCCGGTGAGGTCGACGAGTTCCACGGCGGTCTCCCGCAGGAGCGTGCCGCTGGGTTCGCGTTCCACCGCGGTCCAGAGCGCTCCTTGATGGAGCCAGAGGCCCGCTCCCCGTCCGAGCAGCGCCGCGGCCAGGTCGAGATCCCCATCGCCGTCGACATCTCCAAGAGCGACGTCGATGGCGCGCGCTTCGGGGATGTCGATCGACTCGGTCAGGGAGAACTGCGCCCCGTCCGCGCCCCCGAGGATGTCGATGCGGCGATCCTTCCCCAGGATGAGGTCGCCCAGGCCGTCCTGATCGAGATCGCCCAGGGTGCTGCTGAAGAGCGGTCCTTCGCCGAGGTCGAGGGGGGACTCCCGCAGACGCGGGTCCCCCCAGCTTCCGCTGAGGGATGCGCTCCAAAGCTCGGGACGACCGCCGGCCGCCAGGGCCAGGTCGAGATCACCGTCTCGGTCGACATCGCCGGCGGCGATGGAGAGACACTCCTCGGTTACGAAGGGAGCCTGGTCATCGGTGAAGCTCCCCGTGCCCTCTCCCGGCAGGATGCGCGTCCCCTGGGGGCCGGAGAGGAGCAGGTCGAGGATGGCGTCCCCGTCCAGGTCGATCAGGGCCAGGTCGAAGACCTCCTCGTCTGGGAGATCGGCGAAGGGGACGAAGATTCCGCCCTGGGCTCCGAGCCAGATCTCGATCGGACCGCTCCCGGCGGAGACCGCGTCGAGAAGTCCGTCTCGGTTGAGGTCACCGAGCGCGACCGCGCGGGAATCCCCCGAGCCCTGGGCGACGAGCACCTCTGCCCCGCACGCCTCTCGGCGCAGGAGGATGTTCTGTCCGGGGAGGGCGACGAGGAGGTCGTCGACCCCGTTGTGGTCGATGTCGCCCACCGCCAGGGCCCGTCCACCGGCGGGGGAGCCGGCCAGGGGCGCGGAGGGAACGACGAAGGAGCCGCCGCCCTGGTTCTCGAACAGCCACAGTCCGTCGGCTGCGGCGCCGAGCAGGTCCTGATCCCCGTCGGAGTCGAAGTCGATCGCGGTGAGGGCATCCAGGGGCTGAGGCAGGGGAAGGCTCGCTCCGGCTACCAGGGCCAGGCCGCCCCCGGCCTGGGTCGTGTTTTCGTAGAGCACGAGGGCGAGGGGGGTCTGGACGACGAGGTCGGGCCACCCGCGGCCGTAGAGATCTGCGAGCAGGCAGGCCTGGGTCGTGCCGAGGGGCAGGTTCAAGGTGGAGAAGCCGCCGCCGGGAAGAGAGATGTAGAGATCGACCCCCTGGCTGCCCGTGGCGGCGACGATGTCGGCCAGTCCGTCCCGGTCGAGGTCGCCGGCGGTGACGTGGACGGCGCTCGTGCCGAGGCCGCTTTGGATTCCGGCGACGGGCTGTGGCCAGAGGTCGACCGGTGCGCCGCCCTGGGCATCCACGCCACTGTTGGCGTCCTCGAGGGCGTTCGCGGGGGGCGAGGGGGCGAGGTCGATGCCGCTGGGGAGTCCAACTCCCTGGCCGGCCGGGTCGAACCGTCCCCGGCTGCGCAGGCGGGCGCCGCTGCCGAGGACGATGGTGACCTGGTCGGGAGCGGGACCGGCGGCGAGGGTGGCACCGGCTCCGAAATCGTCGTCGCTGACCGGTAGGACGAAGAGCGAGGGGTCGCTGGTGTGGAGGGCGACCGCGGCGTTGAAGCGCAGCAGGATTTGGTCCCCCGCGGAGGCTTCGCCGTCGAGGTCGAGGTCTTGGAAGAGGGCGGGACCCGTGAGCGCGGGGGGCGGCCCCGCGGGGGGCGAGCCACCGGCGGTCGAGTCGGAGGAGTGGTAGCAGGAGGAGAGGAGTGCGACGGTGAGCAGGGAGAGTCGGCGCATGGGGAGATCCTAAGCCCTCCGGCGCGAAGTCGGGGGATGGGGGACCCTGGGGCTTCCCCGGGGGCCGCTTCCGGCGG
>JALWOP010000097.1 GCA_027083445.1 Planctomycetota bacterium | reverse complement strand
CCCTGATCCTGTTGACCCAAGAGTTCAGTCAGGATGAAGGTCTCGGAGAGCCGGGGAAACTTCTTCAGGAGGTAGGCCAGCTTCACGTGCCCACCCCCTCGAGCTTGCACTCAGCGCCGAAGAGCTCCGCGACGACACGCGGAATGCACCGGGCCCCGTCGAGGGCGGGAAGCTCTCCACGCAGACGTCCGCCCTCGAGACCATCCTCGATCGCTTGGCGTAGACACTCGGCGCTCGGCTCGACCAGGGTCTCCGCCCAGCCGCGACGGGCCAGGGCGCGCGCGCGCAGGGCCTGCTCCAGGCGGGGCGTCGTGCGTGGCAAGAGAACGGAGCGTTTGCGGCAGCGCAGGAGCTCGGCGACCGTGTTGTAGCCGGCCATCGAGACGACCAGGCTGGCAGAAGCCACGAGCCGCGGCATGTCCTCGTAGAAGGTGTGAACCTGAACCGGGGCATCCAGATCCCGCGCCCGGCGCTTGAGGCGGCGGGCGACGGGAGGGTCGAGCAGGGGACCGAGAACGATCTGGCTGTCCCACTCCGGTCGCCGCAGTTCGAGAGCATCGAGGAAGCGGCCCACCCGCGAGGCTCCATCCTCACCGCCCCCCATCGTCACCAGGACCCGAGGGCGCAGGCGTGGGATGGGAGCGAAGGGCAGACCCTCGCCCCGTACGACATAGCCGGTGAAGCGCAGGCGCTGGTTCAGCTCCGGGGGGATGGGATACTCCCGGCGTGCGTCGAAGACGTTGGGGTCGCCGTGGACGCAGATGCAGTCATACAGATCGCGCAGAGCCCGGCGGATGGCAGGCCGACTCCATTCCCGAGCCACCGCTCCGGGAGCATCGATCACATCCCGTAGCCCAAGCAGGGTGCGCGTACCCCGCTCCCGTGCTCGTTCGAGCACCGGCTCGAGTTCATCGGCGATGCCGAGAACCTTGTGGTCGACGAGCAGGACATCCGGCCTGAAGTCGTCGACCAGGCTGCGCAAGAGTCCCCGCCGCAGGCGCAGGACGGTCGTCAGGTCGTCGCCCAGGTGGCGCGGCCGGTAGTCGCCGCGGGCGTCCTTTCCGATCGTCGGTAGCTTGACCACGTCCAAGCCGGCGGGCAGGCGGAAGCGCGTGGCACAGTCCGAACCACTGGCGAGCAAGAGGCGCGCCTCGGGGAAGGCGCGGCTGAGCCCCGCCGCCAGGGTCAGGGAGCGGCGCAGGTGCCCGAGTCCCACTGCATCGTGGCTATAGAGCAGGATCCGGGGTGGTCTTCGAGAATCGAGAGCAGGCATCGGTCCCAGCGGGGCAAGCCGCGTGCCAAGCCGGACGCTCCGCCCTTGGCCCATCGATCCTCCGCAAGTGTCCGAAACCTGCACGAACGTCTAAAGAATGGACAAGCAGGCCGCCACGGCCGGGCTCTCCGAGCCCTGCGCGAGTGGCACCCTCTTTGCGGATGGTCCGGTCCCCAATTCCGACCCTCCTGGAGTCCTCCCATGTCCCCTTCCTTCCTCAAACGAACCCTGCCCACCCTCCTGATCCTGGCCCCCCTGGCTCATGCGGAGATCGTCAGCGGTCACGTCGCCGACGAGACCGGCGCTCCCGTCCCCGGGGTCAACATCAACGCCTTCGACCAGGTGACAGGCAACGAGATCACCATCTTCAACGACGGAACCGACGCCAACGGGGACTTCGCGACCGACATCCCGATTGGCATCTACACCCTCGAGTTCATCGCGCCCGCGCCGCCGACGACCAAGCTCCTGATCCTGAGGATTCCTGACGTACTCGTCGTCGGCCCCACCAACATGGGCACCCTGACGATGAGCGAGGGCTTCGTCCTCACGGGGCGTGTGCTCGACACGAACGGCTT
>JALWOP010000096.1 GCA_027083445.1 Planctomycetota bacterium | reverse complement strand
GGGCCAGCCCACGGTCGGAGGCCGCCCCAGCAGAGGCAGCGTGGAGTCGGCCCGAAGGAGCGCACCCTTGGGGGAGGCCCCCTGGAAAAAGAGCAGCAGCACCGGGAGCGGCATCCATGGGACGGTCGACGATCACGCTCCCCTTCTCCAATCCCATCCCAAACACCCCATCACGGACCCCCATCACGGATCACGGCCTCCGGGACCGGAGGCATCGCCGGCAGACTTCGACCGCAGATTCCGACCGAAGACTTCGACCGCCGGAAGGCCCCGGCGGGGTCTCTCGGCTGAACACCCCGGCTGAACACCCCGGCTGAATACCCCGGCTGAATACCTCTGACTGAACTCCAAAGCTCTCGCCGCCCGCGACCCACAGGGCCGGGAACCCCAGGGGTTCCCCGGACAGCGATCGACACGCGGTACAAATGCAATTCCCTAGAGTGCCGCGACGAGCGGCATTCTCCAGGATCCACGATCCGAGGACGCATTCCAAGCCCGCAGGGCCAAGAATCCGACCTTTAAGGTTCGCGATAGGTGAAAGGCACGCCCTCGGACCCGGCAGCCGGAGCTGCGGGCACCGAGGCGAGCCGCTCGTGGGGCGCTGGATAGCCTACCCCTCAGTCGATCTTGACCGTCGCGCCGGCGCCTTCGAGCTGACCCTTGAGGGTATCGGCCTCCTCCTTGGAGACCCCCTCCTTGACCGCTTTGGGCGCGCTGTCGACCAGTTCCTTGGCCTCCTTGAGGCCCAGGCCCGTGATGGAACGGACCTCCTTGATGACTTGGATCTTCTTGTCACCGGGCGACTCGAGGATGACGTCGAAGGAGGTCTTCTCCTCCTCCTCGGCCCCGCCACCGCCCGCGGGGGCGGCCATGGCGACGGCTGCGGGGGCAGCGGCGCTGACTCCCCACTTCTCTTCGAGGGCTTTCACCAGCTGCGAAGCCTGCAGCAGGGTCAGGCCGTCCAGCTTGTCGGCGATCTCTTGAAGCTCGGGCTCGAGCTCGACGGTGGTCGTCTCTTCGGACATTTCGTCTACGTCTCCTAGGGGATCTTTGGGTTGGGCGTGGTCCCGGTGAAGACCGGGGTGGTCGCAAGGCCGGCTGAGCCGGCGGGCTATTGCTGCGGGCTATTGCGTGGATGGGTTCGAAGGGAGGGAACCGGGTAGAGGGAGAGAAGCCTTGAAGGCCTACTCGCCCCCCTCGTCGGCATGGGCTTGGATGACTCGGGCAACCGAACTGGGCAGGGCGTTCAGGACGCAGGCCAGACCGCGGGCGGGACCACTGATCACACCGAGCAGCATGCCGCGCAGGGTCTCCTTGTCGGGCACGTCGGCGAGTTGCACGGCCTCAGCACTCGAGAGGGGTTTTCCATCGAGGATGGCCCCCTTGAGCTTTACGCCGAGCTTCTTGGCATCCTTCTCGGTCAGGACCTTGGCGGCGGAGATGACCGTCTCCGCATCCCCCCAGGCGATGGCCGTGTTACCCAGGAGGGTCTCGCCCTCGAATTCGACTCCGCGCTCGGCGAGCACTCGACCCACGAGCTTGTTGCGCACCATGCGCAGCGGAACCCCCTTCTCGGCCAGGCGGTTGCGGAGCATCTCGTTGGACGGCATGTCCAGGCCGTGGAAGCTGACGACGAGCAGGTTGGCCTCGCCCGACAGCATGTCCGCGTATTCGCGGACCACCATGCGGTTGACTAGGTTGGGCATCGCTAGGCTCCGTGGCTGACGAAGGCGCCGGGACCCATGCTGGTCGACACCGAGACGCGGCGAATGTAGGTCCCCTTCACTGCGGAGGGACGCAGACCGATGATGTGCTCGATGAAGGCGCTGTAGTTGGCGCACAGATCCTCGGTGGAGAAGGAGCGCTTTCCGATCGGGGCATGCACGTTGCCGCCGGCATCGGTCCGGAACTCGACCTTACCGGCCTTGAATTCGGTGACCGCCTTGGCGACGTCCGGAGTCACCGTACCGCTCTTGGGGGAGGGCATTTTCCCCTGGGGGCCCAGCACCTTACCGAGCTTGCCGACGTGCCTCATCATGTCCGGGCTGGCGATGACGATGTCGAAGTCCATCCAGCCGTCCTGAATCTTCTTGGCCAACTCCTCGCTGCCGACCTCGTCCGCTCCCGCGGCTCGGGCCGCCTCGGCCTTGTCCCCCTCGGCAAAGACGATCACCTTGACCGTCTTGCCCAGCCCCTTGGGCAGGGAGACTGCGCCGCGTACGAGTTGGTCCGACTTGCGGGGGTCGACCCCGAGCCGCACACAGACTTCGACCGTCTCGTCGAACTTGGGGCCGGGGGCTTGCTTGAGGAGTTCGAAGGCCTCGGTGGGCGTGTAGACCGTATTGCGGTCCACGAGCGCCACCGCCGCCGCCATTCGCTTGCTGCGCTTGGGCATAACCTCTAGTCCTCCACCTTGATTCCGGACGAGCGAGCCGTGCCTTCGATGATCCGGCACGCGTGCTCGAGATCCCGGGCGTTGAGGTCGGCCATCTTGATCTGGGCGATCTCCTCCACCTGGGCGTGGGTCACGGACCCGACGATTTCGGTCCCGACCGTCCCGGCGCCCTTCTCGACGCCGGCCGCCTTCTTGAGCAGCACCGCCGCCGGAGGCGACTTCAGAACGAAGTCGAAGGTCCGATCCGCATAGACCGAGATCTCGACGGGGATGATCATCCCCATCTGGTCGCGGGTGCGGTCATTGAACAACTTGACGAACTCGGAGATGTTGAGTCCGTGGGCGCCGAGCGCGGGCCCCACCGGCGGAGCAGGCGTGGCCTGGCCCGCAGGGCACTGCAGCTTGATCTTACCTGTTAGTTCCTTGGCCATCTCAGACCGCTTCCACTTCCCAATACTTGAGGTCGACAGGCGTGGGGCGACCGAAGATCGTCACCACGACGCGGACCGTGCCTTTCTCCGGGTTGACCTCCTCGACGGCACCATCGAAGCCGTCGAAGGGACCGGAGTTGATCTTGACCATGTCGCCCTTGGCTACACCGATGGTGACCTGGGGGCGTGTTTCCGAATCGGTCATCCTCGAGAGGATGTCGTTCACTTCCGACTCCGAGATCGCCGTCGGCTCGCCACGGGGGCCGAGGAAATCTCGCAGACCGTCGATGCTGCGCAGGGTGGCGCGTGCTTGCATGACGCGCGGATCCTCCGGCTCGTCGATATCGGCCTGAACCATCAGGTAGCCGGGGTAGAGCTTGTTCTCGACCGTACGCTTCTTCCCCTTGCGCATCTCCGTCACCAGCTCGTAGGGGACGATGACCTGGGGAATGACGTCGCTCAGCCCGGCGATCTTGAGCCGGTGCAGGGCGTTGTCCCGAATCCGCTTCTCCCGCCCGGATTGGCAGCGAACGAAGTACCAGCGCAGGGTCATCCGTTCCACCCCGCAGTCAAGACGTAGCGGGCGATACGGCCCAGGACGACGTCGGAGAGGAACAGGAAGCCCATCAGGAAGCCCACCGTCAGGATCACCACCCAGGAGCCGTTGATCGTCTCTTCCAAGGAAGGCCAGGAGACCTTGCGTAGCTCCTGTTCGGTCTCGATCAGGAGGTCCGCATTCTTGGGAGTCTCCAACCAGCGGTAGAGGAGGAACATCCCCCCCACCAGGGTGACGGCGGTAATGAGCAGGGCCGGAGTCACCTCGACCCCGATGACCGGGATGTTGCCCGTCAACTGCCGGCCGAGGCTGCCGGGGAATTGCGAGGCCAGCATCTCCCGCAGAGAAGAGGAGCCGTAGAAAACGAGAACCGCAAGCGTCCAGAACGCGGTCATCCGCGCCATGCGCCCCTGATCTTTTCTGTAGGCCATTGCTTTTTCTCGGACGGGAGTGGTTCGGCGAGTTGGAGTGGGTCCGGCCCAGCGGAGGCGGGTCCCTGCCCGCTCCGGATGCCCCTCGAAGCCCGACCGGGCACTCTACGGGTGGCACCAGGCTGGGACCTTCGACTCGACTACAGCTTGCGCTCCTTGTGCGAGGTGTGCTCGCGACAGAAGCGACAGTACTTCTTCTTCTCGAGCTTGTAAGCGGCCTTGAGGCGCTTGTGCGTCGTGTAGTTCCGGTTGCTGCACTTGGTGCAGACCAGGAAGACGTAGCGTTCCTTGACCTTCATCGGATCGTGGGTGGGGCTCGAGGGAGAGGGGCTTGCAGGGGCGGCGGCTCGTATGCCGCCGCCCCGGGCACCGCTACGCGGTGCGACTCAATGGGGTGCTACTCGATGATCTTGGTCACCACGCCGGCGCCGACCGTGCGGCCGCCTTCGCGGATCGCGAAACGAAGGTTCTCCTCCATCGCGACCGGGGTGCCCAGTTCGACCGCCAGCTTGACGTTGTCGCCGGGCATGCACATTTCGGCTCCACCGAGGAGGTTGGCCGTACCGGTCACGTCGGTCGTGCGGAAGTAGAACTGGGGACGGTATCCGGAGAAGAAGGGGGTGTGACGCCCGCCCTCTTCCTTGGAGAGCACGTAGACCTCCGCCTCGAACTTCGTGTGAGGCGTCACCGTTCCCGGCTTGCAGAGGCACATGCCGCGGACGAGTTCTTTCTTGTCGACACCGCGCAGCAGGACGCCGACGTTCTCACCCGCGCGCCCCTCGTCGAGGGTCTTTTGGAACATCTCGACGCCGGTGCAGGTCGTGGTGCCGATCTCCTCGCGCATACCGACGATCTCCAGGGGATCACCGGTCTTGACGACGCCGCGCTCGACACGACCGGTGCCCACGGTTCCGCGTCCCTTGATCGAGAAGACATCCTCGACCGGCATCAGGAAGGGCTTGTCCACATCCCGCTCGGGCAGGGGGATGTAGCTGTCGATGGCTTCCATCAGCTCGTCGATGGGCTTGAAGGCCTCGTCGTCGACCGGCTTGCCCTCGTTGAGAGCGTTCTCGGCAGCGAGGGCCGACCCGCGAATGATGGGGATGTCGTCCCCGGGGAACTCGTACTTGGAGAGCAGCTCGCGAATCTCCATCTCGACGAGGTCGAGGAGTTCGGGGTCGTCGACCTGGTCGACCTTGTTCATGAAGACCACGATGGCGGGCACGTTCACCTGGCGGGCCAGGAGGATGTGCTCGCGGGTCTGGGGCATCGGGCCGTCGGCGGCGGACACGACCAGGATGGCGCCGTCCATCTGGGCGGCACCGGTGATCATGTTCTTGACGTAGTCGGCGTGACCGGGGCAGTCCACGTGGGCGTAGTGGCGCTTCTCGGTCTCGTACTCGACGTGGGCAGTCGAGATCGTGATGCCGCGAGCCTTCTCCTCGGGCGCCTTGTCGATCTCGTCAAAGTTCATCGCCCTGGCCAGGCCGCGGTTGGCCTGGTGGCGGCAGATCGCGGAGGTGAGCGTCGTCTTGCCGTGGTCCACGTGGCCGATCGTGCCGACGTTCACGTGGTCCTTGGTGCGCTCGAAGACTTCCTTGGCCATGTCGGTCCTTCTGTGGTGGAGCGGGGCCCGCTCTGTGAATCTGGGGTTCGCGGACGCGGGGCAGGCCCCGCGTGACCCGGGCCGTCCCGGGTCGGGTTCAGAACTGTAGTGGTAGTAGTTGAAAAGAGGTGGGGTTGAGGATGGAGCCGCTGACGGGACTTGAACCCGTGACCTCGTCCTTACCAAGGACGCGCTCTACCACTGAGCTACAGCGGCGACCAACCTCGGGCGCCATCCCCGTGGAACACCCCGAGGGGCTAAAGCCCGTTGGGCTAGAGCCTTTGGGGTCCGATGGAATGACGCTGATCGGTGGAGCGATCGCGAGGAGGAGGCTGGGCCGGTGGAGCGGGTGAAGGGAATCGAACCCTCGTGTGCAGCTTGGAAGGCTGCCGTTCTACCATTGAACTACACCCGCTTGAACTGCACCCGCTTGAACTGCACCCGCTTGAACTGCACCCGGCGACCAGCACTGACGAGCAGGACTGCAGAAACGGGGGGCGAGAACAGTGGCTTTCCGGAACAGTGGCTTTCCGGCGGGGTGCGGGGTGCACTTGCCGGCGTACGGCCTGGCCGCGTGCTGGGCGCGAGCCCCGTGAGGGGGGTTCCAAGAGGAGGTTCACGGGGCCGGAGAAGGGGCCGGAGAACTAGAGACACGAGACGGTGGACGCGGGCGCGAAGGGTCATCCCCATCCCCCTGGTGGAACAGGCCCCCCTGGTGGAACGGGTGGCAGGTAGGTGGTGGCGAGACCAGGATTCGAACCTGGGAAGGCTGAGCCAACGGATTTACAGTCCGTCCCCTTTGACCGCTCGGGAATCTCGCCAACCGGTACACGCGGGGGGGCAAGGAGCAGGGAAGGGTCGCTGCCACTTCCAGGGCGCTTGATCTCCAGGGCGCTTGATGCAGTCCCGGAGGGATCGGCTCCAACGGGTCCGCCCCAATTGTGGAAGATGATCCACATGGATCGCCGCGATGGGGCGCTGGACTTCTATCACCGCTGGCATCACCGCTGACGGTCACTGCTGACGGTCACTGCTCATTGAAACCACGGCCCCGTCGAGCCGCACGCCGAAGCGCGGCTCCTGAGCCGGCCCTACCTGAGCCGGCCCTACTCGTGGAGGCCCTGACTTTCAGGTCCTGCTTACAGGTCGGTTTGGGATGATCTTCGACGACCGGGTCCAAACGCGCGCACCGTTTGAGTGCAGCGCTCCCTGGTCTTCCTCGGATCGCTTCGTGTTTCCAGTGAGCGGACTCACCGAGCAGCCACAGGGCCGAACCAGCCGCTGGAGCCAGCGGCGGGACTCGAACCCGCAACCTGCTGATTACAAATCAGCTGCTCTGCCAATTGAGCCACGCTGGCGTAAACGGCGCGGCCCCCCTAGACAGGCCCGATGGTGCCTGGGACACCTCGGGCCGGCAAGTGGAGCGGCGTAGGGTAAGGCTCGCAGTGGGCGTGTCAAGCTGCCCGGCCCCGAAAAGCGCACGAACCTTGGGAGGGAACTAGAGGTCTCGCAACTGGGAGCGGTGGAACTCCCAGGCGGCCCGTACCTGCTCCATCCCATCCCCGCCGTACTTCTCGAGAAAGGCCCGCGCCAGCTCCAGGGCGACGACCGCCTCCCCCACCACGCTGGCGGCGGGGACCGAAGTGACGTCCGAGCGCTGGTAGGTCGCTCGAGTGGCCCGACCGCTGGCAAAGTCGACGCTGGGAAGCCCCTGCCGCAGGCTGGGAATGGGCTTCATCGCGGCCCGCAGCACGAGGGGTTCCCCGTTGGTGAGCCCCCCTTCGAGGCCTCCCGCCCGGTTGCTGGTACGGGCGTAGCGGGTGGAGGAGCCCGGGGGTGCGGGAACGATGGCGTCGTGCATGCGCGATCCGGTCAGGCGGGCGGCCTCCATCCCCACCCCGACCTCGACCCCCTTGATGGCGGGGATCGAGAACAGGGCCGCGCCGAGCCTCGCCGTCAGCCGCTCGGATGGCTGCTGATAGCTCCCCAGCCCAGGAGGAAGGCCCAGGGCGCGCACTTCGAAGAGGCCCCCCAGGCTCTCCTGCTCCGCCTTGGCTCGATCGACCGCCGCCCGCATGCGCTGATCCGCCTCCCCATCGAGGGAGAGGAAATCCGACCCGTCGCGAAGGGCTCGGCGCTCCCTCCCCGCCGCCTCCCACGCGTCCTCCCGCACCCGCTC
>JALWOP010000095.1 GCA_027083445.1 Planctomycetota bacterium | reverse complement strand
ATACCAGGCGGTCGCGACCTCCGCTCGCGCTCCGGTCGCGACCGCCCGGTATGCCCCCTCGTCCGCTCCCTGATGACGGGGTGCAGGATTCACCGGATCCGTGCAGGATGAGACCGGCGTCTACACCTGGACATTCGCGCCTACTTTCCCAGCATCAACCCCGACGTGGTGCAGACTCTCCTCGCACGCAGGATCCGCGACCGGCCCTTTCTGGATGTCGTCGGACGGATCCTGGATAGCGGGCGGGGGCTGTACGCAAGCCCGGCAGTCCGACGCCGCGCACAGCTCGCCCCGGACTGGCCTCCTCCTCAGGGGGGCCTGCCCATCGGGGCGTATACCAGCCAGGTCTTCGCCGCCTGGCTGTACCTCGACGCCCTGGACCACTTCGTGAAGCGGGCGCTGAAGGTGCGTGGCTACCTGCGCTATGTCGATGATCTCTTTCTGTTTGGAGACAGCCGAGCCGTCCTCCGCACCCTGCGAGGGGAGATCGGCCATTGGCTGTCCGTTCAGCGCGGCTTACGCCTCAAGCACCCCGATGCGCGCATCCTCTCTTGCAGCGGACACCTCGACGCCCTCGGTCATCGGATCCGACGGGACGGAATCCAGCCTCTGCCCCGCACCCTGCGGCGGCTGCGCACCAGGGTCGGCGCCCATGTCCGCGGGACCCGGCTGCGGGTGGATATCGAGCGTTCCGTGGCATCGACTGTGGGGCTGTGGAGGTTTGGGGCCGAGCTGGGGGCTGCGGCTTCCGGGGACGGATCGGATCGGACCCTCCGTGCCGTGAGCGGATCGGAGTAGACCTTCTGTGCCGCGAATGGATCCGAAGACGCCGGAGCTGGGCAGTAAGCAGACCAAGCCTTCCGCAATCGCGGATCATCGGATCTGAACCCCGCCCCCACGGATCCGCCGCGCGGATCGCTCCACCCCCCTAATGCCACCTCAATCCCCCCGAGATCCGGCTGAGGGATCCGAGCCCGGATCCAACGGGCCATCACCGTGCACAGCTTCCGACTACGACCAATCCTTCAATGATCAAGGATCGCGCATCGGGGCGGCGACGGGGAGCAAGACCCGGAAGCCCAGGTCGCCGCCCCGGAACCCGGGCCACCCGCTGCCCCGGCAAGCCGACCGGCACCCGACAGCGGGGCCCCCGAACGAACCACCACGCACCACACGGCCGTCGCCACGGGGGGGGCCCTGCGGATCGGTGACGGCATCGTCGGTGTAGTCCCGCTTCCACCAGTCCTGACACCACTCCCACACGTTGCCGTGCATGTCGCGCAGGCCCCAAGGGTTCGGGAGTCGCTCACCAACCGGGTGGAGCTCGTTACCACTGTTGTCCTCGAACCAGCCGTACTCCCCCAGCCGCGCCGGGTCGTCGCCGAAGCTGTAGGCCGTCTCCGTGCCGGCGCGGCAGGCGTATTCCCACTCCGCCTCAGTCGGCAGGCGGTAGCCCTCGGCTCCAGCGATCAGCTCGGCACCTCCCTCTCCTACCAGGCGGTAGGCCGGGGTGCGCCCCTCCAGTTTCGAGAGCGCATTACACCAGGCCACACAGTCGCGCCAGGACACCTGCTCAACCGGGTGCTCATCACCTCGAAAGCGCGACGGTGCGGGATTTAGCGTCACACCGCTGGCTCGGACCACCGCCCGCCACTGGGCCTGGGTCACCGGTGTCACTCCGAGCAGGAAGGGCGCCCGCAGGGTGACCCGGTGGCGCGGGTGCTCATCACTGCGTCCAACCCCCTCGGGGCTGCCCATCCAGAACGCGCCGGCCGGGATGTACGCCAGGCGCAGAGGGGCGGTGTCCGGCAGGGCGGTGTGCAGGATCGTTCCTGGAGCGGGGGCGGGCACAGGGG
>JALWOP010000094.1 GCA_027083445.1 Planctomycetota bacterium | reverse complement strand
GGCCGGGGGCGCAGGGGCGGCAGCTCGTCCGCCAGGGTGGAGCGGTGCTCGCTGGGGGGGACCGCGGCCGGCTGCGTCCTCTCCCCGGAGCCCGCCCTCTCCCCGGAGTCCATCGAGGGGAGATCGGCGGGCCGTACCTCCCAGGGGTCCTGCGCCGCGATCAGAGCCTCGATATCCGCACGCATCTCGTCGGCGCTGCGGTAGCGCTGCGAGAGATCAGCCATCGCCCGGCGCACGATGAGAGCCAGCGCCGGAGGGCAGCGCTTCTCCATGCGCGAGAGGTTTCCATGGGCCGGGAAGGAGTTTTCCAGCATCGAATAGAGCACGGCCCCGGCGCTGTAGAGGTCGAAGCGCACCCCATCGACGTCGCGTACCCGCGCTCCCTTGAGGGCCCGCCGTACGAGCTCGGGATCACGGTAGTACTCCGTACCGTGGGTCGTCAGGGTCATGGCCGAGGCGAGGGGGGTGACCAGTCCCAGGTCGACCAGGTGGGCTCGTTCCCCGCTGATGATCAGGTTTCCGGGCTTGATGTCCTTGTGCCACAGGCCGGCGGCGTGGAAGCGCTCCAGGCTGGTGAGGAGGTCGGCGGTGTAGCCGAGCACACGCCGCAGGGCCAGTTCGTCGAGTCCCTCGGGACCGCAGCGGGCATGCATGCGCCGGGTGACGACATCGAGATCTTCACCCGGGACATAGGGCATGGCGTACCAGAAGCGCCGCTCGGAGAGGTCGTGGTCGAGAACCAAACCCAGGCTGCGGGCGGCTTCCAGGGAGCGGCTTTCGCGGACGATCTGCGGCAGGGTCGAGCCGGCGGCGACATCGAAGCACTTGATGACGACCTGCTCGGGCAGGGGCAGGCCCTCCGATCGGTAGCGCTCCAGGGTGGCGCGGGTCGGGTGGGCTAGGTAGAGACGAGCTCCCGAGCCACCCGGCTCGAGCTCGCCGGAGACCCGATAGCCGTCGAAGCGTGCCGTGGCGCTGCGACTGGAAAGGGGCCCGGACTCGGAGGTCCACATCCCGCGCAGCCGGCCTCGGTACTTGGCGCGCAGACGATCCCGATACTTGGCGCGCAAACGATCCCGGATCTCGGCCCTGGAGAGGCGCCGACGAGTCCGCGTTAGCCTATCCCGCGCTTTGCCGGCCGAACGGTCGAGACCGAGCAACCAGAGCGGGTTGCCGAGGGCGACGCGGTAGAGGCCGCGGCCGACCCCCAGCAGCTCTCCGCCGAGGGAGGCGGCGTAGTCCGCTGCGCGGGTCATGTGCCCCATCAGCCCGCTGAGCAGGGTCAGGGGGATGACCAGAGCCGTGCTCACCACGCCTCCCGCCAGGTGCAGGGCGTCCTGGATCTCCCTGCCGATGAAGAGCCCGGCTCGCCCGACCAGGCCGCCGAGGAGGCCGAGCGCCATGGCGACGAGGCCGAAGAGGGTCCGCAGCAGCCATCCGATCAGGTGGGCGACGAGGTAGAGGACCACCAGGGAGAGGATGATGGCTCCCAGGACCGCCGCGAGGGTGAGGCCTGGGCTCTCGAAGGGAAACGCAAGCGCGCTGAGGGGGCTTAGGGGATGGGGCATGGCTGGGCTCAGGGGCTCTCCGCCCGCGCCCGAGAGAGGCGGTGATAGATCTCCGCGACGGCCTCATCGAAGGCGGACTCATCCCTCTTTCTGGGATTCACGTCCAAGCCATTGCGCTCCATTTCCTCCAGTTCTTCCCGGGTGAAGCTGTAGCGGGCCACGATCGTCGCCAGATGCCCCTTGAGGGACTCCCGCAGGCTCGCCAGTCGCCGGCTGACGGTCGCTTCGGAGAGTCCCAGGGAGGCGGCGACCTCCCGGCCACGGCGGCCTTCGAGGACCCGTTGGCGGAAGATCTCGAAGTCGAGGAACTCGCTCTCCCGCTCCAGGGCCGAGAGTGCGGCTCCCACCTTGGCGTCGAAGACCGCCTGCTCGTAGCGGCGATCCGGTCCCAGAGCGGGATCGGGGCCCCCGAAAGAGGCGTCCAGGCTGGCGGGGCGGACCCCGCCCCCGCGCTTGTCGGCCATACGCCGATCGAGCTCGTCTCCCAGGGTGTGTCGAGCGATGGCGAGCAGCCAGGTCGAGAAGCGTGCTTCCCGGGATGGATCATGCCGGTCGATGGCTCCCGCGAGGGCGGCCATCGTCTCCTGGGAGAGGTCTTGAACGGTCTCGGCCCCGATCCGTCCGCGGCCCCAGCGGGAGAGGGTGCGCTGCAAGATGGGGCCGAAGATGGCCCACAGCTCGAACCAGGCCGCGCTGTCACGGGCCCGCAGGCGGGCGATGAATCCGGTGGAGAGGTCGTTCACGGGAGAGGGCCGGGCGGGGCCCAGGGATACGCGAGGGGGACCGCTTCATTCTCCCTCCCCCGGCCCTCCAGGGGGAGGGTCTCTCTGGAAGGGCTGCAAGAGCCAGAGCCCGATTCCCAGTAAGGGGCTGAACGCGGTGCTCCTCCCGGCGCGGCCCTGCGGCCCGTCAACCCCGGCGGGGGAGGGAGTGCCCCAGACCCACGCGGCCTACAGCCCACACCAGCCATGACCCTCCTCAAGAAACTGATCAAGTTCACCCTCGGGGCAACCCTCGTCGTCACCGTCCTGGCGGGGGGGACCCTGCTCCTCGCCGGTCCCTCACGAAGTCGAGCGATGGCCGAGGATCTGCGTCAGCGTATCAACAGCGCCATCGATGAGAGCATCGACGACCCGGCCGCCCTGCGCAGCCAGTTGCGGGAGCTCGAGAAGGAGTATCCCCGCCGCATCCGCAAGGTCTCCAGCGACCTGGCCAGCCTGCGGGCGGATGTGGCCCAGATCGAGCGTGAGCGCAGGATCTCCCTGCGGGTGGTCGAGCTGGCGGATGAGGACCTGGCCAAGCTCGACTCGGTCCTCGAAGAGGCCTCCCAGAACGTGGCCGCGAGTGATCTCGGTCCCGCCCGCGCTCGTCTGACCGCGGTGGTCGTGGGAGAACGGGCCTACACCCTGCAGGGGGCGCAGGCGAAGCGGCGTCAGATCGAGAACACCCGCAACGCCCACGCGGCCCGCGCGGCGGACGCGGAGGGGCAGCTCGTCTTCCTGCGCCAACAGGAGCAGCAGTTCGCAGCGACCCTGGCCCAGCTCGAAGCGGAGCAGGCTCAGTTCAGCACCCAGCTCCAGCAGCTCAACGTGCAGGTGGATTCGATCCAGCGCAACGAGCGCTTGATCGAGCTCCTGAACAAGCGCAAGCGGACCCTGGAGGAGTGCGCGAGCTACGACGTGGCCAGTCTCGACCAGCTCACCGGCAAGCTCCAGGAGATCCTCACTCGCCAGACGGCGCGTCTCGACCAGCTCACCGCCTCGGAGGAGGCCCGGAGCTACGAGGAGATCGCCAGGGAGGAGACCCGCGAGAGCGAAGGTCCGCTGCGGCTCTCCAGCCCGCGCTGAGGTCCGGGGGGCGGGGCCCCTCGGGCGATCCGCGTGAAGGCTTCCCGCTAGAACCTCCTGCTAGAACACTGTGTGGCAGAGGCCGCCGGTCCCAATTCTTGGGCCGGCGGCCTCCTTTGGATCACAGCCAAGGCGTGGGCGGGTACGCGCCGGCCGCGAAGAGGGTGCCTTGGAGCCACTCGGCCCCGGGGCGGGTCCGCCCCTATTCCTGTTGGGTCCAGGTCAGGGCGAAGGCGGTCAGCTCGGGGCTCAAGCCGGTCACCGCATTGGAGGTCCAAGTGATGCGCACCTGGTAGTACTGGGCCCCGATGATGTCGTTGATGTTGCTATGCCAGGAATCCTCTCCGGTGGAGAAGGAGATACCGCTGTTCAACTCGGTGCCCCGGTTGTGGTTGTAGCTTCCGTCACAGGGAGACTGGCTCTCCTTGTAGTGATCCCCGTACAGGTCGAGGCTGTTGGCATCTCCGCTGGCCTCGCTGTTGCTCACGTTGATCGCACCGCGGAAAGCGAACTCGACCTGTGTACCGATCGGCTGATCGAGGGGGGCGGGCAGCACGGTGGGCGGGTTGTAGAGGGGGTTGGTGAAGGGGTTGGCGGGGCTGTCGGGGTTGGTGGCGGGGAACCAGACCGAGTGGCTGCGGCTGACCCGCACGACGAAGTCCACCGCGCCCATGTAGACCTCGCGGTCGTTGCCGGGGGTCGGCGCTCCGGGGGGCACGGTGGTGTCGTCGAAGCCGCCGTTGGCCCGTGTTTCGAGGTCGGGGTCGATGAAGACCGCCGGGCCCCCGTTCTGGGGCAGGCCCCCGGTGGAGTGGGCGCGCCACCAGGGCGGAGCAGTGGTGGGGGTGAGCAGGGGGATCGCCAGGGAGGAATCGAGGCGGTTGATTCCGACCGCGCCATCATCCGGCCAGCAGCGGAACTCCATCAGGAGGGGCAGGCCGACCGTCTGGACCTCGCCCGGGGCATAGAGGGGGTTGAAGATGCAGACGTCCGGCGAGCAGTTGTTATTCGGGTCGGGTAGACAGGGGAAGGTCTGGCCGGTGACGCTGTAGTAGTAGAAGGTCGGCACGCCGGTCGTGTTGTCCCCCCCCCGGGCGCGGATACCGGTATCGCGGTAGGTGTAGTAGCGATACTCATCCGGGTCGACCTGGGTGTTGAGGGGGAAGGGGATCAGCCGCAGGCTGCCGTTGACGATGTAGATGTCGCCGGGGTTGATCGAGTAGCCGTTGAAGCGCTCGTGCACGATGCGCTGGGGATCCTCGAAGGGCGAGAGGATGTTGTTCTCGAAGAGATCGACCAGCCCCGAGGCGGGGGCGCCCAGCTCATCGGGAAAGAAGCCGGTGTGGGAGAGGGCGATCTCGAACTTTGAGTAGTTGTCGACGACGACCTCGCCCCCCGTGGGAGCCCAACTGAGTCCCTCGACGTCGACGTTGAAGGTCGAGGGATCGATGACCCACTCGCCGGTATTGACGTCGAGCTTGTAGAGCTCCATGCCCAGGTCCATGTAACGCCACAGGAACTGGGCCTTGGAGCCGAAGTTGGAGAGGGGGGCCTTGCGCGGGATCGCACTGGCCTGCATGGCCGAGATGATCGGGTTGGTGTTGCGATCGACGACCCCCTGGAAGTGCACCACGGGCCGGGGGCGGATCACACCACGCTGCAGGTCGAAGAGGTGCTGGCCGGCCCACTCCGCCAGGACTCCGGTCTGCTCATCCCCGAAGGGGGCCTCCTCGTCCGGGGAGGTGAAGAAGGAGACCCGGCCGCCGTTCTTGCTCTCGAAGGTAACCGAGTTCAGGACCAGCTCCACGGCCGGGAAGTCGAGGGTGATCTCGTTCCCCGCCAGGTCGACCGGACCTGCGATGCGGTCCGGATCGGGATCGAAGGGGACCAGGTCCAGGTAGTAGGTCTCGTTGTTGCCGTTCTGGTGCGCCAGCGGCAGGTCGGGCAAGAACTGGAACTCTTGCAGGTCGATCGAGTGGGCCAGGTCACCGACGATGTAGTCCCAGGACCCGGCGGGGGTCGGCTCACGGGTGATCGTCACCGCATCGAAGGCGTTGACCCGCTCGGGATCCATCGGTTCGCTGAAGCGCAGCCGTATGGTGGCGGTGCTCTCGATGTTCTTGGTCGGCTCCTCGGGGTTGGGAGCCTGGGGGGTGATCGAGAGGAAGCAGCCCGCCCGGCCCTGGTCCTCGGCGTGATCGTAGGGAGCGAGGTACTGGGTGGGGCCCGTTCCCGTCGTCAACCAGGTCGACGGGCCATTCAGCCAGTCCGAGGGATAGGCGATCAGGCGCACGCGCAGGTTGCTGACCACCTTGTTGATCACCGTGGCCGGCTCGATGACCTCGGCAAAGACCCCCGGCTGGGAGAGGGTGTCCCCCGGTACGGGGGACTGGGAGCAGAAGTCGGAGTCGAAGGCGTAGGTGACGCGGAAGACCGCCGGGTCGGAGTCGTTTGGATCATCGATGATCGAGGTGATGTCCCCGTTCAGCACGCCGACCAGGTTGGGAGGCAGGGTGTCGCGCAGGAAGCCGTTGTAGGGATCAGTCGTCACCTCGGTCGGACCCCCAGAGCGGAACGCGCGGGTGACGTCGAGGAAGGGGGAGCTGAAATCGACCGAACCGTTGCCCACGGTCGTCAAGCCGTGACCCGAGGGGTTACGCAGGATCATGTCCTGGCCCAAAAGACCGTTGGCCTTGGTGGGGATTCGAATCTGGACATTCGAGAGGTTGGCATCCACGCTGGCGGGGAGGCCGACCGCGTTGACCGGCAGGGGCGGGTCGGTCTCGAAGGACTCGAGCTCGGTAACCGTCATGTCGACCAGCACCCGGGAGGTGTAGAACTCCGGGCCCGCCTCTCCGTCGAACTCGGCCAGGTCACCGTGGTTGGAGTCGGGAATCACCCGCGCCTCGAAGGGGATCACGCTGGGAGTGCCGACCACCGTACGGACGGTGGTGCTGTCCAGCGTGGTGGCATCGATCAGGTCGTCGAACTGGATCACGGCCACCGCGTTACGGGGCAGCATCGAGAAGAAGCCCGATCCCGTCAGCCCCTTGTCGAAGATC
This sequence comes from Planctomycetota bacterium, assembly GCA_027083445.1. Lineage (GTDB taxonomy): Bacteria > Planctomycetota > UBA1135 > UBA1135 > JALWOP01. The sequence goes on along the minus strand of JALWOP010000094.1, from coordinate 1,178 downwards.
GGCTCCAGGTTGGCCTCCGCCTGCTTCAGGGCATCGAAGAACTGGTCCCGTCCCCCTCCCTGGGTCGTGTCGGTCACGTCGCGCAGGATGGTGAGCGACTGGGCCGCGGTTACCGGGCTCGTCTCCAGGAGGTAGTCGATCCCGTCACTGTCGAGGCTGGGGGCGATGACGAAATCCTCGTTCATCAGCACCCGCTCGCCGGTCGAGTCCAGGCCGTAGACGTCGACGAGTCGGCCCCAAGCGGTCCGCAGGATGCGCACCTCCGCCAGTTGACCCGAAGAGTTCGGATCGACGATGAAGAAGCGCCCCGAGTCGGGGTTCTGGGCGATCGATCCCGGTTGGCTCTGGCTCGACTCCGGCGAGGAGGCGGAGTTGCAGCCGGCGGCGAGGAGCAGCGCGAGCGCCCCCAGGGTGGAGCCGACGATAGCGGAGCCGGTCGGGCGGTGCCGGCGCGTATCCGACCAGCGGGTGACGGTGTGTCGCATGGTTTGTCCCGGCAGCTACCGGGTGGGAGAGTGTTTTCCGGAATGGAGCCTGGGCCCACGCCAGGAGCCAGGGCAGGAGCACGGGCTTGGGGCCATCTGCACGGGGAGCAGGGTGCCCCGGGCAGGGGACGGCAAACTCCGTTCCGGAGTCTAGGATTTCCGACCCAGCCAACTCTATGGCTTCCGGCCCCCTTCGGCAACGGAATCGGGCCCTGGAAACCCCTCTCGAGCTCCCCAGGGGGGGCTCGGGGAGCAGAGCTGCGCGTCGCCTGTGCGCAAGCGCACACCTCTTCCTGCCCCTGGATGGGACTCGATCCGCTCCCGGGGGCTAGGATTCCGCCGTGCTGCGCGGTCGGCCCCTCCTCCCGCTCCTGATCCTGGCCCCCCCGGCCCTGCTCCTGGCGCTCCTGGCCCTGGCCTCGGCCAGACCGGGGAGTAGCGATGACCTGTTCGTCGAGCTGGTCCATGCCCGGGCTCTCCTGGAGCGTGGCAGTCTGGCCCACGAAGAGGGCGAGGGGGCGGTCGAGAGCTTCACCAGCCCCCTCGACCTGGGCCTGAAGACCCTCTCCCTCGCCCTCTGGAGATCCGACGGCGTGGCGGCAGCCTGGTGGGAGTCGACCCTGCTCTACCTGTCGGCGGTGCTCGCCCTTTGCTACTCGGCCCGGCGCTTGACCTCCGGGGAGGGGGGGAGGG
>JALWOP010000093.1 GCA_027083445.1 Planctomycetota bacterium | reverse complement strand
TGTCACCGTCGAGGACAACATCCTCCCGGTTGCCACCTGCCAGGACATCAGCATTGATCTGGACAACACGGGCAACGCCAGCATTGACGTGGACGATGTGGATGCCGGTTCGGCAGATGCCTGCGGACTGGCAAGCCGCAGCATTGACAACAATGCCTTTGATTGCAACGATGTGGGGGCCAACACCGTGACCCTCACCGTCACCGACAACAACGGCAACAGCAGCACCTGCACGGCAACTGTTAGTGTTGAGGACAACACAGCGCCTACCGCCCTGTGCCAAAACCTCACCGTGCAGCTCGATGCCAACGGCAACGCCAGCATCACGGCCGCTCAGGTGGACAATGGCTCCTCTGACAACTGTGGCATTGCATCGCTCAGCGTCAGCCCATCTACCTTCGGCTGCGCCAACGTGGGTGGCAACACCACCACCCTCACCGTGACCGACGTGAACAACAACAGCAGCAACTGCACAGCAAGCATTACACTGGAGGACAATGTTCCGCCAATTGCTTTGTGCCAGGACATTACCATTGAGCTGGACGCCACCGGCAACAAGAGCATCACGACGGCCGACGTGGACAACGGCTCCACCGACAACTGCGCCATCGCCAGCCTGAGCCTGGATGAAACGGATTTAGATTGCGACGATGTGGGGGCCAATACCGTGACCCTCACCGTGACGGATGTGAACAGCAACAGCAGCACCTGTACTTCTACGGTTACGGTGCAGGACAACACAGCACCAATTGCAGCCTGCCTGAATCCTACCATCAGTCTGGATGCCAACGGCCAGGCCAGCATCGGCACAGCCGATGTGTTTGACGAAGACAACAGCAACGATGCCTGCGGAGCACCGTATCCGGTCTTTGTGACACCTTCGACATTCGATTGTGGAGATGTAGGAGCCAATACGGTGACCCTGCAGATCATTGATCTCAACGGCAACACAGCCCTTTGCAACGCCACCGTAACTGTGGTGGATGACACGCCGCCAACGATCGTTTGCAAAAACACGACGGTGACCCTCAACTCACAGGGTCAGGCCACCCTGCAACCCATCGAGGTGTACGACAGCGGCAGTGACAACTGTGGCAACGTGAATCTGGAAAGCGTAACGCCCAACAGTTTTGACTGCTCCAACACCGGCAACACCACCGTTACATTGACAGTGAACGACGGCCACGGCAACGCAGCCACCTGCACCGCCACAGTCACCATTGTGGACAACGTCCTTCCGGCCGCCCTCTGTCAGAACCTCACCGTGGGCCTCGATGGCAACGGCGAGGCCAGCATCAGCACCGCCGATGTGGACAACGGCTCTTCTGACAACTGCGCCATTTCCGGCATGAGCCTCAGCGAAACGAACTTCGATTGCGACGATATAGGCACCACCACCGTAACGCTCACCGTCAGCGACTACGGCGGCAACAGCGCCACCTGCACAGCCGATGTGACCATAACAGACAGCCTGCCGCCGCTGGCCATCTGCCAGGACCTCACCGTGGACCTGGACCCGGATGGCACCTACACCTTGTCGGCTTCGCAAATTGACAACGGCAGCAGCGACAACTGCACGGGCATCAGCCTCAGCATCGATCCCAGCCAGTTCGACTGCTCTGACGTGGGTGCCAACACGGTGACACTGACCGCTACCGACGACCACGGCAACAGCAGTACCTGCACGGTCACGCTGACCATCAACACCTTCCTGGGCATCAGCAACGTGATCATCACCCACGAAAGCTGCCTGGGTTATGGCGACGGTGAAATCGAGATCATCGCTGCCGCAACGGGTGGCGGACAACTGCGCTACTCCATTGACGGAGGGGCTACTTTCCAGTTGATGAATCACTTCACAGACCTCAGTCCCGGCAC
>JALWOP010000092.1 GCA_027083445.1 Planctomycetota bacterium | reverse complement strand
GGGCCCACCCGCGAAGGTGCGGGGTGATCGCAAAAGCGGCTGCGCCTCTCCGCTGCCCTGGACGATGCGATAGGCGGCGCCGGGTTTGACGCCGGCAATGTTCTCTTCCACGCCTCCGGGCCAGCGCACCGAGAGGGACTGGATCCGTTCCTCCGGCGCGAGTGCGAAGTGCAGGCGCAAGGAGTTCTGGGTGAGGTAGCCGTCGCCCGCGATCACCTGGGCGGCTACGGGGCCGCGGTCGGTCGTGAGCAGTGCTCGGGCACCGACGGCGTCGCGGTTGCAGGTCGTGCCGACGAGCTCCAGTTCGATCCAGCGATCGCCGACCGCGGTCTGGGAGAGCATCAGTTGTAGGACCGGGGCGTCACGGTTTCGGATCCACAGGTCGAGGGCGCCGTCCTGATTCCAGTCGGTGGCGACGACACCGCGGCCGTCGCCCGCGGAGTCCAGGCCGGAGAGCGCCGAGATGTCGGCGAAGCGGGCCTGGCCGAGGTTCAGGTAGGCGACGTTGCGTTCGTGTCCACTCCAGGAGGCTCCCGCGTCCAGGGCACGAGTGACCTCGATCCAGCCCCGTTCATAGGGACCGAGTCCAGCGTCACTCGAGGGTTCCTGCGACGCCACGCGTCGCCAGAAAAAGCTTCAGAGGTCATCGTCCGGGGAAGCGCTTACGAAGCCGGCGGGCACGATGACGTCGGGGTAGCCGTCCCCATTGAGTTCGCACAGGCGTGCGCCCCAGGCCCAGCGCCCCATGCGGATACCTGCCTCTGCGCTGACATCTTGGAAGGAGCCGCCGTCATTCAAAAAGAGGCTGTTGCCCTGGGCCAGCCGTCTCGCACCCAAACGCTGCTCGGGATCCATGCCGGAGCGGAACTCCTTCTGGTAGGAGACGCGCATCCCGGCCGAGGAATACATGTTGGAGACATGCAGGTCGAGGTCGCCATCGTGGTCGATGTCCGCCCAACTGACACCCATACCCGCAGCTTGGTCCTCGACCCCCAGCTCGGCGGCGACGTCGACGAAATGGCCGTCTTGGTTGCGGTAGAGGTTGTTGCGGCCGAAGTCATTGGCGACGTAGAGGTCGCTGTCGCCGTCGTCGTCGTAGTCCACCCAGGTTGCGCTCAAGCTGAAGCGGCTATTGTGTGCATCGAGTCCGACTTCGCTGGTCACATCGACGAAGCCGGAGATGCCGTCGTTGCGCAGGAGCCGGTTGCTGGGGCCATTGGTCGCATCCTGGAAGGGACGTGGGATCGAGCGACCATAGGTGCTCTCCACGTAGCGCAGAGCGTAGACGTCCAGGTCCCCGTCGAGATCGTAGTCGGCGGCTGCGAGGGCGTAGAAGGGGGCGGGGCTGTGGGCCTGAATCGCCTGGGCGGGGGTGAAGCCTCCCTTGCCGTCCCCCAGGCAGAGGACGATGGCCGGTCCGATAGCAGCCAGGAGGTCACGCTTACCGTCGCAATCGAAGTCGAGCAGGAGCACGCCCTTGGTGTCGTCGAGCCAGGCCACGCCGGCCTCGGCGCCGCGTTCCTCGAGGGTGCCGTCGGGGCGTTGCAGGAAGAGCAGGTTGGGGGTCCCCGTTCCGGTGGCGACATAGAGATCCAAGAGGTCGTCCCCGTTGACGTCGCCGAGCGCCAGGCCGTTGTGCCCGAACTGTTGGGGTTCACCGACGTGGTCCACTCGGGAGAGCCAGGTCTCCGCGCCCCAGCCGAGCAACTGCGCGCGTCCCCCGGCCTTTTCCAGCACCGCTCGAGTGGCCTCCCGGAAGAGGGGCCGAGGGGTTCGGATCCACTCCTCCGAGGGCATGGCCAGACTCTCGATGCGCCAGTTTCCCCGGCTGCTGTCGCTGCGACCCCGCAGGTGCCAGTGGGCATTCCACTGCACGAGCCCCTCGGGGGAATGGCCCAGCCCGTGGACCAGCACACGGGCCTCGAAGGCATCCCCCTCAGCTGCCCCATCGGTCAGGGGTGAAAGGCCCACGAGCTTCAGCTCCATGCGGCGCTCGGTCAGGAGAGACCAGGGACCGAGGAGGTCACCGAGCAGCGCGCTGGGGGAGGGGTGAGGCTGGGGAGCGGGGCAGCGGTTGCGCAGGATGTCGAGGGTACCGCGTTGCCAGTGACCCTCCTCTTCCCGAGCCGAGGGGGGACCGGCGGGCTGTCGAGTGAAGAGGGGAGCCAGGGCTTCCGGCTGGAAGTCCGCCGCGGAGTCCGAGCAGAGCAGGGAGCTTAGAGCCTCGAGTGTGCTTCCCACCAGGCGGGAGTGATCCTCGAGTCGATCGAGCGCGTGGAGGGCCCCCTCACCCTCGGATTCCTCTTGCTTCGTTCCGCCTGGGACCTTGGTCTGCGCGGGGAGAGCAGCGCAGAGGGTCAGAAGCCCGGCGAGGCCAGGGCCGACGACGCGGGCCGGCACGGCGCACCACGCGCCGTACCGGCCCCCGAACACTGGGCCGCGGGAGCGGCCCCGCACGCGGCGGTCGCCTTCCGCCAGGAGCATGCCGGTCTCCTACTGGATCGTGAAGCTCAGGGCGTCGGAGAGTCCGACGCCGGTGCCGTCGGTCTGGGCCGTATCACGCAGATACCACTGGGCGTAGACCTTGTCGCCGGGGTTCAGCCCCATTTGCAGCATCTGGCTCTGGCGGAAGTGCCACAGGTGCCGTCCACCGCAGGGGTCGCTGCCGGTCGCAACGACGGTCGCTCCGCGGCCGATGAAGCCGGCGACGCAGAGGGTGCCGTTCATGAAGGGCAGGTTCTGAGAGCCGAGGCCGAGCACGACCAGGGCGGTCTCGCCTGCGACGGCGTTCTTGGCGCGTAGGTGGAAGTCATCCGCTCCGGTGAGGGAGGGGGTGCCGCTCCAGAGGATCTCGGGGGCGCAACCGTCGGAGTTGACCTTGCCCGTGCAGTAGACCTCGGGGCCGCCGGCAGTGACGACCAGGGTCAGGTTGCGCACGTTGATCGTCCCCGCGGGCTGGACCTCCCAGAAGGGGTTGCCCGTGCTACCCGAGCGGATCAGGTTCACCATCGGGTTCTGCAGGCTGAGGGTGTAGGTCCCCGGGGTCATGGGGGCGTTCAAGCTCCCGCTGGCCACGACCAGGGGCGATCCCGGGCTGCCCAGGCCGGTGATCACCGAGCCGGTCGGCTGTGGGGCGAAACTGTTTTGGATCGTGTTCTGAGCTCCGCCCACCTGCTCGAGGGTGCCGGCGACGGGGGTGCCTCCAAAACCCTGGGGGTTGGAGAGGCCCACCGGAGAGACGAAGTTCGCCATGGGGCCCTGGGTGGGAGTATCGCAGGGGGAGAGGGCGCCCCCGTCGAAGCTGAGGTCGAAGGCGACCATTCCCAATCCCTGGTTGTCGTGCCCAAGGGTCTTGAGCAGGACCTCGTAGCGCACGAGGCCGCCGGGGGCGACGGTGATGCGCGAGGAGCCGGCCCGCACCTGCAAGAGGACATCGTCGCCGGGCTCGGGGGGCAGGGGCGGATCGACGCCGGTCAAGTCGCCGGTGAAGGCGCGCTGGAAGAGGCCGAACTCGCGCAGGTCGAAGTCCCCGTCTCCCTGGACATCCGTGACCGCGGCGTAGTCGTCCACCGTGAAGGTGCCCGGGGCATTGCCGGTGAAGAAGGGCTCGATGAAGAACCAGTCGAACTCGTCACGGTCGTTGTCCGCCGCTTTGATCAGGCCACCGTTGTCCTCGTAGTCGAAGTGGCTCTGTCCCAGGGAGGCCAGGAAACGGTAGAGATCGTCTTTCTGTGCGCTGGAAAGGGCGTTGTAGGCGGCGACCGAGGGGGCCCCTTCACCCGCGGCGTGGCGCTGGACACAGGCATCGATGAGCTGCCCGAAGGGCAGGCCGGTCACGTCTCCGTCGTGCATGAGCGAGACGCGCTGCCGCAGACCCCACAGGGCCCGGGTCTGCATGTCGGTTTCGCTGGCGTTGCCCTGCGCGATCTGGTCCGCCTCGACCCCCATGTCGTGCATGAGGAAGTCCGAATAGGGATGGATCGGCTGGCCGCTGAGGGCAGGCTCGGGGGCGATCCCAGTGACGTAGCTCGGGCGGTGGCACTCCGAGCAGCCGATGCCATTGAAGAGCGCTTCACCGCTCATCCCGGAGGGGGGGACCTGGGGCGGCGCAGCCAGGAAGCGCTGGAAGTGGGTGAAGCGATCGATCTTGGTGAAGCCCGCGGAGTCGGGGTGGTCTTCGGGGTCGGCCACCGTGTCGCACTGGGCCAGCAGGTTGGGATCGCCGTTGGGCGCGTTTTCGTTGGGAAGGAAGACGCTCGTCAGCCCCATCTCGTTCAAACCGGCGTCGATCGAAAAGGAGATCGCGTTGTGAATGACGCCCTTCCAGCCGAAGCGGGCGGGGTGGGGGGGATCCGCCGGCGAGGAGAGATCGCCGACCCAACTGATGAAGCCCGAGAGGTGGGGTGGCTGGAAGGTCTCGTTGTCGATGAAGTCTTGGTCGGAGATCGTCTCGAGCAGTCCCGCCCCGAAGCAGATCGGGGTCACGCGATTGACCACGACGTCGGCCTGGGGGGGCACCGTCTCCCGGCAGGCGAGATCGAGGGATTGATCCTGGAGCAGGCTGCCGCCGAGGTTCGCCAGGGGGTCGAAGGGGGTGCCTGCCTTGCCGAAGCGGGTCACCTCCCGGGTACCCGCGCCACCGTGGACGGGAAGGTTGTGGCAGGAGCCGCAGGCGGGTTCGTTGAAGATCGGGCCCAGACCGTCGCTCTCGGTGAGGGGCTGCGCGAAGGCGGCGCGACCTTCGAGGAAGAGAGCCAGGTCGGAGGAACTCAGCCCCGGAACGGGCTGGCCTAGGAGCGGAGCGACCTCCTGGGCGGCGGCCAAGCCGCCGGTGAGGAGAACACAGGTGGAGAGGAGAGTCCTGCGCATGGAACAGATGGGGCCGCGTGAGAGGCCGCGGGGGGGAGAAAGAGAGACGGTGGAGGCTGCTCGGCTCGCTGTTCGGTCCGAGCGCATGCTCCGATCCGGGCGCTAGGGGAAGCCTGTTCCTGCCATCCGTGTCCGCGAAGGGTGAGACTCGAGACTCGACGGCGGGATCCCTTCCAAAACCAGGGCCTGGACGGGGGAGCGCCCCTGATGAAAGGCTAAGGGGCTGGGGAAACCCCCGCAAGCACCAGAGTGTTTCCAGAGCAATCGGAGAACCTATCGCTCACGGGAGCGCTGGTTGCGCAGGCTCTGAATGCGGCCGACCAGGGAGCCCCAGTTGCCCGAGGTGTCGGCCCCGTCCCGCTGGGCTCCCATGTAGAGACTGGAGAGGAGTCGCTCCCAGCGACCGGCGGCCCGGTCGCAGGTCAGGGCGCGGCGCAGGTAGCGGTCATCGAGGGTCGGGCCCTCGGAGCCCTGGGCGAGGAGCATGCCGTACTCCAGGGGACCCCAGACGTAGGTCACGTCGACCCCCTTCGCGAGTCCGTTCGGGGGCAGGTAGCGTGGCCCATAGTGAGTTTCATCGCAGTAGGGGGGGCTCGCGAAATCGCCGGCGGGAGCGGTCGCGAAGTGCCAGCGGGGTCCACACACCGTCTCTCCACGCTCCTCGATGCAGGCCCAGACCGGACCCCAGAAGAGGTAGTCCAGGGCGCGTTGATGGACCGCGCCAAGCTCCTCGGCAAGCTCGGGTTCGGTGTCGGCGAGGACGCTCTCGATCAAGCAGCGCTCGGCGTGCTCGAGGAAGAGGCACTCGAAGGCCTGGGCTCCCGCGTAGCGTCCCTCGAGCAGCTTGGGTTCTTCGTGGCGCTCGAGGATTCCGCTGGGCATGGCTCCGGTGACCAGGAGCTCACCCACCCTGCGGAACCACTCCCGGTGGGCTGCGCGCCAGGGGTCGTCGGCCAGGCGCCAGGCGGCGCACATCGCATCGATGCCCCAGGCTTGATCGCGGCCGAGGGGGAGGCCGTGGTGGGGATAGGCTGCGGCTAGGCGCTCGAACTGCAGGAGGGTCACCCCATCGGACCAGGATGCGTGTACGTGTTCGGCACCGTGGAACATGAGATGGAAGGTCTCGGCCGCCAGCGCGAGGTCGTCCCGGGCGAGGGCATCGCCACAGAGCCAGGCCAGGGCCATGGCGGGGTGGGTCCAGCGCGCATAGTGCTGGCCGTCATGGGGCATCCAGGCGAACAGGTCCCCGTCTCCGCCGTCGATGCGTCCGCCCGAGCGCAGGGGAGAGCCCCGGTCGTAGGGGGGGCGGCGGTGATCGAGCCGCACGCGCCGGGCCTGGGGGTCGCTCGGCGGGCCCCCCTGGCAGGGCAGCCGAAAGGGGGGAGGCACCATGCGACCGTTGGTGCGGAAGTCGAACGGAATCCGCCCCTTGCTGTCGAGCCACGCCTCGAAGCCGACGATGTGGCCTAGACGGTCGTACTGGGCTTGGGGCTGGCGGCAGGCATTCATGCGGTGCTGCAACATGAGCGCCTCGACCCCCTGGGGACTGGCCGCGCCCATCGCCTGGTGCCCCGAGATGTAGGTGATGCCCTTGCCTCCGGTCATGCCCTGTACGCTGACTCCGGCGGGTTGCGCCCAGCCCATGAGCGGCCCGGCGAGGACTCCCTTGACCGGCGTTCCGGAGCGCAGGGTCTTGCGTAGGTCATCACGGCGCCGGGTGAGGCGGGAGCGCATCGCCTCTTCGCCGCGCAGGGGGCCGATGCGCAGGGGCCCCCAGTCGGGAAGGAGCGCATCGATGGGAAACCAGTGGGCGCTGCTCGCATTCCACCAGGACCACAGGCCCTGGCCCTTGCGCGCGAAAGCGAGGCCTTCGAGGGGCAGGTAGCCCCCCGGCCGCCGGGTGCGCGGACGCAGGGTCAGTCGCCGGTGGAACTGGGCCTGGGGCGGCATCATGTGCAGGCTGCCGTCCTCCTCGGGGCGTACGAGGGTTACGATGCGACGGTCCGCCTCGTCCCTCCCTCCACCGAAGAAGGGGTCGGCCACGAGGGGATCGACGCGCCAGTCGGGCGGCAGGACCAATTCGAGCGAATCCCAGTAGAGGGTTCCGACCGGCTCCTCCCCCGGTCCCGGACGGCGGCTTCCGGAGGTCGCCCCGTTGTTGATGCGCAGGTCCAGGCCGACGCGCTCCTCTCCGGCCCGGAAGGTCCAGTAGGCGTGGACTCCCATCAAGTGGGGACGGGGAGCGCGGTTGGGGCCGGCGGCCCGTGCCTGGTCAGTGGGCATCAGGGTGGCGTAGGTGCGCACGACTCGCTGCACGGGACCCGACTCGATCAGGGTGCGTTCCCCGCTGCCCGCCGCGGCGGGTAGCGCGCGCAGATCGGCGCGGTAGAGGTTGCCGAAGATGTCCCGAGCCTGGAGCAGAATGGGGGTGTCGGCTTCGGGATCGCAGAGGGCGAGGCTGGCGGCCGGGATCGCGGGCGGAGCGACGGGAGAGTCGGGCTCTCCGAGGAACACGTCGAACAGGGCTCGTTCACCGGGGGTGAGGCCACTGGGCTGGGAGAGATAGGCGCGTAGGGCGACGACCTCGACCTCGCCGGCACCGGAGCGGGTGAGGGGTTCAACCTGCGCGGGGTGCAACTCGCCCCGAGGGCTGGCCACCGAGAGGAGGGGAGGGGGGCCTCCATCGGGCCAGGTCCCGCTGGGTAGGGGCAGGGTGCCGTGGAGGACGAAGCCGTCACCCTCCGGGAGGACGACCTCGAAGCGCGCGACGGGGCTGCGGCCATCCTCGCGGTAGAGGGGGGCGTCGCTCTTGGAGGTGGGGAAGACGAAGGGGGTCGAGCGGGCGCGGTCCAGGCGCAGGTCGGTGAAG
>JALWOP010000091.1 GCA_027083445.1 Planctomycetota bacterium | reverse complement strand
GGTCATGGGCCTGGGCCTGTTCGGCGGCGGCGTGGCGGCCGTGCGCTGGCTCGTCGCCGAGGGAGCCCGTGTGACGGTGACCGACCTGCGCGACGCCGACCTCCTGGCCCCCGCCATCGCCGAACTCGAGGGCCTGCCCGTCACCTGGTCCCTGGGCGAGCACCGCCCGAGCGACTTCGAGGATGTCGCCCTGGTCGTCGCAAGCCCCGCCGTCGCGCCCGGCAATGCTTGGCTCGAACGGGCCCGCGCCGGCGGGGCACGGATCACCTCCGAGGTCGAAATCTTCCTCGCCACGACCCGCGCACGGCTGGCGCTCATCACCGGCACCCACGGCAAGAGCTCGACCACCACCATCCTGGCCCAGCTCCTCGAGCGGGCCGGCATCCCCGCCCGCGCGGGGGGCAACATCGGCACGCCCCTGCTCGGCTGCGCTCCCAGCGAAGACGAGGTCTGCGTCGTCGAACTCTCCTCGTACCAGCTCGAAGCCTTCCAAAGAGTCGACGCTCCCCTGGAGCGGGCCGAGGTGGCGGCCCTGACCGCCCTCGCCCCCGACCACCTCCAGCGTCACGGCACCTTCGAGGCCTACGCCGCGGCCAAGGCGCGCATCGGTGAGCTCTGTGCGCACCTGTGGCTGCCGACGGGTCTGGATGTTGCGGCCTTCGAACCCTGGAGCGATCCTGCGCGGCGCTTCGGCCCGGACGCGCCGCTACGCATCGAGGAGGGGGAGTTCCGCTTGGAAGGAGAGCGGTTGGGGTTCTGCCGCGACCTCGCCCTGCCGGGAGGGTTCCAGCGGGAGAACACCCTGCTGGCCCTCGGCCTCGCCCGCAGCCTGGGAGCCTCCCCCACTGCATTGGCCGCCGCTCTGCCCCACCTCTGCGGCCTGCCCCATCGTCTCGAGGAGCTCGGCACATTCCACGGGCGCCGGGTGATCGACAACGGCGTCTCCACCACCCCCGAGTCGACCCTCTCCGCCCTCGCTTCGATCGACGGCCCTTGCACCGTCCTTCTGGGCGGCCAGGCCAAGCGGGGCCTCGATTACCGCAGCCTGGCGCGAGCGCTGGAGGGAAGGACGGTGGTCACCTTCGGCGCCTCGGGCGCGCAGCTCGCCGAGCTCCTGGGGGGAGAGATCGAGGTGCAGGACGACCTCGTCGCAGCGACCGCCCGCGCTCTGGAGCTCACCCCCGAGGGCGCAACCCTGCTCTTCTCCCCCGCCTGCGCCAGTTTCGACGCCTACCCCAACTTCCGCGCCCGGGCCCAGGCCTTCCGCGCCGCCTTGAAGCCGTGACCCTCGACCTCGATCACCCGCCCCTCGCCCCCCTTCTCGACCGGTTGCACCCGCGCCTGCGCAGCCTCTGCGCCGCCGCCGGGAAGCGAGCCCTCGCGATGCACTCCGACGAGGTGACCCTGGCGCACCTGCTCGAAGCCTGCATGCGCGACGAGGAGTGCGCCGCCCACGCCCTGGCGGAACACGTCTTCGCCGACCCGGAGACGGTCGCCATGGAGCTGGCGGCCCTCTGCCCCGGCCTCCTGGTGGTTGGAGCGCGGGCGGTGCTGCCCTTCTCGACCCGTGCAGCCCAGGCCCTGCACGCAGCCCGAGCCCGGGCGGTGGATGCCGGTGCACACCAGGTCGGCGCGGAGCTTCTGCTCGCCGAGTTGGGGGCGCGCCTGGACCCCCCCCTCGATTTCCAGCCCACCGTCTCCCCCACCGGGGATGGCCCGGGCACCCTCTCGGCGCGGGATCCCCTCTTCCGCGGCTTCAGCTCCGCCTCGAAACAGGCCCTCGTCCTCGCCAACCGAGAGGCCTTCGCGGCCGGGGAGCCCTCGATCTCGCCCGCACGACTGGTCACGGCCCTGCTCACCTGCGACCCGGAATTGCCCCCGAGGGTGGGACTCCGTGCCGCCCAGGCGCGGGCGCGCCTCGCGGGCGCAACGATCGACCCGACCCCACCCCCCGCACGGATCCTAGAGCCCTCGCCTCAGCTCGAGACCCTGCTGGCACAGCTCCCCGCGGGGGGGGGCAGCCTGGATCTGTTCGAGGAGGCCCACGCACGGGGGGGAGCCCCGATCCAGGCCCTACTCGAGCGCCACAAGCTGACCCCGGCTCGGATCGAACGGGCCCGGGGCGGCACGGAGGACGCCCTCCCTTGAACCACCGTCCCCCGGCGAGAAACCCCCATGTTGACGGGCCCGGAAGGACGATCTATAGAGGAACACTGCTGCCATGCTGTGCCCGCGCTGCAACAAGAACATCGCGACCGTGCGGGTGACCGAAGTGACCGAGTTCCACGGTCCCGATCACCCGGCGAACAAGGTGGTCGAAGAGCATCTGTGCGAGGTCTGTGCCCAAGCCCTGGGGTTGCCCGCCTCCGGGCCCGCCCAGGCTCAGCCGGTTGCCCCTCAGATCTGGAAGCTCCTGCAGATGGCCCAGAAGGGGCTGGGAGCGAGCATGACGGTGAGTGGGAAGTTGACCCTGGCCAAGGGCAAGCCGACCATCGTCTGCCCGGAGTGCAAGCTCAGCCTCGATGAACTGCGCAGCCGCGGCAAGGTCGGTTGCGCCCGCTGCTACCACACCTTCGAGGCCTATCTACTCGAATCCCTGGAGCGCATGCACGGAGCGACCCACCACGTGGGCCGTCTACCCGGGCTGGCGGAAGCCGAGACCGAGCGCCTCCACCGCATGGAGGGACTCAAGGGGGAGCTCCAAGCCGCCGTACGGGAAGAGGACTACGAGCGCGCAGCCCACCTCCGGGACGAGATCCAGGCCCTGGAATCCGAGGCGCAGCGGCAAGAGGACTGAGCCGGCCAGCGGGCAAGTCGCGGGGCCTGTCGCGGGGCCTGTCGCGGGGCCTGTCGCGGGGCCTGTCACGGGGCCGGTCGCGGGGCCTATCAGCGGCTGAAAAAGATTTCCCATCGGGATCTCCCACGCTTCCCCATGGGGCTGGCTGCCCTCCCCGCCCAGCACAGGTGCTGCCCTCCACCCGCTCCAGAGCCCCGAAAACTGGCGGTGGGGAGAGAATCTTGGCATTCTCAATCGGGCACAGGGGCCTCGGCTCCCGACGGGTCGGTGGGAGCGGAGACCGGAAGCGGCACCTAGGGTCAACCTGTATGCCTTGAAGGCCGATCCATAGGTGTCTACAGAGTCCCCGACCCATGGCCAGGGTCTCCCGCTACAGAGCCACCCGAGGAAAGCATGTTCGATCGTTTCACAGACCGCGCCAAGAAGGTGATGAACCTCGCCCGCCAGGAGGCGCAGCGGTTCAACCACGAGTACCTGGGGACCGAGCACATCCTCCTCGGCCTGGTCCAGGAGGGCAGCGGCGTCGCCGCCAACGTCCTCAAGAACATGGGGATCGATCTGAACAAGATCCGCATGGAGGTCGAGAAGATCGTCAAGACCGGTCCCTCGATGGTGACGATGGGGCAACTGCCCTTCACGCCGCGGGCCAAGAAGGTGCTCGAGCTCTCCATGGAGGAGGCGGGGAACCTGGGGCACAACTACATCGGGACCGAGCACCTGCTCCTGGGCCTGATCAAGGAGAACGAGGGCATCGCCGCCCAGGTGCTACTCAACCTGGGCATCAAGCTCGAGGACGTGCGCGAGGAGGTGCTCGACTTCCTCGGTGCCGACACCGGCGAGGATGACGACGACGACGCATCCATCGGGGGTGAGGATCCCCCCAGCGGCGGCGGCAAGAGCAAGACGCCGGCCCTGGACTCCTTCGGCCGCGACCTGACCGAGCTCGCCCGTGAAGGCAAGCTCGACGCGGTCATCGGTCGCGCCGATGAGATCGAGCGTGTGGTGCAGATCCTCTCCCGGCGTACCAAGAACAACCCCGTGCTGCTCGGGGAGCCTGGCGTCGGTAAGACGGCGATCGTCGAGGGCCTCGCCCAACAGATCATCGACGGCACCGTGCCCGAGATCCTGCGCGGCAAGCGCATCGTCGTGCTCGACCTGGCGCTCATGGTGGCGGGCACGAAGTACCGCGGCCAGTTCGAGGAGCGCATCAAGGCGGTCATGACCGAGGTGCGCCGCGTGCGCGACGTGATCCTGTTCATCGACGAGTTGCACACCCTGGTCGGAGCCGGCGGTGCCGAGGGCGCCATCGACGCCTCGAACGTGCTCAAGCCGGCCCTCTCCCGGGGCGAGATCCAGTGCATCGGCGCGACGACCCTGGACGAGTACCGCAAGCACATCGAGAAGGACGGCGCCCTGGAACGACGCTTCCAGGCGGTCAACGTCGACCCGCCGACCCCGGAGCAGGCCTGCGAGATCCTCAAGGGGCTGCGCGATCGCTACGAGGCCCACCACCGGGTGCACTACACCGACGAGGCCCTCGACATGGCGGTCGAACTCTCCAACCGCTACATCAACAACCGCTTCCTCCCGGACAAGGCCATCGACGTGATGGACGAGGCGGGGGCGCGGGTGCGCATCAATGCCATGGTGCCCCCCCCCGATCTGCGCGATATCAGCGAAGAGATCGAGCGGCTCGAGCGCGACAAGAACGAGGCGGTCACCGCCCAGGACTTCGAGCGCGCCGCCAAGGTGCGGGACCAGGCCTATCAGCTCAAGAAGAAGAAGGAAGAGGTCCAGGCCGCCTGGCGCAAGGAACAGGACGAGAAGGAACAGGTGGGCGAGGTCACCGCCGAGGTGATCCAGGAGACCGTGTCGAAGATGACCGGCATCCCGCTCACGCGCCTCGAACAGGCCGAGCGCGAGCGCCTCTTGCAGATGGAAGACGAGCTGGGAAGCGTGGTCATCCACCAAGAAGAGGCCATCGCCGCCATCGCCCGCTCGGTTCGACGCAGCCGTTCGGGTCTCAAGGACCCGCGCCGACCGATGGGTTCCTTCCTCTTCCTCGGCCCCTCGGGCGTGGGCAAGACCTACCTCTGCAAGCAACTCGCCAAGTTCATGTTCGGTGACGAGGATGCGGTCATCACCATGGACATGAGCGAGTACATGGAGAAGCACAACGCTTCACGCCTGGTCGGTGCGCCTCCCGGGTACGTCGGCTTCGAGGAGGGCGGACAGCTCACCGAAAAGGTGCGCCGACGCCCCTACTCGGTCGTCCTGCTCGACGAGATCGAGAAGGCCCACCCCGACGTCTTCAACATGCTCCTGCAGATCATGGAGGAGGGTCGCCTGACCGATTCCTTCGGTCGACACGTCGACTTCCGCAACGTGATCCTGATCATGACCTCGAACCTGGGGTCGCAGCAGATGAAGGCGGGCTCCTCGCTCGGCTTCGGCCGCGTGCAGAAGAGCGACGCCACCCAGGAAGAGCGCAAGAAGCGCATGGGTGCCGACGTCATGATCGAGGTCGAGCGCCACTTCCGCCCCGAGTTCCTCAACCGGCTCGATGAGACCGTGATCTTCAACCCGCTGACCCATGACGACCTGGCGCGCATCGTGCACCTGCAGCTCGCCGAGGTGCAAAAGCGCCTCAGCGAGCACGGCATCGAGCTCGACCTGACCGCCGCAGCGGTGGATTTCCTGATCGGCAAGGGATTCCACGAGGACTACGGCGCCCGCCCGCTGCGTCGTGCAATCGAGCGCTTCATCGAGGACCCCCTGGCCGAGGAGCTCCTGCGCGGCTCCTTCGACGACTCCAAGGAGGTCTGGGCCGACCGCTCCGAGGACGGCGAATCCCTGCGCTTCGTGACCGAGAAGCCGGAGGAACCCCAGCCGGAGACCGCCGGGGCCGCCAGCGAGTAGTCGTCCGGCGGAGCGCGATCGGCCCAGCCGGACCGGATCGAGGTAGCATGGGGACACAAGGAGTGTCCCCATGCTCGCTTTGATCCGCGCTCTCCCACTCGTCTTCTTCCCGGTGGCGCCGGCAGTCGCGCCTCTACCACCGACGATCGTTGCCGTTTCTGAAATACAGGGCGACGAACATCCACCCCCGCTCGATCCCAAGGAGGTGGCGCAGGCGACGCGCGAGCTGCGCACCCTCTTCGAGGAGAAGGAGCCCGCCGAACTGGCCGCCGCTCTCCAGAGCGCACCGCGCCTGCCCCACGAGGATGTGATCGCGGTCTGGGTGAAGGAGGGTCTCGCCCACGAGCGAGCCGACGTCCGTCGCGCATCGATCGAGGCCCTGGGCACGATCGCCCACCCCGACGCCCTGAGCGCCCTGCACACCTACAAGAAGCGCCACAAGAAGGAGCTCGAAAAGGACCCCGAGCAGCTCGTCACCCTGCTCAAGGCGATCGCGCTCCACGGCAGCGAGAGCTCGATCGATCTCCTAGTCGACGGCATCTTCACCTCTCGCAACCGCGAGGTCACCCAGGCGCGCATCCTCGCCCTGGGCAAGATCCGCTCGCCGAAAGCGGTCGAGGCGATCTTCTCGGCCATGCGCAAGATCGACCGGCGCAAGGTTCAGCCGCGCATGAAGGAGATCCGGCTCGCGCTCCTCGTCCTGACCCATGTCGACCGCGGCACGCGCCAGGAGTCGTGGGTCGCCTGGTGGAATGAGAACAAGAAGAACCTCCGGGTCCCCGAGGAGGAGCCGCGCCTGGCCAAGGAGGATGCGGTGCTCTGGGCGCGCTTTTGGGGCGAGCCACGCCCCTACCAACGCCAAAAGCGCCGCACCCGTCGCGGCCGGGACGGGGAGGGCGACCAGTCCTGATGCAGATCGAACCCGAGGAAGAGGAGTTCGATCCGGACGCGTTTGGGGAGGGTGAGGCGCGTGCGGCTCTAGAGGCGGGGATCCGTCTGTTCAACGGTGGGCGCTATCGGGAAGCCCACGAGGAGTTCGAGAAGGGATGGCTCGCCTCGCAGGGCGCGGAAGCGGACTTCCACAAGGGGCTCGTCCAGCTCTCGATCTGCCTCCACCATGCGCTCCAGGGGGACCCCGAGGGCAGCCGTAGGCTCTATCGAGGACACCGGGCCCTGCTCGCGCCGCTTCTTCCCCGTCACGCGGGGCTGGACCTCGAGCGCCTACTCACCGATGCCCAGCGCTTTCTCGAACCGCTGCTGCGCGCCCGTCCGGGTGAGGATTTCGAGTTCACCACCGCCCCTCCACGCATCCAGACCGCAACCGAGTAGGGGCGAGGCCGGTCTCCGGCGCGTGGAGCCCCCCCTTTGCCTGCACCCCGGAGGTCCGAGCTGGCCCGAGGAGATCAGCCGCGTTCGTCCGGCGCCCGAGCGGCTCTGGATCCGCGGTCGTGCCGAGCTGCTCAGGGTGCGGCCGCGGGTGGCGATCGTCGGCTCCCGGGCGGCGACCCCCTACGGGCTGGCCCAGGCGCGGCGCTTCGGCCGCGAGTTGGCCCGGGCCGGGGTCTTGGTGGTGAGCGGCATGGCTCGCGGAGTGGACGCGGAGGCCCACCTGGGAGCGCTCGACGCCGGGGGAGCCACGTTGGCGGTGCTCGGGTCGGGTGTGGACCTACCCTGGCCCCCCGGCCCCCTGGCGGAAAGGATGGCGCGCGAGGGCCTGTTGCTCTCGGAGTTCGAACCGGGGGTGGGACCGCGCCGGCACCATTTCCCCCTGCGCAACCGACTCATCTCCTGCCTCTCGGCGGGTGTTCTGGTGATCGAAGCGGCCGGTCGCTCGGGTTCGCTCATCACGGCTCGCTGGGGACTGGACCAGGGACGTGCGGTCTACGCCCTTCCGGGGCGGGTGGACCATCCCCTCGCCGAGGGGATCCTGGGCCTCTTGAAAGCCGGAGCGACGCCGGTCGGCTCCCCGGCCGACCTGCTCGAGGATCTCTTCGGCTGGGTCGCCCCAGCCCGCCGTGGCGAGGCC
>JALWOP010000090.1 GCA_027083445.1 Planctomycetota bacterium | reverse complement strand
CCCACCCAACGACCTCTACCTCTTCTACGGCCCTCTCTCCACATCCGCCGTCTTGGGGAGCGATGATGCCGACGTTGTCTTCACTGGGGATCCTGATGAGGACGAGGACTACAAGGTCGCAATGGGGCCAGAGGACATCGACGGCGATGGTGTGCCAGACCTCGTGATCGGCTCGTACTTGAACGATTTGCCTTCTGGAGATGCCTATGGTGGCATCGTCTACATCATCTCCGGCGTTGGCATGTAGCTCCCGCTGTCCGCCCTCTCCGCCACCGTCGAGCTCGCCACCCTGCTCCCCGAGGTCACCGAGACCACCTGGCCCGCCATGACCCTCCGCATCCAGCCCGACAGCAGCGGCTATGCCCTCATCCTCGAGTCCCACGGCATCGGAGAGCTGGAGCGCATCCACCTCGCCCCCGATGGTGACCGAAGTCGTGGAGCAGCTGAGGCAGGCACCTGCCACCGAGAGCATCGGGAGCTGTCGGCTGCCCCTCTCGAAGAGACTGTGGGCCAAGGCTGGCGAGCACACGCGCGGGCACGGGCAGCTTGTTCGGGGAGGCGGGGCTGCAGCGTGGCCTGGGACAGGCCCGGCTGCGGGGCGAGGTTGGCGCTCGCCACCGAAGTTGCGGGGGCTGTGCGCCAACAGGGTCGGTGAGGATGGGGCTGCAGCGTGGCCTGGGACAGGCCCGCCTGCAGGGCGAGGTTGGTGCTCGCCACCGAAGTTGTGGGGAGGGTGCGCTTGCGGTGTCGATGAGGATGAGGGGCGAGGTTGGCCGGCTCGTGTTGGAGGTGGAATGTGATAAGGTGTGGGTGGTTCTGGCGTGGAAGTGCGCAACCTCTAGGGGTCTTTGAAAATCCAGGTTTAACCGTAGAGGTTGCGCATGGTAGTGATGTGTAGGTAGAATGCCGAATATGAGTGAGTCTGTGGGGTGCAAAGTGTTGACGTGTCAATATACCCCCCCCTGTTGGGAGGGGGGGTTGCGCAAATCGCCGCTGAGAATGGGCTTGGGAGCGTGGCTTGATGAGGCCGCTCTCCACAGACCCTCTGCCCGCTAGAGGGCATTGAAACACGTCGGTGGACCAGAGGTGGATCGCCTCGGAGAAGACGTGCAGCTCCACAGACCCTCTGCCCGCTAGAGGGCATTGAAACAATGAAGAAGGGGATGCTTCCGAAATACACGATCACAACTCCACAGACCCTCTGCCCGCTAGAGGGCATTGAAACACTGGCGCAAGGCATCATCATACGCGGATGGGAGCACGATTTCTGTCTCCACAGACCCTCTGCCCGCTAGAGGGCATTGAAACCTGGATGACCTCCATGTCGAACTCACCGGCTGCCTCGCTCAGCCAGTTCTCCACAGACCCTCTGCCCGCTAGAGGGCATTGAAACCGCATCAACCGGGCACGCGTCATGGGCGGATATGTTGCCCATGGGCTCCACAGACCCTCTGCCCGCTAGAGGGCATTGAAACTCAGCGTCCCCGAATACCTCGATCCCGCTGGGCCAATCTGCTCCACAGACCCTCTGCCCGCTAGAGGGCATTGAAACTCGCACATGGTGTCCAGATCGCCATCGTAGTTGTTGTCCATGATGTCGCCGCAGACGACTCCACAGACCCTCTGCCCGCTAGAGGGCATTGAAACTTGCCGTGCCTGTCGATCTCTTCGATGGCCACATTCCCGGCGTAGCTCCACAGACCCTCTGCCCGCTAGAGGGCATTGAAACTACGGGCGGACGTCTGCGACCGGTACCCCTCGATCGCCTGCGCGACCACTCCACAGACCCTCTGCCCGCTGAGACCCGTCGGCATATTTTGCCGACAGCAGGCTTCAACGGTATCTCTGAGAGCGTGAGCCCCCAGCAGCTCGCCCCCAGAAGGTGCTGACGG
>JALWOP010000089.1 GCA_027083445.1 Planctomycetota bacterium | reverse complement strand
GGGGGGGGGCCCGTTCACGCCAGGCACGATCGCCGGTGACGATGACGCCCGATCGTCCAGGAGCGGGGCGGGGAAGCTCGACCAGCCGGTTCAGTGCGCCTCGAGCCAGTTCTTGCCCGAGCCGATCTCGACGAGCAGGGGCACGCTGAGCTCGACCGCGTGCTCCATGCAGTCGCGCACCAGCTCCGCTGTCCTTTCCAGTTCGGCCTCGGGAACTTCGAGCAAGAGCTCGTCGTGGACCTGGAGCAGGAGCCCTGCGGAGAGTTCCGACTGCGAGAGTCGTCGCTGGAGGTCGACCATGGCGCGTTTGATCACGTCAGCGGCCGAACCCTGGACCGGTGTGTTGACGGCGACGTTCTCCGCCTGGGCGCGCATGCGCGGGTTCGAGGAATCGATCTCCGGGATCTGTCGGCGGCGGCCGAGGAGGGTTTCGACGTAACCCTGCTCCCGGGCCTGGGCCAGGGTGCGGTCGATCCACTCGCGGACGCGCGGAAAGGCGGAGAAGTAACGCTCGATGAAGGCGCGCGCCTCGTCGATCGAGAGGCCGGTCTCGCGCGCCAGACGCCGGGCGCCCATGCCGTAGAGCAGTCCGAAGTTGATCGCCTTGGCCCGCGAACGCATTTCGCGGTCCACCGCCTCGGCGGGCAGATCGAAGATCACCTGGGCTGTCGAGGCGTGGATGTCGTCACCCCGGGCGAAGGCCTCGGTCAGTCCCGGGTCGCCGCTCAGGTGAGCCATGATGCGCAGCTCGACCTGGCTGTAGTCCGCCGAGAGCAGCAGCCACTCGCCGTGATCGTCCCTTTCGCGGGGTACGAACGCCTCGCGCAGCTTGCGCCCCCGTTCGGTGCGCACGGGGATGTTCTGCAGGTTGGGATCGCTCGATGCCAGCCTTCCCGTGGCCGCCGTCGTCTGGCTGAAGTGACAGTGCACGCGCCCTGTGCGGGGGTTGACGAACTGGGGTAGTGCGTCGACGTAGGTGCTCTTCAGCTTGGAGAGTGCGCGGTAGGTGAGCAGTGCCTTGACGATGGGGAGATCGGCGTAGTGCTCGCTGAGGGTTCCCTGGTCGGTCGCCCAGCCGGTCTTGGTGCGCTTGGGCTTTTTGACTCCGGCCGCGTCCTGGATGCGTAGCTTCTCGAAGAGCACGGCCCCGAGCATCTTGGGGCTGTTGACCTTGAGTCCTGGCTCCCCCGCCAACTCGCGAACCTGCGCTTCGGCCTGGGCGAGGTCGGCGGCGATCGACTCTCCCAGTTGCTCGAGCACCTTCACGTCGAGGCGGATCCCGCGCTGCTCCATGGCGGTCAGAACCGGCACCAAAGGCAGCTCGAGATCGTAGTAGAGGCTCTCGTTCCCACTCTCCTCGAGTTCCCGTTTCAGGATGCTCTGGAGGCGCCAGGTGACGTCGGCGTCCTCGCAGGCATACTCGGCCACCTTTGGGATGGGGATCTCGGCCATCGTCACCTGGCTGCGGCCCTTGCCGATCAAGTCGGAGGTGGGGATCTTGGTGAGTCCGAAGTAGTGCTGGGCCAGGGCGTCGAGCGAGTGGCGGCGGGTGGAGCCGTGGATCGTGTAGCTCGCCACGAGGGTGTCGAAGGCGGGGGGAGGAACCGTGATCCCCAGGGTCGAGACCGCCAGGGCGTCGTACTTGTGGTTCTGTCCCACCCTGGCGAGGGTGGGATCCTCGAGCAGCCCCCGCAGGGCCTCGACGAGCGCCGGGACGCCCCCGGGGAGGACCGGCGGGAACTGGTTGAAGGGCACGTAGAAGGCGCGTCCCTCCTTGGCGGAGAAGGAGAGGCCCACCACCTCGGCTTGCAGGGGCCGTAGCCCGGTGGTTTCGGTATCCCAGGCGAAGGAGCCGGCCGCGCGTAGCTCGGCGACCATCGCCGCCAGGGAATCGGCGTCGGTCACGGTGACGTAGTCACGCTCGAAGGCTTCGGCGCCGCTGCCGGTCTCTTGGCCCAGGTCGCGGGCCAGGCTCTGGAAATCGAGTTCGCCGAAAAGCTGCGCCAGGCGTCTGGGATCGGGGCGGGGGGGACCGATCGAGGTGACGTCCTGTTCCAGGGGAACGTGGGTGTCGATGGTGACCAGTTTCTTGGAGAGCAATAACTGCTGCCGATCGCGTTCGATGTAGTCGTGTTGCTTGCCGCGGATCTCGTCCAGATGGGCGAGTACCCCTTCGACCGAGCCGAAGGCTTCGATCAGCCGCTGGGCTCCCTTGGCACCGATTCCCTTGACCCCGGGCACGTTGTCGGAGCTGTCGCCCATGATCGCCAGGACGTCGACCACCCCCTCGGGGCCCGTGCCGAACTTGGCGCGCACACCGTCGGGCCCGATCAAGGCCACATCCTGGTCACGCTTGAAGACGTCGTAGAGCTTCACCTTGTCGCTGACGAGCTGCATCATGTCCTTGTCGCCGCTGACGATCAGGACCTCGAAGCCGTGCGCCTCGCCCTCGCGCGCCAGGGTGCCGATGACGTCGTCGGCTTCGTAGCCGGGGACCTCGAAGATCGGCAGACCGTAGGCCCGCACGACCGCCCGGATGTCGTCGAGCTGTTCGATCAGCTCCTCGGGTGCCTTTTCGCGTGTCGCCTTGTACTCGGCATACATCTTGTGGCGAAAGGTCGGGCCACGGGGGTCGAAGGCCACCGCCACCGCGTCGGGCTTTTCCTGCTCCAGGATGCGTCGCAGGGTCATCGTGAAGCCGTAGGTCGCTCCGGTCGGTCGCCCGTCGGAAGCGGAGAGGCCGGAGCGGGAGAGGGCGAAGTAGGAGCGATAGGCGAGGGCGGTGCCATCGAGCAGGAACAGGCGCGACATGGGGAGGATCCTACGCGACGGGACCTCTGCCGCGGGACCCGCATGGCGGGACCCAAGGATGGATCAGAGCCCCAGGCGTTTCAGCTCGCCCTCGACCCAGGCCCGCATGGCCGGATCGTCGCCGGTGGGTGCCGGTTTGCCTTGTAGGGTGAGGCGGCGGATGGCGAGCGTCGCGTCCCCGTGGAGCCACAGGAGGGTGGCGCCGGTCGTGCGCGGACCGGTGGCCACCTCGCGCACGCGCTTGCTGGCCACGGTCAGGACGGCCTTCTCTCCTGCGTGGTCGAGGCGCACCTTGATCGGCCTGGCGGGTTCGATCCTGCGCTCGCCCTGGTGGTAGGCGGTACGCACGAAGGATCCGTCGGGATCGATCGCCTCCAGGTCGAAGAGGTCCCAGGCGCCGACGTAGCCTCCACGACCGTTGTCGCAGACCGCCGCCAGGAGGGTCACGTTGAGGGGCTTGCCGGGTTCCGCGCGGCCGTAGATCAACTCGTACTCGAGGCGCACGGGAGCCTGAAACGAGACCAGATGGCGTAGGACGGCATCCCCGCGTCCCTCCAGGTTGCCCCCGCGCACTTTCCAGTCCGATTCGGTTCCTGGGGTGAGGGGCGGTAGGTTCCCGCGCCGTGCGGCGAGGTAGTCGTCCGCCCGCACGAAGTCCTCGAGTTCGGCGGGATCGGTGAAGTCGTACTCGATGCGTAGGGAACCGTCGGGTCGATGGGAGACCTTGCCGTGCAGGCGCTTGTCGAATCCGGTGGCCATCCAGCGTGCTTCGAGCACCTCGCGCGCCAGGGTGTGCAGCCCTTTGCGAGCAGCCTGGGCGGGGCGGGTATCGCTTCCCCAAAGGGCGACGATCTCCGCCAGGAAAGCCTCACTCTCCTCGGCCCCGGAGGGGAGGGGAGAGCGGGCCAGTCGCGCCAGGCGGATGCGGTCGCTGCCTTCGCGGGCGGCCTCGAAGAGCCCGTCGAATCCTTCGGTCTGCTCGGGTAGGTCGGCTCTCCAGTGTTCGTCGCCGGAGAGTAGTTTCAGGTAAGCGCGGATCCAGGGAGGCCCATGGTCCGAAGCATGGGAGCCCATCGAGCGTTCCAGGTCGCCGGCGCGGAGTTCACGCAGGGGCAGGCTCTCCCTGCCGCTCTTGTTCTTGCCGAGGTTCAGGGTCTCCTCGGACCAGCCGAGCAGGGGGGCGGAGTAGCTCTTCCCGTCGCTTTCCCGCCAGCGCAGGCGCCGGCGGCGATCGCCGACCAGGGAGGCGAGAAAGGCGTCGCGCGTCTCGCGCAGGCTGCGCAGCCGATCCCTCTCCCTCGCCAGCGTTCCGCGTTCCGGTCCCCGCGCCCAGCCGAGGCCGCTCTCGAGGAGCTCGATGCCTCCCTCGATGTCACCACCCCCCGCCAGCCCCAGCGCCTCGGAGAGAAGCTCGCTCGCCTTCTCCGGAGGGGTGTAGATCTCCTCGTGCAGGATGGGGGCGCCCGTGGCGCGCGGGGGGGTCGATCCGCCGGCGCCTCCGCCGCTCTCGAAGTCGAGGTGGGCGAGAAAGCCCGCCTCGAGTTCTTCGAGACTCGTCCCCAGGGTCGCGGTCAGCTCGGTGGGGGAGCCGTTGCCGTGGAGTGACTTGGCGACGTAGTGCTGCCAATCGCGGCGGTAGCGTCCGCCTTCGCCCCGCTCGAAGAAGTGCACCCAGAGGGTGGCCTGGTCTCGCCAGAGTCGTTCGGCGGCGTCGCGGCCCAGGGTGACCCCCGCCTCCCGGGCGCGTTCCGCGGCGATCCGCAGACGTTCGGAGGCCCCGTGGGTTCCGGCGAGGAGGGGGAGGGGCAGGAGCAGCCCGGCCCCGCGGGGGTCGCGCACAAAGGCGAGTGTGCGTTCCAGGGCCCCCGAATCGACTGGCGGGTCGGAGAGGTCTTCGGGGAGGGTCGTTTCATCGGCGGCGGTCAGGTAGCCGCAGATGCCGTCGACGACCCACTGCTCGGCGAGCTGTTCGCCTGGGCCGTGGTAGTAGCTGTCGAGCAGGGCGCGGGTCATGCGCCACAGGATCGGGCGGCGCAGTGTCGGGCCGGGCACCTTCGCGAGGTGTTCGTTCCACTGGCCGACGATCAAGAGGGGATCCTCGATCAGGAGGCACGTGCGGCTCAGTCGATCGGGGCTGGCCTGGTAGCGAGCGGCGTTGGCGAAGCTGCTGCCGTTTGCGAGCAGGATCACTCCCAGCTCCGGCAGCTCTTCCCTGCGCTCGAGCTTGTTCGGCAGGATGTAGTTCTCGCGCAGGGCGGTATCGATCGCCGCCATCCAGGGGGCGAAGGCCGCGGTGGCCCGCGCGACATGCTGGGGATCGGCCCGCCGTGGGGCTTCGACGAAGAGGCGTACCCGCGGGCCGGTCTCTCCGCTCTCGGTGAGATCGAGGCGCGAGAAGAGGGCGTGACGGTCGATGGCGGGCCGGATGGGGGTCTGGGCCCGGGCAGCGCCCGCCCCGAGAAAGCCGATCCCCAGGCAGAGGGTGGTGAGGAGGCCGAGGGGGAGGGGCAGGTGGAATCGGTCGCGCGGTAGCATCACCCAGAGGGTACCGACCCGTCACCCCTGCGGTTGCGCAGGTTCGACTCCCATTTACCTGGAGAGGGGACGGCGAAGCGTTTTGGCTTCTAGAATCCCTGCCCTATGGAAGGCGCCCGTGAAGTGTCGGTGAAGTTGGACCCGTGGATCCCCGACCTGGCCGCCTTGGGGGCGGCTTCTCCAGAGGACCTGCTCGGAACGGGTGAGGGCCTTTGGGGTGAGGGTCGTGCCGAGCGGCTCGAGGATCGGGAGGGGGTCGTGAGTTTGCGTCTGCCCCTGCCGGGAACGGGAGGAGGTCGTCCCCGGGGGGCGGGGACGGGTTGGATCGTCGTGCGTCGCTACGACGGTGCTCCGGGATGGTTCAGAGCGCGTTTCACCTCTCCACGCAGTGCGAGTCATGCTGCTCGGGAGTGGAATCTTCTCTGTGCCTTGCGCGCGGCCGGTCTCATCACCGCGGCGCCGCTCGCCCTGGTTCAGGAGGAGGGTGGCGTCTTTGCGCGCCGTTCGGCGTTGGTGCTACGGGATCTCGAGGGGGTGCAGCCCCTCGAGGATTGGTTGGAAGGGGCGAGTGGTTCCCGGCGGGCCGCTCTGCTCCGCTCGCTCGGTCACCTCTTGGCGCGTCTCGGCGCGGGGGGCTTCGAGCTCCCCTTGGGTCCGGGTCGTGTGGGGGTGATCGAGGGCGACGGGACCCGGGCGGAGACGGCGAGGGATGCCTGCGGTCTCGAGCGTGTTTTGGCTGCTCGCAAGGGTGGGGGGACCCCGGAGCTGGGTCTCGCCTGGCGGCGTCTGCCCGAACTGGTGCTCCTCGATCCCCGGGAGGCGCGCATGCGTTCCGGTTCCACCCTGGCCCGGCTCCTCCGCAGCCTTGCCGGTGATGGGCGTTTGACCCGCCGCGAGAAGCTGCGCGTGCTGCACGCCGCCGCGGGAAACGCTGCCCGCGACCTGGCCCGCCGAACCCGGGGCACACCGCTCTCCTGATTCGGGAGGGGGCGTTGGTACCGGTCGAGTCTGCCGGCCTCCAATGCAGAGGAAGGCTGACCGCCCGATCTCTATGGCCTCGTTGATCTGGATCTGGAGGGCAGAGCCGATCGCTTCGGAAGGGCTTCTCTCGGGAACGAGAGTCAGCCTTCCGCTGGATCAGGCGGCCAGCGAGTTTGCGCCGCTATTGATACACCCCCGGCACAAACCTTCCACTCGCAAGCGAGTCGCGAATCCAGTTGGAGCTCGCTTCACCGGCGATGGACAGATCCAATCACTGGAACGTCACGCTCAAGCCGTCGGTGAAGTTGGAAGTCGCCATCGGGTTGGCGTCGCGGAACCAGATCTGCCAGTTCCAGGTCTCCCCCGGTTGGATGGAGACCGGCGGGTTGACCGGGGTATGGGTCAGGTCCGCGCTGATCGTCACCATTCCGGCGGCACCGGTGTTGGTGATCTGTGTCTTGTAGCGACCGATGTTGCCACCGATACAGAGAATGCCCTGGGAACCGGGGGGATTGGCCAGGCCCTGGGTTTGACTGACGATCAACATCGCGAACTGCCCGGGGGGCATCTGCATTCCCGTCAGGGTCACGTCGTTGTCGGCGACCACCGTGGAACCGAGGCCACTGATCACCGCGGACATCCCGCTCGAGTTCAGGTTCGCCGGACCACAGTAGTTCGTGCCGATCGGACCGCCTCCACCGCCGCAGTCGGCCGGCGTACAACTCGACGCGGGGTTGGCGGATCCCGGGGTCAGGCCGCTCCCCTGAAAATCGAGCCAAACGTCGCTGCACCAGCAACTGGGGTAATCGGTGGGGCGGAAGATTCCCGGGGGTTCGAAGGGGCCGGAGAGGTCCGGACCGAGGGCCAACGCCTGGTCATAAAGCTCTTCACCGTTACCCGGACCATCCTCGTCCCAGACTCCGACCACCTCGCGCAGGGTCACCGAGGAGGCCTGGGCCAGGTCGGTGACCAGGTCCCCATCCGCATCGATGTCCTGCCCGTAAAGGCCCTCGACGAAAGGCACGTCGGTCGTCTGGAGCAGGTAGTAGGTCTGGGTTCCGTTCTCCAGGTTGTCTGTCGCTCCGCCCTGGTGCGGTCCGAGGGCCAGGTCGTAGTCGAGCGTCGCCACCGCCGCGTCTCCCATGACGAAATAACCGTCACCGGGCACGACGTAGCCGGTCAGATCCCAGGCGCGGTCGAGGACACCGGCGCCCAGGCCGTCTCCATCGACGACGACCACCATCCAGCCGTCGAGGGACATGCCCGCCGTTCCAATCAGTTCGATGTACTCGCTCGTGTCGGTCGAGGCCATCGAGGCGTAGATCTCGTTGAAGTGCAGCTCCTGGGCGGCAGAGAGAGTCGCTGCGCCCAGGCAGGCCAGGGTCATGCGCAGGGGTGTGTGCATCTAGGGGGTGGGGGTGCGAAAGAG
>JALWOP010000088.1 GCA_027083445.1 Planctomycetota bacterium | reverse complement strand
AAGGCCAAAGTGGTCTGGGACCCGGAGCAGATCCGCCTCTCGAAGATCATCGAGACCATCCGCAACATCGGCTACAACGCCTACCCCTACGACCCGGCGCTCCAGGAGGAGCGGGCGGTGAAGGTCCGCAACGACTACTACTCCCGGATCCTCGTGGGGGTCTTCGCCACCATGAACATCATGTGGATCGCCATCGCCCAGTACGCCGGCTACTTCACCGGCATGGAGAAGGGGCACAAGAACATCCTCAACATCGCCGAATTCATCCTGGCGACCCCGACCCTTTTCTACAGCGGATGGATCTTCTTCCGGGGGGCCTGGTACGGGCTGAAGAACCGCTTCGTCAATATGGACCTGCTGGTGGCCGCCGGGGCCACCCTGGCCTGGCTCTACTCCATCTACGCCATGATCACCCTGGAGGGTGAGGTCTACTTCGACTCGGTAACCATGATCATCACCTTCGTCCTGGTGGGCAAATACCTGGAGGTCCTGAGCAAACGCCAGGCGGTGGATACCCTGGACAAGATCATCGGCTCCATGCCCACGGAAGCCACCGTCGTCAAGGATGGCGAAAAGGCCCTGGTCTCCATCGAAAACATCGAACCCGGGGACCTCATCGAGCTCAAGCCCGGAGAGAAGGTGGCCGTCGACGGGATCCTCCGCCAGGGGAGCGCCCTCTTCGACGAAAGCCCCCTGACGGGCGAGAGCGAACCGGTCCTCAAGCAGGAGGGAGACGAGATCCTCAGTGGCACCGTCTGCCTCGATTCGGTGGTCCGGTACGAAGCCACCAAGCGGGCCGACGAATCCCTGCTGCACCAGATCACCGAACTCCTCAGCGACGCCGTGACCAAAAAGCCCCGCATCGAGCAGTTGGCCAACGTGATTTCGGGCTACTTCTCCGTCACGATCCTGAGCATCGCCCTGCTCACCTTCGCCGGATGGCTCTGGCACAGCGGCTCTTTCGAGACCGCCCTCATCGTCGCCATCAGCGTCATCGTCATCGCCTGCCCCTGCGCTTTGGGCCTGGCGACGCCCATGGCGACCCTCATGGGAATCTCCCGGGCCGCCAAGCGGGGGATCCTCTTCAAAGAGGCGGCCCAGCTGGAGACCATGGCCAAATGCGACCTGCTGGCCGTGGACAAGACCGGGACCGTCACAGAGGGTCGCCCCAGCGTCGTGAGCTTCGAAAGCTTCGAGGGCTTCGACCCTACCCTGCTCCTCTCCCTGGTCTCGGGGAGCAACCACCCCGTCAGCAAGGGGGTCGCCCGCTACCTTCGGGAGCGCTATCCCGAGCTGCGCACCCTGGAGCTCGAAAACTACAAGGAGATCCAGGCCCAGGGGGTCCGTGCCCGATACCGGGGCAAAGAGATCGCCGGAGGCAACATGGCCCTGATGGAGGCCCTGGCGGTCCCCGTGGAGGTAGAGAGCCAGGAGACCCTCTTTCTCTTCGCCGTCGACGGGAAGATCGCCGCCATCATCGAACTGCGGGATCGCCTGAAAGAGGGTGCCTTCGAGGCCATCGCCGCTATCAAGGCCCTGGGGGTCAAGGTGGTGATGCTCACCGGCGACCACGAAGCGGCGGCCCGGCGCATCGCCATGGAAGCGGGGATCAACGAAACCTACGCCCGCCTCCTTCCCCAGGACAAAGCGGAACTCATCGACCGCTTCCACGAAGAGGGGCATATCGTCGTCATGGCCGGCGACGGGATCAACGACGCCATCGCCCTGGCCCGCAGCAACATCGCCATCGCCATGGGCAGCGGCGCCGACATCGCCATCGAGGTCAGCGACGTGGTGCTCCTGGAGGACCGCCCCGCCGACCTGGCCGACGCCTTCCGGATCTCCCGCCGCACCTTCCGGACGGTCAAGCAGAACCTGGGCTTCTCCATCCTCTACAATAC
>JALWOP010000087.1 GCA_027083445.1 Planctomycetota bacterium | reverse complement strand
GACCTGGGAGCCACCCCCGAAGAGCTTCAGACCACCCTCGAGGAGGGGGGGAGCTGGCTCCTCGCTGCGGTGCCCGAGGGACGCCATCCATCCGAGGAGCAGAGGCGCTCCCTGGCTCGGAAGGCCGCGCGCCTGGCCCCCGGCGCCACCCTCCTGCTCTTCGTTCCCGGAGTTCCCTCCCAGCGGGACCTGGCCGCCTGGCGCGATCTGCTCTGGCCCACGCTGCACGTGGTCCGCTGGTACGGTTTCGCAACCGGTCGGGTCGTGCGCCACCTCCTGGCCGGTGAGCAGGAGGTGGGCAACTCGACCCTCTCGGGGGCCCTCTTGGTTGCACGGCGGCGGGCGGAGGTGATGTCGCCCGAGGCCACCGTGGCCAAGTTCGACGCCAACGCCGAAGGCTGGGACGGCAAGAGAGGCACGCCCGGCTACCCCCACCACCGCTGGATGCGCCGCTACGTCGCCCTTTTCGGAGGCCGTCCCCCCCGGGGCGCACGCATCCTCGACTTCGGCTCCGGAGCCGGATGGTGCGGGGTCGAGGCCGCGCGCCGCACTCCAGCCAGCCGGCTGTACGCCTTCGATCCGAGCCCCGAGATGGTGCGCATCGCCGAGAGGAACGCCGCCGACGCCGGGATCGAAAGCTTCACCGGCCGCACGGGCTTCGGTGAGGACCCGCCCTTTCCCGCCGAGGGGGAGGAGCCCTTCGATTGGGTCATCAGTTCGGGCGTGATCAGCTTTTCACCGGACCCCGAAAGCTGGTTCGACGGCATCACGCGCACGGTTCGTCCCGGCGGTACCCTGGTCATCGGCGACATCAACCGCACTTCGCGCGGCTTCCGGGGACGGCGTCGGCGACGGCCCCTCCTTCCCGTCCGGGAGCTGGGCGCCTGGACCCGGGAGGAGGTGCGCAGGGAACTCGAAGGGCGCGGCTTCCGCTTTCAGCGCTGGGCGGGCTACCAGCTCACCCGCCCCATCCCCCAACTGATGCATCTCAATGAGACCAAGCTGCACGGCCTCCTCACCTACCCACTCCTGTGGTCCAACCAGCTCGCAGCAGCGCTCGATCGCGGCCTGCACTCGCCCCTGCAAGCCGCATTCGACTCCTGGGTCATCCATCTCGTGCGCGAGGCGTGACCCCCCGCCACCACCGATCAGCGCAGGAGCCGCTCTAGGATCCCCCGGCGCTCGAGTTCCCCGTAGAGGGTCTCCGCAATCAGGCGATGCCCGCGCACCGAGGGGTGCAGGTTGTCAGGACTCACCACCAGGTCCGAAACCTTGTAGTCGTCCACTGAAAAGGGCCGGCCGGTCTCTTCCTCGAGGGCCTCGTCCACGACTGGCTGCATGTCGAAGGCGGGGATGCCGGCCTCTCTGACATAGGCCAGCATCTCCGGGGCCTTGTTGAAGTCGTAGGGAGGCTCGTTGTAGGAGATGTTCGTAAAGGCCAGGAGTTCGAAGCCCTCCCGCTTCCAGACCTGAACCAACCGCTCGATCGCCCCCTCGAAGGCCCCGCGCCCGTAGAGCTCCGCGTAGCGGGGAGGAGCTGCCCCGGGTCCCTCCTTGCCCTCGAATCGACTGGCCCGAACCTGGAGCCCCGCCCGGCGCAGGTAGGAGGCCTCATCCCCCCCGCTGAGCCCCTCCTGGAGAAAGTCGAGCAGGAACGAATGGGAGAGGTCCCAGGGATCCTCTGGGTCACGCACGTAGACCGGGGGCTCGTAGTCGTTGCCGACCAATCCGAGGATGACGAGATCGGGGTGGAAGGCCAGCCCCTTCGTTTCGAGGGTCTCGACCTCCATGACGGTGTTGTAGCCCGGGACTCCGGTGTTGATCACCCGCCACTTCTTCTCGGGGTGGCGCTGGATGAGGAGTTGGCGTAGCTGATCGAGATAGCACTCCCCGTCGGCAACGCCGTGCCCAAAGAGGACCGAATCGCCGATGCCGAGGATCGTCACCTCCCCGGGAGCCGGTTCCAAGGGGACCTCGGGACCACGCATCCCGTGGCTATTGGTGGTCACCGGGCGGTCCTTGAAGATCACCCCCTCGAGCCCAGGCCGCAGCTCGTAGGCGATGCGGTCGTCGTCGGAGAGCTGGATCAGATCCCCCAGGGTGGCCTGTCCGCCGGCGTTGAGGGTCAGGGGGCGCTCGAGGGAGGCCGCCAGGGTCTTTCGGTTCAGGCGCTGGATCCGCAGCCGACAGAAGAGTTCAGCCCCCCCGAGCGCCACCAGGGTCGAGAGGCCCAAAAGCAGGAGACGTATCTTCCAGGGCGCAGCAGCGGGTCTCGCGGTGCTCATTGCAGAAAGTCTACCGGCGCTTCAGCCCGGGGGCAGCGCCGCAGCAAGGCTGCTAGGGCATCATTCCGAGCAGGGGCAGGCGCAGAAGAGGCTCGGACTCCAGGTCCGTCTCGATCCAAAGCTCGCCCGAGAGGCGTCCGGCTTTCCCCTTGGGGAGCCCCTCCACCCGCACCCGCAGGCCCCCCTCCGGATCGGGGACGACACGCACCGAGAGTCCCTCCACCGAACAGTGCTCCAGGTGGGCCGCGACCACTCCGAAGGCTCCGCCTTCCGGCCGAGTGAGGTGGGTCTCGACCGCGACCGGCCGGCCTGCCTCGACCTTTCCCAAGGCGAGCAGGGGGGGATCGCAGGCGATGAGGTGGTAGAGGTTGGCACGTAGGCGCAGGGAGGCCAGGTGCTCGACGCGCTCTCCACCCTGAAGGCCGCTTACCCGCACGCCGATCTTCGGCACGAAAAGA
The DNA here is from genome assembly GCA_027083445.1 of Planctomycetota bacterium. Taxonomy (GTDB): domain Bacteria; phylum Planctomycetota; class UBA1135; order UBA1135; genus JALWOP01. Next base: position 5,047 of record JALWOP010000087.1, on the reverse strand, counting down.
CCACGGCGCTTGCTGGGCGCAACGGTGATCCCAAGGGAGAGGGCTCCCCCCGGTCCACGCCCCTGGGCGACGGCCGTGACCCCGGGGGGAGTCTCGAAGCCGATCAGCTCGAAGGCGGGGTCCTCGCAGGTGAGCGTGACCCCCCCGCTTGCACCCACCGTCGCCTCGACCAGCCCCATATCCAGGCGCGGGGGCTGGAAGCGTACGAAGGGGCGAATCGTCGCCGTAACGGTCAGGAGGAGCTCGGGATGGCGGGGGTCGTTACTGCGCAGGGTGATCGTCTTGACCTCTCTGCCCTCCCCCTCGGCCTTCCAACGCACCGTGAGCGTCTCGACCCCTCCCCCCTCGATCTCCCGCCGGGCCAGGGTGGTGGTGGTACAGCCGCAGGTGGCGTGGACATCTTCGATGCGCAGGGTCTGGTCCCCCGCGTTCATGAAGCGGAAGGTGTGTTCGAGGACCGCCACGTCGGAGACCTCCCCGAAGTCGAAGAAGGGCTCGTCGACCAGGAGGCTGGGAGCGCGATCGGGGGTCTGATCGAGAGGCGCCGCCGCACCCGGGCCTCCGGCGCCGGGGAGCAGGAAAACCCAGGCCAAGAGGAACGCCCAAGGCCCGGTGCGTGCCGTGCATGCCCTCATCCAGCCCTACCCATCCACTCGCCTGCCTGCATCGCTCAGCCTTCGAGGGACTCGGCCTCCCTGGCCGGGGCCTGCTCCCCCTCGCAAGGGCGGTCGGGGGCGCGCTCCTTCCTGGAGGGGTCGGGCCGCGGGATGCAATCGGAAGCCGTCTCGCTCTCCGCCGCCGGCTGCTCTTGCGCCTCGTCCCGCGCCTCCCCCCGAGGGGGATCGTCATCCCGCTCCGCCGCGGAGGGATCCTCCGCACCCTCCTCGCCGGCCGGAGCGGGCGGTTCGGGGGGGTAGCCCTCCCAGTGAACGGTGCCGTAGTCGATCAGAGTCGCCAGCTCCCCGCGCAACTCGTGGCGGGGAACGATGCGATCGATTTGACCCTTCTCGAGCAGGAACTCCGAGCGTTGGAAGCCGGGGGGCAGTTCCTGCTTGATCGTGCTCTGGATGACCCTGGGTCCCGCGAAGCCGATCAGCGCCCCCGGTTCAGCCAGGGTCAGGTCGCAGACCGAGGCGAAGCTCGCCGTAACGCCTCCCGTGGTCGGGTGGGTCATGACGCAGATCGAGAGCCCTCCCGCATGGTTGAGAGTGGAGAGGGCTGAGCAGGTCTTGGCCATCTGCATCAGGGAGAGCACTCCCTCGTGCATGCGCGCTCCCCCCGAGCTGGTGAAGAGTACCAGCGGCAGGCGACGGCCCCGGGCCTCGTCGCAGGCCAGGGCGATCTTTTCGCCGACCACCTCGCCCATCGACCCGCCCAGGAACTTGAAATCGAGCACCGCGAGGACGACCGGACGGCCTTCGATACGACCCAGTCCACAGAGGAGAGCCTCCTTCTGCCCGGTCTTCTCGCAGGTGCGCCGGATCTTCTCCTCGTAGGGGATCGAGTCGGTGAAGCCCAGTCGATCGAGGGATGTGAGATCGGCGTGCAGCTCGTGCCAGCTCCCCTCGTCGAGCACCATGCGCACGCGCTCATTCCCGGGCAGGGTGAAGTGATGCTCGCATGAGGGACAGACGTAGCCCTTGGCGACCAGCTCCTTGCGATAGACCGTCGCATCACAGCCGGGGCACTTGAGCCACAGGCCGTCGGGCATGTCCTTCTTCTTGAAGCGCAAGCGCGACAGCCGGCTGGGCCTTTGGCTTTCCTTCTCCGCCATCAACGAGCCTCGCTCTTTTCCCCGCGCGCGGCTTCCGCCCCCGCGCGTAGTTCTCGAATGCGCTCGGCCATGTCGGGTGCGCCGAAAATCGCGGAACCCGCGACCAAGACGTCCGCCCCGGCCGCCGCACACTGGGGAGTCGTGACCCGATTGAGCCCCCCATCCATTTCGACCCGACCCCTGTAGCCCTGCTCCCGCAGCCAGCGCGTCTTGGGCAAGACCTCCTCCATGAACGCCTGCCCGCCGAAGCCGGGAAAGACGCTCATGACCAGCACCAGGTCGACCGCTTCCAAGATCGGGGCGAGGGGCTCCACCGGGGTGTCCGGGTTGACGGCCACTCCGACGCGCGGCACGCCGTGCTCCCGGAAGGCGGCGATCACCTCGCGCGCCCCATCGGTCGAGGGGGCGACCTCGTAGTGGAAGGTGAGGACCTCGGCCCCGGCGTCGACGAAGGCCCCGGCATAGCCCGCCGGGTCGGTGATCATCAGGTGCACGTCCAGGGGGAGCCGGGCGATGCGACCGATCGCCTTCACCACGGGGGGACCGATGGTCAGGTTGGGCACGAAGTGGCCGTCCATCACATCCACGTGCAACCAATCCGCCCCAGCCTCTTCCGTGCGGCGGACCTCCTCTCCGATGCGAGCGAAGTCGCAGGCAAGGAGCGAGGGCGCGATCCGAAGGGGCTGGGTCATCGCCCTGATTGTAGTCAGACGCGGCCCAGACAGGCGATGCCCGGCAGCTCCTTGCCTTCGAGCAGCTCCAGGGAGGCCCCGCCGCCTGTCGAAACATGGGACACCTTCTCCGCCAGGCCGAACTCCTGCACGGCGGCGACCGAGTCCCCACCACCGACGACGGTGTAGCCCGGACAGGCGGCGACCGCCCGGGCAACGGCGAGGGTGCCGGAGCGGAAGGGCTCCATCTCGAAGACCCCCATGGGGCCGTTCCAGACCAGGGTAGCGACCCCCGCGATGCGCTCGGCGAAGAGCGCGCGGGTACGCGGACCGATGTCGAGGGCCATCTGCCCCTCGGGGATCTCGAGGCCCGAGGTGCGGGTGGGAGCATCCTCCGCGCAGCGCTCGGCGATGACGTGATCGAGGGGGAGCAGGAGCTCCACGCCGCGCTGCTCGGCCTTCTCCAAGGCCTGCCGGCACACCTCGACCCGCTCCTCCTCGAAGAGCGACGCACCGATCCCGTGCCCCTGGGCCGCGAGGAAGGTGTAGGCCATCCCCCCACCGACGAGCAGCGCATCGACCCGTTCGATCAGGTTGTCGATCACCTGCAGCTTGTCGGAGACCTTGGCCCCCCCCAGGATCGCCAGCAGGGGCCGGTCGGGGTTGTCGAGGACCCGTGCGAAGGCCTCGATCTCGGACTGCAGGAGCCGTCCCGCCGCCGAGGGCAGGTAGGCGGCGATCCCCGAAACCGAGGCGTGGGGGCGGTGGCTCGACCCGAAGGCGTCATTGACGAAGAGGTCGCCGAGCTCCGCGTAGCGCGCGGCGAGTTCCGGATCGCCGCGGGTCTCCCCGGGGTTGAAGCGCACGTTCTCGAGCAACACGATGCTCCCCGGAGGGGCCTGTGCGATCCCCTGCTGGACCGCTTCGCCAAAGGACTCGTCGAGCTTGACCACCACCGTGCCGGAGAGCTCGGCCAGCCGTTCGCCGACCGCGTCGACGCGCAGTTCCTCACGCACCTCGCCCCCGGGCCGTCCCAGGTGGGTGAGGCAGATGGGACGGCCGCCGGCTTCGAGGATCGCCCGCAGGGTGGGGAGAGCGGCGCGGATGCGCGTGTCGTCGCGAATCGCGCCGTTCTCGTCCCGGGGAACGTTGAAGTCGACGCGGACCAGGACCCGTTTGCCGGCCAGGTCCAGCTCCTCGAGGGTGGGTGCGGAAAGGGGCATGACTAGCGGCGCGTCGCCTTCTTCTTCTTCGCGCCACCCTTCAGGCTGTGGGCCTTCTTCATCAGCTCGACGACCCGGTTGGAGTAGCCCCATTCGTTGTCGTACCAGGAGACGACCTTGATCGTCTTGCCGCCCATGACCATCGTGCAGCCGGCGTCGACGATCGAGCTGTGGGGGTTGCCGACGATGTCGCTGGAGACGATCGGGTCCTCGGTATAGGCCAGGATACCCTTGAGCGGGCCACGCTTGGCTGCCGCCGCCAGGGCCGCGTTGACCTCCTCGACGGTGACCTTCTTCTTCACGTTCGCGACCAGGTCGACGACGGAACCGTCGGGCACGGGAACGCGCATGGCCATGCCGTCGAGCTTGCCGGCCAGCTTGGGGAGGATCTTGCCCACCGCCCGGGCCGCGCCGGTGCTGGTGGGGATGATGTTGGCCGCCGCGGCCCGCGCCCGGCGCAGATCCTTGTGGGGCAGGTCGAGGACCTTCTGGTCGTTGGTGTAGGCATGGACCGTCGTCATCATCCCGTGCACGATCCCGAAGGCATCGTCGAGCGCCTTGACCAGGGGGGCCAGGCAGTTGGTCGTGCAGGAAGCGTTGGAGATGATGCGGTGCTCGGGCTTCAGGCTGGAGTCGTTGACGCCCAGTACCACCATGTTGTCGATGGCGTCCTTGGGGGGCACCGTCAGGAGGACCTTCTTGGCGCCGGCGTCCAGATGCTTTTGGCAGGCCTCGCGGGTTGCGAGAACCCCCGTCGCCTCGACGACGAAGTCGATCTTGTTCTCCCCGTGGGGCAGGGCCGCGGGATCCCTTTCGGCGCTGATGGGAATGTGCACCCCGTCGACGGTGATCCGCCCCTTGCCGACGCGCACCTTGCCGTCGAAACGGCCGCTGACCGTGTCGTACTTCAAGAGGTGGGCCAGGGTGGCCGGGTCGGTCAGGTCATTGATGTGGACGACATCCATCCCTTTGGTCTTTTGGAGGATGCGGAAGACGTTGCGTCCAATGCGGCCGAAGCCGTTGATGGCGATGCGCATGGCGGGCGGTCCGGAACGGACCGGGGGGGATTGGAGCCTATGGGAATGGGGCGCCCGATGCTCTCGGGAGCCCGCTGGACGGACATGAACCGGAAAGAAAACCGCGGGAGGTGAACCACCGCTTCCGGCCCGAAGGGGCCAGGGGGCGGGCGCGAACCTCCCCAGGGCGGTGCCGAGGTGACGAGGTCCCCCAAGGGGCCGAATGTGGAGGTTTCCGGCGGATTCGGGGCGAGAGGATAGCCCTCCGCACCGATGGGATCAAACGTGTCGTGGTCCCCCACGGCAGCCCTCCACCGGATAGGCTCACCGGTCTCCCCCCCGACCGGACGGCAGGACCGGCGG
>JALWOP010000086.1 GCA_027083445.1 Planctomycetota bacterium | reverse complement strand
GAAACCTCCCCATCGGTGAGGGGCGGGGCGGTGGATTCGGTGGGGTCGGTGGGTGCGAGATGCCGCATGGATAGGTGAGTATCGGTCCGAGGGGGCCTCGACCGGGAGGCTTGGAGTCGGAGTTTCTTTCCCATCTCCCGCAGCCTTCCCGGAGGGAGCGTCGGAGCGGGGTCCCGCTGGGGGGGGACGAGCTCCACGCCCCGCACAACTGGGGGAAAAGGGCTTCAGGTCCCCCCACGGGCCGGACGAAACAGGGTCATCTCCTCCTTCTGGGGCCCGGCTCGCCTTCGGGTGTGTCGGGCCCTTTTTCTCTTGGCGCCATCCAGGGGCCGGCAGGGGCGGGGCGGAAAAACCGGCGCCCGGCCTGGATGGGCGGGCGGTGCCCGCTAACATCCCTCAATGGAAGAGTTGCACGAAGGCCTCACCTTCGACGACGTCCTCCTCGTGCCCCAGCACTCGGACGTCATGCCCGGGGACGTGGACCTCACGACCCGCTTCAGTCGAAGCGTCGAGCTGCGCGTGCCCCTGGCCTCGGCGGCCATGGACACGGTGACCGAGTCCCAGTTGGCGATCGCTCTGGCCCGTGAGGGGGGGATCGGGGTCATCCACCGCAACTACTCGGTCGAGGATCAAGTCCGCGAGGTGGACAAGGTCAAACGCTCGGCGAACGGCGTCATCCTCGATCCGGTCACCCTGCCCCCCGATGCGACCATCGGCGAGGCCCGGGAGATCATGCGCACCCAGAACATCTCCGGCTTTCCGGTGATCGACAAGGATCGGGTGGTCGGCATCCTGACCCACCGGGATCTGTCGTTCCACGAGGAGGACGCGACGCCGGTATCGGCGGTGATGACCGCCCAGAATCTGGTCACGGCGCCCCCGGGGACCTCCCTGGCCGAGGCGCGCTTGATCCTGAACCAGTACAAGGTCGAAAAGCTCCTGATCGTCGACGAGGGGCGCCACCTGCAAGGGCTGATCACCAAGAAGGACCTCGACATGCTCGAGGCCTTCCCCCAGTCGGCGGTCGACGAGCGCGGTCGGCTGCGCTGTGCGGCGGCGATCGGTGTTCACGATCTCGAGCGGGCGGAGGGGCTGGTCGGTGCCGGCGTCGATGTGCTGGTGGTCGACACGGCACACGGCCACAGCACGAACGTGATGAACACCGTCCGCGAGCTGAAGCAGTGCCTCTCGGTCGATCTCATCGCGGGCAACGTCGCCACGGCCGAGGCGGCGCGCGCTCTGGTCGACGCGGGTGTCGACGGGGTCAAGGTGGGCATCGGTCCCGGGTCGATCTGCACCACGCGCATCATCGCCGGCGTGGGGGTGCCCCAATTCACGGCGGTCCGCAACGTGGCGCGGGAGCTGCGCGGCTCGGGGGTGCCGGTCATCGCCGACGGTGGGCTGCGCTATTCGGGGGACATGGCCAAGGCCCTGGCCGCCGGGGCCTCGTCCCTGATGGTGGGGAGCCTCTTTGCCGGGCTCGAGGAGAGTCCCGGGGAGACGCTGATCTATCAGGGTCGCTCCTTCAAGGCGGTGCGCGGCATGGGCTCGATCGGAGCGATGCAGCGCGGTTCCAAGGAGCGCTATCGCCAGGGGCACATCACCGAGAGCGACAAGCTCGTCCCCGAGGGGATCGAGGGCATGGTGCCCTACCGGGGCAAGCTCTCCCCCTATGTCTATCAGCTCTGCGGCGGCATCCGCGCCGCCCTGGGTTACTGTGGCGCGGCCACGATCCGGGATCTGTGGGAGCGGGCGCGCTTTGTGCGGGTCACCGCCGCGGGGATGCGCGAGAGCCATCCCCACGACGTGCAGATCACCAAGGAGACCTCGAACTACCACGCCGAATGACTTCACCGACGCGCGGCATCCTGATCGTCGACCTCGGCGCCCAGTACACCCAGTTGATCGCCCGCCGCGTGCGCGAGGCCGGTACCTGGTCGGAGATCCATCCCCCCGGCCGAGCGCTCGAGGCGGCGCGGCAGATGGATCTCAGCGGCATCATCCTCTCGGGAGGGCCCGCCTCGGTCTATTCCGAGGATGCGCCCGAGGTCCCCCCCCAGCTCTTGGAGCTGGGGGTTCCGGTGCTGGGGATCTGCTACGGCATGCAGTGGATGTGCCGCACCCTGGGGGGAAAGGTCACTCCCTCGGCCGAGCGCGAGTACGGCAAGACCGAGATGACCATCTTGCGTCCCGAGGGTGTCTTGATGGGCATCACCGGTGAGACGACGGTCTGGATGAGCCACGGGGACCAGGTCGAGAAGCTCCCCGACGGCTTCACCACCTACGCCCGCTCCGCGACCTGTCCCCATGCCGTGGTGGGGGACGCGGCGCGGCGGCTCTTCGGAGTGCAGTTCCATCCCGAGGTGAGCCATACCGAGCGCGGCGCGGAGATGCTGCGCGCCTTTCTCTATACGGTCTGCGAGCTGCCGGGGGACTGGGACGCGGGCAACATCGCCGAGCGAGAGATCCGCGCCGTCGCCGAGCAGGTGGGGCCGGAGGGCGAGGTGGTGCTCGGTCTCTCGGGGGGCGTGGACTCCGCCGTCGCGGCGGTCATCGTCCAGCGCGCCATCGGCGACCGCCTGCACTGCATCTTCGTCGACAACGGTCTCCTGCGGAAGAACGAGCGCGAGGTGGTCGAGGAGGCCTTCCGGGAGCACCTGGGTATGGACCTCACGACGGTCGATGCCGCCGATCGCTTCCTGGGGCGCCTGGCGGGTGTGACCGACCCGGAGGAGAAGCGCAAACGCATCGGCCACACCTTCATCGACGTCTTCCGGGACGAGGCGTCGCGCTTCGAGCGCGCCCGTTTCCTGGGCCAGGGAACCCTCTACCCCGACGTGATCGAGTCGGTCGCCGCCCACGGGGGCAGCACGGCCGTCATCAAGAGCCACCACAACGTGGGCGGCCTGCCCGACGACCTGGAGATGGAGCTGGTCGAGCCCCTGCGGGAGCTCTTCAAGGACGAGGTGCGCCGGGTCGGTCGCCACCTGGGGCTCGATGAGCGTGTGCTCATGCGGCAACCCTTCCCCGGTCCGGGCCTGGCGGTGCGCATCGTGGGCGAGGTGACCCCGCGGCGCTGCGAGCTCCTTCGTGAGGCGGACCACATCGTCACCAGCGAGATCCAGGCGGCCGGGGCCCACGAGGGGCTGTGGCAATACTTCGCGGTGCTCTTGCCGGTCAAGTCGGTGGGCGTGATGGGGGATGCGCGCAGCTACGAGGATGCCTGCGCCCTGCGCATCGTCGAGAGTGACGACGGGATGACGGCGGACTGGTCCTACCTCGACCGCGATCTGTTGCAGCGCATCTCGGGCCGCATCGTGGGCGAGGTGCGCGGGATCAACCGGGTGGTCTTGGACATCACTTCCAAGCCCCCCGGCACGATTGAGTGGGAGTAGGGTGAGTGGGAGTAGGGCCACCAAGGCCGAGGCTGTCGCGGCGAGACTTTTTTCGGCCTTCCGGCGAAGGGGTGAGGGCCTGTCCTCCACCAACGGGAAACCATCTTTCCCCGAGAATCCCGATCATGTTGCAAGTCGCCCTCATCTGTCTCATCGCTCCCGAGGCCGCCCTCTCTTTCCCCGCCGCATCCGACATCAGTTTCGCTCCGGTCGAGGGGATGCAGCTCTCCAAGCACTTCACCGGGGAACTCGACTGGGAGGGAGGGGATCTGGAGGTGGTCATGGGGGGCCAGCCGGTCCCCTCGGAGTACCTGCCGGACCTCAGGCTCACCTCCCACCGCGAGGAGGAACTCCATTTCATCGATCGCTACCGGAAGGTGGAGGGTGGGCGGGTGCTCGAACTCGAACGCAGCTTCGAGGATCTCTCCCTCGAGCGGCGCGTGCTGTATGAACTGGAGGGGGCGGATATGAATGACTCAGGAGATGACTCCACGGCACCCGAGAGCGAACTCGAGGGAGAGCGCGTGCTCTTCGCCCTCGATCGACAGAGCGGTGATTACAAGGCGAGCTTTTTGGGTGAGGGGCCCCATCCCCGGGGCGAGCTCCTCACCGGCCTGGTCGAGGGGACGGACCTGGTCGGCTTCCTTCCCGGGGAGCCCGTCGAACCCGGTGCCTCCTGGACGGTCCCCGCGGAGGCTTTCGGCGAACTCTTCGCTCCCGGTGGGGATCTCGCCTTCGAGGTCGAGGAGGGAGAGCCCTTGGAGCTGGTCGGCTATGAGGGGAAGCTCGATGCGCGCTACCGGGGGGGAGAGTCCTTGAAACGCATCGAACTCGAGGGGGAGGTCACGGTGATCCTCTCGCGACCCACCGACCTGGAGCGGGTCCCGGTGGTGGACGGGCAGGCGACGGAGACCTGGGAGCTGGTCTGCGAGCTCGGGGGGGAGTTGCGCTGGGACAGTGCCGCTGGGCATGCGCGCTCGCTCGAGCTGGCCGGTTCGCTCCTGGGCACGATCCGGACCGAACGCGACCCCTCCGAGCCCGGTCCCACCTACGAGAGCACGATCCACCTCGACGGCGAGATCAGCACCACCGCAGAGTTCGAGGAGCGCTGATCCCGCGTCTTGGGCCTGGGGGAACTCGGGTCTCGCCTGCGTCAGCGCTTTGGTACAGGCCCAGGCAGGCTGGAGAGAGAGGGGCTACAGTGGCGGTGGAAACTACCCATGCTGCCCAGGATCGTTCTGACCGTCGGGGATCCGGCCGGGATCGGCCCCGAACTCTGTCGCCTGGCCCTGGCCGATGCCGGTGTCGCCCAGGCCATGCGGCTCGTCGTCGTTGGGCCGGCGGCCTGCCGGCCGGCGGAGCTTGCGCCCCACACCTGGGTCGAGCCGGCGGGCGATGCTTGCCGCGAAGCGGGGAGCTGGGAGATGGGGCGGCCCCAGGAGGTCACCGGGCAGGCAGCCCTGGCGGCCCTACGCCGGGGGGCCGAGTTGGCGAAAGAGGGGGGCCATGCCTTGGTTACCGCCCCGGTCTGCAAGGAGGCCCTGCACCTGGCCGGTGCAGCGGTCGAGGGGCAGACCGAACTGCTCATCCGCTGGGACGGGGCGGAGGGGCGGGCCGAGATGGTCGGCATCAGCGGCGCGCTGCGGGTGATGCTCCTCACCCGACACCTGCCCCTGCGCCAGGCCCTGGAGGAGATCACCACCGAGCGGGTACTCGACCGGCTGCGGCTGTTCGATCGCTCCCTGCGCTCCTTGGGCATCAGCGCTCCCCGCCTCGCCTTGGCGGGCCAGAACCCCCACGCGGGGGAGAACGGAGTCCTCGGCTGGGAGGAGGGGGAACGGCTGCTGCCCGCCGTCGCCCGGGCACGGGAGGAGGGGATCGCCGTCGAGGGACCGCGCCCCGCCGACAGCGTCTTCCTCGAAGGGAGCCGGGGACTCTGGGATGGGGTCCTGGCCCTCTATCACGATCAGGCCTTCATCCCCCTCAAGCTGCTCTCCCAGGGGCGTGGATTGACCTGGATCGCCGGCCTCTCCTACCTGCGTCTCAGTCCGGTGCACGGCACCGCCTTCCCGATCGCCGGGAGGGGGGAGGCCGATCCGACCAATCTGCTCCACGCCCTCCACACGGCCGCCGGCTGGGGGCGATAGGAAGCGGGAGGATTGGCGCCACCACCCTCTGGGGGGCTGGTGTAGACTCCAATCCTCACCTTCGCGGAAGGTTTTGCGCCCGCCACCACCCCCCGACCAGGGGTAGACTCGGGGAGCACCCTCCCGTTCTCCCGCCAGGCTCCTCGCTCCGTCTGGACGACCCTGCCATGATCCAGCGTAAGAAGAAAATCGTCCTCTATCAGCCCAAGCAGGTCGACGAGACCCTCGGCCTGCCCTCGAGCAAGGACATGCTGCCCCTCGAGATGCTGACGATCTCCTCCTACCCCCTCCAGGACGGGTATGAGATCGAGATCATCGACGGCTCTCTCTACGATGGGGACAGGGGGCACCGCGCGCTCGTCGATGCCTGCGAAGGGGCGCTGATGGTCGGTACGACCGGCATCCTCGGCTACATGGTCAACGACGGTTGGCAGGCGATGGGTAAGGTCAAGGAACGCTACCCCGACTTGCCGGCGGTCATCGGCGGCTGGTTCGCCAGCGTGCGTCCCGACTTGCAGCTCGGGACCGGCTTTTACGACGCGGTCATCCACGGCCAGGGGGAGCTGACCTTCCGCGACGTGGTAGCGGCCATCGACGCGGGTGAGGATCTGGCCAACGTAGCGGGTCTTTCGGTTCTGCGGGACGGTGAGATCGTGCGCACCGAACACCGTGGCGTCGTCGGCTGGGACAAGATCCTGCCGATGCCCTGGCACCTGCTCGACATCGAGCCCTACAAGCGCCACCAAATGCGGCCCGAGTCGGCTCGGGATGTCCTGCGCATGCCGACCCCGCCTTGGATCGGCTATGGCAAGCCCTACTTCGGGATCACCTACTTCTCGAGCTACGGCTGCCCTGAGCCCTGCACCTTCTGCTGCTCGCCCATCGTCACCGAGCGGCGTTGGAAGGCGATGCCCGCTCAGCGCATGCTCGACGACATCGAAGAGCTCCACGAGCGCTGGGGCTTCGACGTCATCCGCTTTCACGACGCGAACTTCGGTGTGCAGCAGAAGCGCGTCAAGGAATTCAGCGAGGGACTGATCGAACGCAACATCCGTATCGGATGGAACGCGTTCATGGAGACCCACTCGATCCTCTCCTACAAGCCCGAGGTGCTCGACGCTCTCTCCGAATCGGGCATGTACATCGCCGAGATCGGCGCCGAGGCGGGCAGCGATCCGATGATGAAGCTGATCGGCAAGCCGATCAAAGGGGACGACAACATCGCAGCTGCCGTCGAGATGGATCGGCGCGGGATCCAGGCCTCCTGCACCTACATCATCGGCTACCCCGGTGAGAAGGAGGAGTCGATGATGGCCACCATCGACCAGTGCCGGCGTCTGCACAACGCCGCCCCCTTCTCGCGTCCCACGGTTTGGCCCTATCGCCCGATCCCCGGAACCGCCATGTGGGACCAGGCGATCGAATTGGGCTATGAGGGGCCGCGCACCCTGCCCGAGTGGGGTTCGATCGGCGAGTACCATCTCGAAGAGACCTGGCCGGGCAACATTCCGCCCAAGGTGGGTGAGGCGCGCATGATGTACCAGCACTACGCGACCCTCTCCTACGGCCTGGCCCGGGGCAAGGTCGGCTGGTGGGAGCGGCGCGCCCAGAAGCGTCTCGAGGACGGCAGCTACCTGCGGGGCCGGTTCGAAGCCAAGTGCTTCAGCCTCTACAACCGCATCTGCAAGCGGTTGTTCAAACAAGAGGACACGGTCCGTTCCTGGGTCGACCCGGGTCACAAGACCGGTACCGCGGGCAACGAGCGCTCCAAGGCGGCTCCGGCGATGACCGAAGCGACCCTGAGCTGATCTGGCGGGGTCGGGCTCGCCCGCTCTCCTCCGGCCGTGTCACTGCCCCGATGGGGGCGCGCGCCCAGGCCTGGCCCGACGGCGGATTCCGCCGCGGATTCTGCAGGGGATCGCAACGCAGGATGGGGGTCGTCGGTCTAGGGCGGCGGAGGTTTCGATGTTCGCCATTCTGCTCGCCCTGGCCCTCACATCCCTGCACCCATCCACCCTCGACGGGGAGACTCCCAAGGAGAGCCTGAAGGAGGCCCTGCGCCAGCTCCGCGATCCCTACCCCGATGCGCGTGCCCGCGCGGTGCGCAAGCTCGCCAAGATCGGGACACCCGAGGCTTGGCGGCGGGTCCGCCAGGCCCTCGAGGACCCCGAGCCCCAGGTTGCGGATGCTGCCCAACGCGCCATGGGGACCCTCGAACAGACGGGCACTCTTTCCGACTGGCTCGGCCGGGATGGGCTCGGCGACCGCGATCGGTGGGTCCGGCTACGGGTGGCTCAGGTCGCCGGAGTGGTAAAGCTCCCCGTCGAGGTGCGTCCCCTGGCCGCCGCCCTCTCCACCCGGGATGTCGCCCTGGCCCGGGCCCTGTGCGCCAGTCTGGAGAGCCAAGCCCGCGCCGGGCGGCTGCGGGGACGGCGGGATCGGGCCGTCGAACGGCTCGCCGGTCTCGTGCACCGGGCACGGGATCCACGCCTGGCGGCGGATGCCCTCGGGGCCCTGGTCGCCCTCGATCCCAACCAGGCGGAACACGCCCTGGAGCGTTCCCTGGGTGGAGACGAACCCCTGCTTCGGGCGGCGGCGATCCTCTTGGCGCCGGCGGGACCCGGAGGGCCGACTCCGGCCCTGGAACACCTGGACGATTCCGATCCTCGCGTACGCAGGGCCTGCTTGAAGCGGATCGAGGAGCTCGCCAGCCGCACCCTTCCCGAACTCCTCGTCGAGCGCCTGGAACGGGAAGAGCGCCTGGCCCTCAGACTGCGCATCCTGGACGACCTGCGGGCCCTCTCGGGTCGCAAGTACTCCGACGACGTGCGTCCCTGGCGCAGTTGGCTCGCGACCCTGGCCCCTGACTGGACCCCCCCGACCGGGGACGGCGAGGCGAGATCGAGCGCGGAGGAGGGGGAGGGGCGGACCCACGCGGCCGGCCTGCGGCTGCCCCTGGAGAGCGACCGGCTCTGCATCCTGCTCGATCTCTCGGGATCCCTCTGGAATCTGCGCGAGGATGGGCACTCCCGCAAGGAGCTGCTCGATCGGGCCGTGGAAGAGCTGCTCGAACGGATGCCCTCCACGACCCATTTCAACCTGATCCCCTACGCGACCGATCCCAGTCCCTGGCGCGACGCCCTCGTGCCCGCTACGCCGCGCAACGTGCGTGGCGCTCTGGCCTGGTTCGCCGATCTGCGACTCACCGGTAAGGGCAACGTGTGGGATGCCCTCCTCCTGGCTCTAGACGATCCAGCGGTGGATACGGTGCTCATCGTCTCCGACGGCGCTCCGACCGGGGGGCATCGCTGGGACCTCAACCTCATGGCGGAGCTGATCGAGCGCGAGCGGCGCTGGAGCGGGGTGGCGGTCTCCTCGGTCCTGGTCGACGCCTCCCGCCGCCTGGAATTGCGCTGGCAGGAGATCGCCGAGCGTACCGGCGGACACTGCGAGACGATGCAGTTCGATGGGGGAGGGGTAGAATCCCGTCGATGAGCCCTGATGCGAGTGTCTGGTCCGAGCGCTACCGCAATGCGAACACGCCCTGGGACCACGGAGCAGCCCACCCCGAGTTGGAGCGCCTGCTTGCAGAGGGGCGTCTCGCGCCGCCGCGGCCCGGCGCTCGGGCTCTGGTTCCCGGCTGCGGACGGGGACATGACGCCCTGGCGCTGATGGACGCAGGCTGGGAGGTCACCGCTATCGAGTTCGCCCCCGAGGCCCACGCGATCGTCCAGGCCGCCCTGGCTGGAAAGGGGGGGCGGGCCCTCTGCGCCGATGCCCTGGCCCACGCGCCCCTCGAGCCCTACGACCTCCTCTGGGAGCACACCTTCTTCTGCGCTCTCGATCCCGCCGATCGTCCACGTTACGCGGAGTTTGCCCAGCGGGTCCTGCGTCCCGGTGGGCTGCTCGCCGCGCTGGTCTTCCCCGTGGGCAAGGGGTCCGAGACCGGTGGACCCCCCTGGGGCTATGACAGTTCCGATCTCGAGCGTGAACTGGGAGCCGCCTTCGCCCTGCGGGAGAGCGGCCCGGCGCGGGAGACCATCGGGGAGCGAGCCTGGCGCGAGGACTTCGCCCTTTTCGAACGCCTCCCCTGAGGGAGCTCCTCCCTCCGGCCGCTCCCCTCAGAGGGGACGGCGATAGAGCCGGTACTGAAAACGTCCCCGGCGAGCCCTGGCTCCGGGGAGGTGAGCGGCCAGACCCAGGGCGGACCGCCCCAGACGGGCGAGACGCGCCTTGGTGGGAGAGAAGTTGCGCGTGCGGAACTCGATCTCGTCCGGTTCGGGCAGGGCTTGCAAGCCGAGCTCGGCCTCGAGTTCGAGTCCTGCCTCCCGCGCCAGGTGGGCGATGACGTCGGGGGAGAGCGCCTGGAACGGGCCGATGTTCGGATCGGGTGCCAGGACGTATTCGACTCCACCCAAGCCGCCGCGCCGCGCGCGCAGTCGCTCGCTCAAGCCGTGGAAGGAGCGCGCGTTGACGAAGCCGAGCAGCAGCGCACCTCCCGGCTTGACCCAACGCCCCATGGCGCGCATGAGAGCGGCACGATCCTCCGCGCGTAGACCCTCCAAACGATAGAAGCACGAGACGACGTCGTAGGTCTCCTCGGCTGGGGCGGGTAGTTGTTCGGTCGTGGGCCAGCCGGTCTTGCCGGCTTCCGGTCGGGTGCGGGCGGCGACCCACTCGGCGACCTCGGGACTGCGTTCGACGATATCGAACCTGCATCCCGGACGGAGGCGCGCGAGGCGCTCGGTGAGGATTCCGGTGCAGGGCAACACGTCGAGCCAACGACCCTCCGCCTCGGGGAGCAGCCTGTCGAGGGCTTCGGAGAGAGCGCGAACCTCCCAGGCACGGGGCTTGTTGTGCCGCAGGCCGTTCAGGACCCTGGCACGCTGGTAGAGGGTGAGCAGATCCTCGTCCCAATCCTCGGGATCGGCGGAGGAGGGGATCGGGCGACCGCCGTAGTGGTTGAAGTGGCGCACCTGATCCAAGGGCCGGCGCTTGGGGCCCCGGGGTGGCACCGCCTTGGGGTAGCCCAGGGCGAGGACCGCCACCACGCGCCGGTCCTCGGGCAGTCCCACCATCTCGGCCAGGCGACGCGGGTCCCCGGTCTGGGTGATCCAGAAGGTTCCCAGCCCCAGGACCTGGGCTGCGAGGCTCATGTTCTGGATCATCGCGCTGGCGGATTGGATGCCGGCGAGATTTTCCTCCGAGAAGCCCCGCCCGTAGGTGACGACGATGTTGACCGGCGCATTCCCGAGTTGCAGCGAGAGCTCGGCCAAGCGCGCGTTCAGATCGGGATCATCGACGACCACCAGGTCCCACATCTGGTAGTTGCAGGAGCTCGGGGCCCAGGTCCCGGCATGCACGACCTGGTCGATCAGCTCCCGGGGGACCGGATCGGGTTTGAAGCGGCGGATCGAGCGGCGCCGGTAGAGCGCCTCCCAAAAGTCCTGCTTCGGCAGTCGGCCGGCGAGGGGGCAGGCCTCCTCGGGAGAGGGCTGGGGAGCGGAGCGGGGGGCTTCCATGGGAGAGGCCCCGAAGGGTACCCCTTCAGGGGGGGGCGTGCGTTATCGTCACCCGCGCCATGGGAACGCGCTCCACCACAGCCCTAGGCCTGTGCCTCACACTCTGGCCGTGCGCCGGCTGCGCGGGCTACCTGGACCCACGGGACTTCCAGAGCACCCCTGCCGAGGGACCGGCGAAGGGCGAGCCGGTGCACGTGGTTCGTACCGCCCACGGGGCCGGCGGCGAGCTCAGCGCGCGCTGGAGCGTGCTCCTCTATCCCGACGGGCACGCGGTCAGGGAGGGGCGAGCGGAGGAGTTCTATCCCGATGGCCGCACTGCCGCGCTGCGCCACTACCGGGCCGGAGAGCCGGTAGGGGAGTGGAAAACCTGGTACCCCGACGGGACCCTTCGCTCCAGCTATGAGTTCGTGCCCGGCCGGTCGACCCCCATGCGCTTCTTCCACCCCTCGGGCGAGCTGAGTGCCGAGGGGCCGGCGACGATGGGGCTGCGCGATGGTCACTGGACCTTCTGGTACCCGGGCGGCGGGGTGCGTCAGGAGGGGGCCTACCGGAGTGGGCTGCGCACCGGCCTGTGGACCCTGCGCTGGCCGGGCGGCGCGCTGCGATCCCGAGGCTACTACCGCGCCGACCGGCGCGTGGGAGAGTGGAAGCACTGGTCCGAGGTAGACGGAGTGACCGAGAGCGACTGGACGCCGCCCCAGCCCGAGGAGTGACCCCCGTGCCCGACCTCGAGCTTCACTGCAGCGACAATCTGGAGTTCCTCCGCACCCGGGAGGACGAGTCCTTCGAACTGGTCTACATCGATCCGCCCTTCAATACGGGGCGGGAGCAGAGTCAGCGGCGACGGCGCATGGAGCGGAGCCCCCAGGGGGAGCGCCGGGGGTACGGAGGGCGACTCTATCGGACGCTCGAAGAGGGACCGACCCGGGCCTATTCCGACGCTTTCGATGACTACCTGGCGTTTCTCGGGCCCCGCCTGGAGGAGCTCCGTCGCGTGCTCACGCCCACCGGGAGTCTGATGGTGCACCTCGATCCCCGGGAATCCCACTACGTCAAGGTCTTCCTGGACCAGCTTTTTGGTCGTCGCTGCTTCCAGAACGAGATCGTCTGGGCCTACGACTTCGGAGGGCGGGCTCGTTCCCGCTGGTCGCGCAAGCACGACGTGATCCTGTGGTACAGCAAGCACCCGCGGCGCTACACCTATCGCTACGAGGCGATCGATCGCATTCCCTACATGGCCCCGAAGCTCGTCGGGCCCGAGAAGGCCGAGCGAGGCAAGACGCCGACGGACGTGTGGTGGCAAACGATCGTTCCACCCGGTGGGAAGGAACGCACCGGCTATCCCACCCAAAAGCCCCTCGCCATTCTGCGGCGCATCGTGCGCGTGCATTCCCAGCAGGGGGAACGCGTGCTGGACGTCTTTGCGGGGAGTGGTACGACCGGAGTTGCAGCCCTGGAGAGCGGGCGTCACGCGGTTCTGGTGGACGAGAGCCCCCAGGCGATCGAGGTGATGGAGCATCGACTCGCCGCTTGGAATCCCCGGGTTTTCTAGGCTTGGCCCCGGTTAGCCCTCGCCGATTTGGAGGGGATGAGCTACAAGGGATAGAGCCTCGCTTCCGTCGGATGCCGGGTCTTCCGGCAGGGGAGGCGATGAGTGTGTTCCTCATAACCCAATCCTTTGAACTATGCGACAAGTGCTCTTGCTTGCGTGCACGGCCCTTCTCTGTGGAGTGGCCAGTGCACAGAACTCCGTGATCTACGTCACGGCTCCCTATCCGATCTACGAGAGTGACATCCAGGCGGATTTCACCATCACTGCCCGCCAGATCGAGAACGCCTACCCCACCATCAAGGTCTATGTAGGCACCACCGACGTCACCTCCCAAGTGGGATGGACCTGGGCTGACGAAAACCGGGTCGACCTGAACTCCGATGGCTGGCTCGAGAGTTTCAGCGCGACCGTGCAGCTCAACCTGACCGGTGTGACCCTGATCCCCGACCGCCCCCTCTGGGTGGAGGCCTCGGCCCTGGGATCGAACAATGCGACGGTGACCGACGACGCCTGCAACGCGGTCATCGGACACTCGTTCGTGGGTTTTTCGCCCTCGGTCGTCGACGTGACCAACCTGCCGACGACGATCGCGGTCAGCGCCTGGTCCTATGGTGTACCGGCCACCGGGGTCACGCGCTCGTTCACCTTCATCAAGGACGGTGTCGACATCACTCCGTCGGTGGTTTTTGCCCAGCAGGTCGGCCCGCCGATCAACTTGCCCTCGGGCCTGGTGGATCGTTGGACGCCCATTTCGGTGACCGTCGCCAGCTTGGGTCCGATCCAGGCGAGCACGGACCTCGTGGTCAATTTCTCGGTGTCGATCCCGGGCACGGGGACCTTCACCTCCAGTTCATCCCTGGGTACCCAGACCGGATCGACCCAACTCCCCTGCCTGGACGGCGAACTCTGTTCTTTTCTGAGCGCAATCGGGATGAGCAAGGCTCCCAACGGCGATCTCTCGGTAGGAACCACGGACAAGAAGGTGCTGCGTCAAGCGATCGAGGATCTGAAGGCCGGTCTGCGGGCCTGCCAGAGCGCCTCCGACAAGACGAAAAAGGTCAAGGTCGACACCACGGTCACCTGTGACGGCGTCACCTACCCCGTGGTCTTGACCCTCGGTGGGAATGCATCCACAGGCCAGCCGCAGAAGCACGCTTTTGCTGGGGAGGTCGACGAGCCTCAGAAGGTGGCCATCGCCATCGGCGGGGATTCGACCGCGCCCGATGGTGAGGGCGGCATCGCCGAGGCCACCGCCGCGGAAGGCGGCGTAGCGATCTCCCTTGCGGGGACCGGCTCGGGCAAGGGGCTTGGAGGCCGAGGCATGGCCAACGCGGCCAAGCCCGGCAGTTTCGCGGCCTCCTTCGGCGGCACGGGTGGCAGCAATCAAGGCCTCGGCGGGAGCGGCTTCACCTCCTGCCAGAACCTGGACGGCAGCAACGACGGCGGCCAGGGGGTCTCCGGTGGGGGACCCGGCGGGCACAGCGGTCCCAACTCGGTCGGTGGAGACGGCGGTGGTGCCGGGGTGACCTCCAACTTCGGGGACCTGGTGCGGCGCGATCCGGGGCCCAAGGAGGGAGGAGCCGGGGGACCGGGCGTCCACGGTTCAGGAGCCTGCGCCGAGGCAGATGACCAGGGCCACCTCTCCGGCACCGTAGGACACTCCGAACCCAATGAGTAGCTAGCCGTGCTCCCGGCCACTTAGTGCCCACGCATTCGTTCCGGGGGAGGAGTCCAGGGAGTGGGCTCCTCCCGTCGTCCACACAGGGGGGCATCCACACAGGGGGGCATCCACACAGGGGGGGAGTCCCCCCGCGGGCGGAGTGCCCCGCCCGGGAACCCATGCCGCAGGAAGAGGCGCGCCTCAGGTCACTTGAAGGGCACGTCCCCGCCCCTCCAGGGCGAGGCTGGCCCGCAGGCGGACCCGCGCGCGCCGGATCTCGGCCCCGCTCCAACCGGCTCGCTTGGCTAGGGCGAGGATATGGCGTCGGCGGCGGGAGTAGAGTTCCCGCGCCACCAGGAGCCGTGTGCGCTGCCTCGGCATCTGCCTCGTCCCCACCAGCGGCAGGGTTCGCCGGGGAGCGATGCCCGCCTCGGCAAGCAGCCGCGCCGTCTCTCGGCGCTCGCCGATCGTGGCGGCCAGTTGTGTGATGCGCAGGGTCTGGGGCGAGGGGCTGATGCTCTGGAAGCCGACCCGTTCGATGGTGACCCCCCAGGGCTCCAGGCGCCGGGACAGGTTGGCCTCCAGCGCTTCGTCGAGGACCCTTTGGTGCTTGATCGCTTCGTGATCGGCTGCGCGCAGGATGTCGCCGACTCCGAGCCCGAGCATCTGCAGCATGCCCTTTTCGAGCCGGTCGATCTCGATCAGTGCCTTACGCACATCGACGATGCGGTAGACGAGGTTGGCATCCACGTGAAAGACCAGTCCGTCCGCATTGACGACGCGTTGCAACGGTAGGTCCAGGGTACGCGAGCGCGTGGGAACCTTGCGGGCGCGCTGCACGAAGGGAATCAAGAGGTGAAAGCCGGGGTGTAGCTCCTTGCCCGCATGCCCCATGGTGAAGAGCAGCCCGGTCCAACCGGTCTCGACTTTGACTCCCATGGCGCGCACGAGCCCCGCGACCGCTCCGAAGACGATCAATGCCAAGTCGTCGCGCATCGAGTAGAGAATCTTCTCGAGGGCATCGCGCCAGCCAGGGTTGCGGCGGGGCTTTCTGCGTGGGGATTGCCTAGGGGGAATGCTCACGCTCCGTGCTCTTCCTCGCTGCCGCCGTCGAAGGGCTCAGTGGGATCGTCGGGGGGCTCTTGTTCCGTCTCGACGACCTTGCGGTGCTCCTCGAGTTCGGCCCCGAGGGCGCCCAGGATCTCCCGGTCTTCGAGCTTGCGGCGACGCATGCTCGGGGGCGGTTCGTCGGGGTGGACCGAGACCACCGCACCGGAGACCAGCGCCACGGCTGCCTCTTCGGTCATGCCCTCCGCGGTCAACTGCTCGAAGAGGTTCTGTTTCTCGCGCGCCAAGAGCTCGAGCTGGGTGATCTCCAACGTCGTGGGAGAGGGGGCGATGTTCGAGAAGCCGAACTGCAGCACGCGCACGCCCCACTGATCCTCGACCGAGCGCAGTTCTGCACGGATCTCCTCGCACATCGTATCCACGTCGGTAACCGTGTGCCGATCCTTGCGGGAGACGATCTGCTGGACCGCGATGACGACCCGGTTTTGGAGCCCGGTCACCAGAACATCGACCTCGATCAGCGCCTTGCGCAGGTTGACGATCTGATAGACGACCTTGCAATCGACTTCGTAGACGAGGCTGTCGCTGAGCTGGATGACCTGCGGTTCCAGGTCGAGGGTGGTGTGCTTGGTCTCCTCGACCCGGAAGGTCTGCAGGAGCGGGATCTTGAAGTGGATTCCCGGCCCGACGACGGAGCGGGCCCGCCCGAGGGTGAAGCGCAGGGCATGCTGCCCGTCGTAGACGATGACGAAGAGGCCGGTGACGGCTCCGAAGATGTCGAGGGACATGCCGACAGGAGACCAAGTGCTCGCCTCCGAGGAAAGGTGGGGGGGCCAGGCTTTCAGCCGGCCGGCACGGTAGCATCCCCTGGCCCATGCCCATCGACCCCGCCCCGCTGCGAATCCCCCGCGACCGCGGGGATGACCATGCCCCCCAGCCGATCCGGCGGCGCCTGGAGCTCTGTGCCGGCCTGGCCGGCCGACCCCTGCCGCACCTGGGGGGCGCCCCCGTCGACCCCGGTGAGGCCCGGGGCAAGATCGAGAACCTGATCGGCTTCGCCCAGGTCCCCGTCGGCATCGCCGGACCCCTCCTGGTCGACACGAGCGAGGGGCCGCTCGAGGTCGTCGTGCCCATGGCGACGACCGAGGGGGCCTTGGTCGCCTCCTATTCCCGGGGTATGCGCCTTTTGAGGGTCGGCGGTCCGGTTCGCTCGCGCGTCTATCGCCATGGGCTCTCCCAGCACCCGATACTCCTCTACGCCTCGGCGGCTGAAGCGGAGCGAGCCTGCCTGAGGGCGCGGGTGGATCGCCCGCGCTACGAGCGCATCGTCGCCAAGTCGACCCGTCACGGTGCTCTCGTCGACGTGCGGACGGAGGTGATCGGCAGGCGCTTGCTCCTCTGCTTGACCTTCACCACGGGGGATGCGATCGGGATCAACATGGCTGCCCAGGCGACGGATGCCATCGCCGCGGATCTGGCCCGATCGACCGGAGCGCGCGAGTACTTCGTCCACGGCCAGGACGTGGAGAAGCGGGCCAACTCACGCGCCCTGATCGAAGGCCGTGGGCGCAGTGTCCGTGCCGAGGCGGTCGTTTCCAAAGCTGCCCTGGCGGAGCTTCTGCGCACCACGCCCGAGGAGATGATCGCCATCGCGCGCACCTATCAGGTGGGCTATGCCCAACTCGGCACCCACAACTGGCTCGTGCAGGCGGCCAACGGCCTAGCCGCGGTGATGCTCGCCTGTGGACAGGATGTGGCCTATCTGACCGAGTGCGCCACCGGCCTGTTGGACTTCGATGCCGAAGGCGAGGACCTCTACGCCTCGGTGGAGTTGCCCTCTCTTCTGGTCGGAACCGTTGGTGGGGGAGCGCTTCAGGGGACCGCCCGCGAGTGCCTGGCCCTCCTGGGCTGCGAGGGCCAGGGGGGGGCGGACCGTTTCGCGGAGATCCTGGCCGCCACGGTCCTGGCGGGGGAGCTCTCCTTGATGGGAGCCTTCACCGCCCATGAATTCGTCGCCGCCCACCAGCGCCTGGGACGCAACCGTCCCACGGAGGAACAGTGAGCACTCCGAAGGCACGCGCGGCCCGCGTTCTGGGGGTGGAGGACTCCGCCTCGGGCGGCCTGGAGCTTTGGACCCTGGCAGCCTTCGGCATCTTCTGCGTGGCGGGCGCCGGCATCGTTTTTCTGGGGGCACGCCCCGGCGGCCGGGCTCCGATCTGGTTCTGGCTTCACGGCCGCTTCCTGCTCGTCGCGCTCAGCTTTCTGTGGAGCCTGGTCGGATTGGGCTGGGCCTGGAGCCATCCACCCTTCCTGCAACGACGGCGGGGGAGGGCCTTCATCGCCCTGGTCCTCGTGGTCGGCGTGTTGCCCCTACCGATGCCCTACCCCACCTCCCATGAGCATCGGCCCTCGCACCTGGGGTTCCTTCTGCCCCTTCGAGGCACCTGGGTCGTCCACCAGTCGGGGACGAGCGGCGGCCCCCTGGCGGCCCTGACTGCGGACCGGCGCTTCGGTTTGACCCTGGTGGATCCCCGGGATCTCGAGCGCGAGACCCCTCCTGAAACGGCCCAGGGCTGGGCAGGCTATGGTCGCACGGTGGAGGCCCCCGCCGACGGCACGGTCGTCTGGGTGCGTGACGGTCTGCCCGACCGCAGCCCCGCGGCGGCGGGCGGGGGGGACGATCCCGAACTCGGCAACCTGATCGTGATCGAGGTGGCCGAGGAGCAATACCTCTTTCTGGCCCATCTGGCCCGGGGAAGCCTGCGGGTCGCCCCTGGAGACGAGGTCAGCGCCGGAGAGCCCCTGGCGCAGGTCGGCTTCTCGGGTCGCATGCGTTTCACCCCCTACGCGCACCTCTCCCTGCACCTCCAGGACAGCCCCGAGGAGGGCTGGGGAGAGGCGATTCCCTGGACCTTCCGCCACTACGAGAGTGGTGAGAGCCCCATGGAGCGGGGTATTCCCCAGGCCGGGGAGCGTGTGCGCCGGGGGGATTGATTGTCCCGGTTTCGGGCCGCGCCCTTGACGCCTCCCCTCGCAGGGGTACGCTGGCCCGCTTGCTTTGACCGAAACAAAGTCATGCGGGCCCCCCCCGGGGTCCGGCGCGACCCTCCGAGCGAGGTCGCCGTGGGCTACCCGCCCCGCCGGCCGATGCCTGTCAGCTCCTCGGGGAGCCCCGTTTCCGGTCCCATTCCCGACCTTTTCGCCAAAACTCCGTCGTCCGATGACCAGCGCCGTCCTCAAGAGCGTTTCTCCGATCCAGCACAAGGCCAAGCCCGATGCGCCCGAACGCATGCGCAATATCGGCATCATGGCCCATATCGACGCGGGTAAGACCACGGTCACCGAGCGCGTCCTCTACCTGACCCAGAAGGTGCACCGCATGGGGGAGGTCCACGACGGGGCCGCCACCATGGACTTTTTGGAGGAGGAGCAGAAGCGTGGGATCACCATCCAGTCCGCCGCGACCACCGCGGAGTGGAACGGCCATGTGATCAACATCATCGACACCCCCGGGCACGTCGATTTCACCGCCGAGGTCGAGCGCTCCCTGCGGGTCCTCGACGGGGCCATCGCGGTCTTCGATGCCAAGAACGGGGTGGAAGCCCAGTCCGAAACGGTCTGGCGCCAGGCGGACCGCTATGCCGTTCCGCGCATCTGCTTCATCAACAAGATGGACAAGATCGGCGCGAACTTCGACTTCGCCGTCGGCACCATCCGCGATCGCCTGGGAGCGCGGGCCGTCCCGATCCAGATGCCGGTGGGCACGGAGAAGGACTTCAAGGGCTTCGTGGACCTGATCCGCTGGAAGTACATCACCTTCCTCGACGATGGCGACGGGCGTGACTACTACGAGGAGGATGTCCCCGAAGAGTTGGCCGAGATGGCTGGGGCCTACCGTCACGACCTGCTCGAAGCTGCCGCGGAGCACGACGATGAACTTCTCGATCTGTTCCTCGAGGACGGGGAGATCACCGAGGAGATGGTGCGCAGGGCCCTGCGCCGGGCCGTGCTGAGCCGGGAGTTGACCCTGGTCCTGGCCGGCTCGGCCCTCAAGAACAAGGGCGTGCGCTTCGTGCTCGATGCCGTCGTGGACTTCCTCCCCAACCCGATCGAGATCGAGGCCATCGAGGGGACCGATCCGGACAGTGGCGAGGAGGTCCAACGCCAGCCGACCGATGACGCTCCCGTCGCGATCATGGCCTTCAAGACCGTGGCCGAACCGACCGGAGACATGACCTTCGTGCGTGTCTATTCGGGGGTCTTGGAGAAGGGCGCCAAGCTCTTGAACCCCCGGACGCGCAAGTCCGAGCGGATCGGTCGCTTGGTCAAGATCCACGCGAACAAGCGCGAGGCGGTCGAATCCGTGCGAGCGGGAGAGATCGCAGCGGTGATCGGCCTCAAGAACACCGTCACCGGAGACACCCTCTGCGATCCCGACCATCCGATCGCCCTGGGAAAGATCACCTTCCCCGACTCGGTGATCTCCATGTCGATCGAGCCCGCAAAGAGCACCGATCGTGACAAGCTGGGAGAGATCATCGGGCGCCTCATGCGCGAGGATCCGACCTTCCGCGCGCAGACCAACGAGGCGACGGGCCAACTGATCATCAGCGGCATGGGCGAACTGCACCTGGAGGTGGTGATCAACCGCATCCAGAACGAGTTCAAGTGCGGGGTCCAGACCGGCCGCCCGAAGGTGGCCTTCAAGCAACGTCTCAAGAAAGACCTCGAGACCGAGGCACGTTACATCCGCCAATCCGGTGGTTCGGGTCAGTACGCGGTGGTCCATGTGCGCTTCGAGACCCAGGCCGGGATCGAAGGCGGCGGTTTCGAGTTCGTCGACAAGGTCAAGGGCGGCAACGTCCCGCGCGAGTACATTCCCGCGGTGGGCCAGGGTCTGGAGGAGTTCTTCAAGACCGGAGGTTCGAGCGGCATCCCCTTCGTCGACCTGCGCTGCACCCTTTTCGACGGCAAGGCCCACGATGTCGACTCCAGTGAGATGGCCTTCCGCGCGGCGGGTGTTCTGGCCTTCCGTCAGGCCATGGAGAACAACACCGTCCTGCTCGAGCCTTTCATGAAGGTTGAAGTCTCGGTTCCCGAGGAATTCCTCGGTGCGGTCGTCGGTGACTTGAACTCGCGCCGGGGAGAGGTCTCCGACATCGACTCCCAGGGCGATCAGCGCATCGTGCGCGCCATGGTGCCCATCGCCGAGATGTTCGCCTACTCCTCGGCCCTGCGCGGTGCTACCCAAGGCCGCGGTCAATACTCCATGGAGCTGGCGGAGTACCGGGATGTCCCCCCCGCCATCGCGGCCAAGATGCGTGAAGAGCACCAGGCCTAGCTCACCGGTAGCGGAGCCGACGCCGCAGCGTCGGCTATGATTCGGGGCCGGCTATGATTCGGGGCCGGCTATGACTCGGGCGCGCTCTCCGCGAGTGGAGGGCGCGCCTGACAGTAGGGGGCCACTCCTGGAGACGCGATCTCTTCCGCGGACGCAGCGTTTCTTCCCCCCGGGCTCCCCCGCTACGATGTCTCCATGTCCAAGACCGCCAAACGTCGCTGGAGCCGCGAGCAGGAGTCGGAGATCGACGGGATCGCCTTCGGTTCCGAGGGACCGGTGCTGATTCACGGCTATGACGCTCCCGCCGGCGGCAAGTGGGTCGACAGCGTCATCCCGGGCAAGCTGTCGGCCCTGGACCGGAGCACCGGTGAGGTGCTTTGGAAGGCCCCCTGCGAGGTGGGGTATGGCCGCGGGTTTGGCGCGGGATTCGGCGCCCTTGGACAGGCGGTGGTGCTCGGACCCTCCCAGAGCGGCCATCGAGCCGTGCGCATGTCCCTCGAGGATGGCGAGTTGCTCGAGGCCGGCGACATCCCCCCTTTCGACGAGGCCCTCGTCGCCCCGGATCACTGTATCTGCGTGAGCGCAGCCCGCGTCTTCGGGGTCGATGCTCTCACCCTGAGCGAAACCTGGGAGTACACCCGCGAGGGGGAGCGCTACCACCACATCGCCCGCACGGGGGACCGGGTGTTGGTCGTCTTCTCGAACCTTCACACTCGACGCGGGGGAGTCTTGGTGATCGACGCCGAGACCGGCCACTTCGAGGAGCTGCTCGTCCCGCCCAGCCTTCCGGTCATCCATGGACTGGTCGTGCACGATCACGCCTTCGTCCTGCTTACCGCCGGCCTCGAGGCGATCCTGCCATCCTCGCGGCAGGGAGAACTCGCTTCGAGCATCGCCCTGCACGAGGGGCGCGGGACCCGCGATACCCTCTCGCTCATCGCTCTGCGCGTGGATGGGCAGGCTGGGGACGAGCCGCTCTGGTTCCGGGTGCTGGAGACCCGCTCCGTCGACGAGCTGCCGGGGGTCTCGGTTACCGGGGACTCGGGCAAGCTCTACCTGGAGCAGGGCGCCTGGTTGGAGGCGAGGGACATTCTCAGCGGGCGCAGCCTGGGGGAGTGGACCGTGCCCGGCTTGGACGAAAAGATCGCCTGGCAGGTCGCCTCTGGAGCGGGTCTCTTGGCCGAAGAGACGCGAATCTCGGTCTTCGAGCTCCCCGCTTGACCCCCCGCGCGGCCTGGGGACAATGCGTGCGCCATGTCCGACACTGTGGAGCAGGAACTCGATGCGGACGGTATCCCCGTCCAGCACTACATCTCCAAGGTTCTGATCGCCGTCCCAGCCGAGGGGTTCGGGGAACAGACCCTGCGCTACGCGCGTTCCTCCCTCGCCGGAGTGCACGTGGGCTCGGTTACCGCGGCACTCGACCCGGACACGCCCGTGCGGGGCCGTCTTCAGGATGAATTCCTGGTCGATACGGGGTTGGCGGATCAGGTGCTGGATGCCTATTCGGGAATCCTCATCGTCGGCTGCACGGGGGAGCATCCCCTGGCGAGGGATGCACACATCGCGGAGCTGGTACGCAGTGCCGACCGGGACGGCAAGCTCATCGCAACCTGGGGCAACGGCCTGGCGGTGTTGATCGCATCAGGGATTCTTCGGGGGCGCAAGGTGACCGGCGAGCCCGGCCTGGCCGGGGCTGCCCGTCAGGCGGGAGCACGCTTTACCGGCCGCGAAGTCCAGGTCGACGGCAGCCTGATCACCGCTCGCGATGAGGGGGCTGGAATGCGTTTCGGCCAGGCGCTGGCCGACCACGTGCGTATCTAGGGCCGCGGGAGTATCACTCTGGAATAGGCCACTCTGGATGCCGCCAGCGTGGGCCGGTGCGCCGAGGAGGGCTGTGTGCGCCTCTCCCGGCCCACGAGAGGGGGCGGATGTGGTATCACACTGCCTTCGAAAACCCGGTGCGACTCACGATCGCGCCGTCCACTGCACGGGAGACCCTCGTGACCGCGACCCGAATCCTCGATCACCTGGCCAAGGAACTGTCCGTCGACGCCGAGCACATTCGCGCGGTCTTCGAGATGGTCGACGCCGGGTTGAGTGCCCCCTTCATCGGCCGTTTCCGCCGCCAGGCCAGTGGCGGCCTCTCCGAGAGTCAGATCCGGCGCCTACAGTTCCGACGAGGGGAGCTCGAAGAGCTCGATCGACGCCGAGCCACGATCCTACGCAACCTCGAGCAGCAGGGTGTGGATCAACGCTACCGCGACGAGATCGAGCGCTGCATGGACCGCTTCGAGCTCGAAGACCTCTTCGTGCCGCACCGCCGGCCCGAACCCGAGGTGCAACTGGCCCTCGACCGCGGGCTGGGAGGTCTGGCGGACAAGCTCATCGAACAGGTTCCACGTTCACAGCGTAGAGGTCAGAAGGCCGCTGAAGGGGGGGCCGCTGAAGAGGCGGAAGCCGCCGAGGGAGAGACCGCTCCCCAGCCGGCGGCAGAGGAGCCCTCGGCGAGCGCGACTGAGGTTGCGGCCGGGGTCCAGCCCGAGGCTTCCTCGGAATCCACCGGGGAAGAGGTCGCTCCGCAGTCATCGGTCTCGGCTTCGATCTCGGCCCAGCCCTCGGAGGAGTCGATTCCCCAGCCGGGCCATCGAGTCGAGGTCGCAACGGACGCGCCGGCAGGAGAAGAACCTTCCGGGCAAGAGTCCACCGACCAGCAGGGCTCCAGCGAGCAGGCTCCCGCGGGGGGCTCGGGAGATGCCTCCGGGACGGCGTCGGGTGAGGGTTCTCCGAAAACGGGGGCTGCGAAGACCCCGCCCCACCAGGATGCCGCCCTCATCGGGGGGCTGCACGTCACGATCACACCGGAGGTGGCGCGAGTCTGCGAACCCTTCGTCAATCCGGACAGGGGAGTGCACACCGATGCAGAGGCGCTCAGCGGGGCGGTTCGTATCCTGAGTGACCGCCTGGGTCGGAACGCAGCGTTGCGCACCACGACTCGCCGCATGCTGCGCTCCCGCGGCATTCTCGTCGCCAAGCCCCTGGTCAGCGAAGCCAAAGCGGGGCGCCACAAGCCGCTGCTCAAGTTCAAAAAGCCCCAGCGCCAGGTCCAGGGCCACAGCCTGCTCGCGATTCGGCAGGCCCAGAAGGAGCGCATCCTGGGGACCTCGATCACCATCGACCCCAAGCTGATCCTGCCCAAGGTCCGGGCCGTCTTCGGCCGGCACACCCGCCCGGAGTTCGACGCCCTCCTGAATGACATCGCCATGCAGGCTCTGCAGGCTCGGCTCCTGCCGGTCGTGGAAGCGGATGTGCGCTTGGAGCTCAAGGAGCGCGGAGACCAGGAGGCCCTACGCTTCCTCTCCCAGCATCTGCGCCAGGTTCTCCTGACTCCTCCCCATGGTCGTCACCCTGTCGCGGGGATCGACGTCAATGCCCGCGGTGCCTGGACCGTCGCCGTCCTTGCGGAGGATGGAACGGTCCAGGCCCGGGCTCGTATCGAGGTGGGGGAGAAGGACGCCGCTGCCCTGGCGGCGGAGCTGACTCCATTGCTCGAAGAGCAGCGTGTGCTTCTCTGTGCCGTCGGTCACGGCAAGGGCCCGCGCAAGGCAGTCCCCAAGCTGCGAGAGGCGCTGGCGGCTACCGGACTCGGAACCGTGGTCACCCTGGTCAACGAGGCGGGGCTCTCCAGCTATGCCAACTCCGAATTGGCGCGAACCGAACTTCCCGAGACGAGTGTTCCCGAGCGCATGGCGATCAGCTTGGGCCGGCGGGTGCAGGACCCCATGGCCGAGCTGCTCAAGGTCGATCCGCGCCACCTCGGACTCGGGGGTGAGCAGGGTCTGGTCAGCAAGGCCAACGCCCGGCGGGTCTTCGACGAGACGATCGAATCCTGCGTCGCCCACACCGGCTGCGATCTGAACCTCGTTCCGCTCTCGGTTCTGTCGCGCGTACCGGGTCTCGACCGCCAAACTGCCGAGCGCCTGATCGAGGCCCGGGAGAAGCAACCCTTCGAGACGCGCGAGCAGTTGCGGGCCGACGGGCTCTTGACCGAAGCACAGTGGACGAGTGCCATCGCCTTCCTGCGGCTCCCGCATTCTCCTCTGCCCTTCGATCGGACCAGCTTGCACCCCGAGCTCTACCCCCTTGCGGCTCGCATCCTCGAGAGCACAGGCCAGAGTGTCGAGGAATGTCTCGGTCGTCCCGGTGTGACCAAGGGGCTGCGACGGGCAGCTTTCGATGTCGATGAGGCGACCTGGCGCGACCTGATGCGCGAGTTCTCCCAGCCGGGTCGGGATCCGCGCCCGCGCCTGCGTCGTCCGGAGCTTCTGGCTCCACAGACCGATCCCGTGCGGCTCTCCGAGGGGCGTGTGATCGAGGGCATCGTCACCAACGTCACGAGCTTCGGCGCCTTCGTCGATGTCGGCCTGGAAGCGGATGCGATGGTGCACATTTCTGAGATCTCCAGCCGCTACGTGCGTGATGCGCGCGAGTTGCTCAGCATCGGGCAGCTCATCCGCGCCCGCATCCTGCCTCCCAAGGGCTCACGCATGGCCCTCTCGCTCAAGAACGTTCCCCGACCCGAGCGGCGCCGGCCCGCCGGCGAGGGACGCTCCGGAGGAGGGCGTCGCCGGGGCGGTGCGCGTCGTGGCGAGGAGCGGCCCAAGAATCTGGGCCGCGGTGCCATCATCGGTGGTGGTGGGCGTCGCCGGGGTGGTCCCGGTCGTGGAGGCCCGCGCCGGGGTGGAAGTGATCGGCTGACCCGCGAGGAGCGCGAGGATCTGGAACGGGTCAACCGCGCCAGCCAAGAGGCGGGCTACAACCCCTTCGCGAAGTTCTTCAAGAAGGATGAACCCCAGCCCGAGCCCGCTGGACCGGAGGCGACCCCCAAGACCGGCGCCGTGGACTCTGGAGCTTCTGGAGAGAAAAGCGGCGAGAAGAGCTGACCTCGGGCCCTCCAGGGGTTTTCCTTCCCAGGCTCTTCTCTGGGGTTCAGGCCTCGTGCGGCGGGTTTTCCGCCGTGGGAGGCTCGTCACCCGACCAGCTCTCGATGATCTGCGCGCTGGTGGAATCGCGGACCACATCCTGCATTCGCTCGATGTGGCTCGACTCCCCTTCCTCTTGGACCGCGGGGAGGGGCGGTAGGGGCTCTTCGAACTCGATGCGTTGGACCGCGTCAGGCTGTGCATCCTGCTCCAGTTCGAGGGTGGCCATCTCCTCACGCACCTCCTCGTCGCACCAGGTCTCATCGGAGCCGAGGTCATCGAGTTGGTCGAGCAAGCCCAGTCCGAGGGCTCCCTCGTCGTCCTCGGGGGGCTCTTCCTCTTGGAGGCACTCTTCGGCTGCGCTCACGGGGGGGGCCTCTTCGGAGGGGCCTGCGACGGGACGTGCGAGCTCGTGCAGGCTCTGTCCCAGGGCGACTAGGCGCTGGTCGCTCTCTTCGAGGGATTCCTGCAGATAGTCGCGGCTGGCCTCCACCAGAGAGCCGAGCTCGGTCAGAGTCGACTGGATCACGGACGAAGATTCTTGCAGGCGCTGGTCTAGGTGAGCGTGGAGAGTGTCCAGGCTCCCAGCGAGTCGGAAGAGTGCGTCGACCGCCTCAGCCGAGCGATCCTTCTGGCGGTGCTCGCGAACCTCCTTGAGAGCTTGCTCCAGGGTGGTGCGGAAAAACACGTGGTCGTTCTCGAACTCGTAGAGCTTGTTGCGGAACTCGGCCAGGTCCGCGCCGACCTCGCTCAAGGCCTCCTCGACCGCGCCCGGACGCAGGAGCGTGCGGGCCACCGTGGAGAGGAAGAGGCTGACCAGGGCCAGTCCGCCAAGGGCAGCCCCGGCGGCAAAGAGGTGGCCGCTCTGGACCCCTGCGCTACCCAGGCGCGTGGCGAGGTCGGCCGCCTGGGGTGACCGGGCGGGACCCCAGACCACGGCCGCCCCCAGACCCAAGGCCGCGAGGCCGCTCAGGCCCAGGAGGAGGGTCGCCCAGTTCCTCGGCGCTCGCCGTACTTCAGTGGGGAAGGTGCGGATGGGAGGGGCCAGGTCTTCGGAAGTCTTCTTCGAGCGGGGCTCTTGCAAACGGCTCGGGGTGTGCATCGGCATCGGCTGCGCGTCCTACCTGCCAGGGGGTCGCTGCGCCTACGACTCCCCATCCAGCGGACCGGTGATGGCCCACTGCCGGAGATCATCGAATCGCTGAACCCGGCGGCTGTACCTGGAATGAGCTTTCTTGGATGGGGGCGCGATCGCAGGCTCCATCGAGGTGTTCTTCATGGAATCTCGTGGTCTGCTCCGAGGCGTTCCAGCAGCTCTCATCGCGGTTAGACTGAAGTTCGACGGGATATCGTCATCCGATCCGGCGGAAACCCTTGCAGGTAAGCACTTTACGACGCCTTTCTCGTGGACGATCGTAGTCACTAAAATGTTTGACTTCCTCCAGTAATGCAGC